>NZ_DATMFZ010000133.1:0-10148 GCF_035556675.1 Geminicoccus sp. | reverse complement strand
CCTGATCCGCGACCGGGTGGTACTGATCAATTTCTTCTTCCAGAGCTGCGGTGACACCTGCCCGCTGGTCACTGAGAACCTGCGCGCCGTGCAGGATGCGCTGGCCGAGCGGATGGATCGGGACATCTTCATGTACTCGATCACGCTGCAGCCGCATTTCGACCGGCCGCACATCCTCAAGGACTATGCCGAGCTCTGGGAGGTCAAGCCGGGCTGGAAGTTCCTGACCGGCGAGCCGGACGACATCGAGCGGCTGCGCCGTGCCCTGGGCTTCGCCAGCCTGAACCCGGAATACGACCTCCAACTCGACAACCACACCGGGATCCTGCGCTACGGCAATGACCGGCTCGGCCGCTGGGCGGCCACCGCCAGCCTCGGCAGGCCCGCCTGGATCGTCAAGGCGGTGACCTCCATCGCGGATGTCGCCTGAGCCGAGCCCGTCCCCGCCGGCATTCCCGGCTGTTCTGCCATATTCTTCCCAAGGAATACTGCTCGATGCTGACCACCACCGAGCGTGCGGCCCGACGCGCGCGCGAACTGTTGAGGGAGATCCAGGCCGAGAAGTTCAGCCGGCGCGATCTCGCCCGGCTCGGCCTGATCGCCGGGAGCGCCTTCTATTTCCGCGGCGCCTCGCTGCGCCAGGCATTGGCCGCCAGCTCGGCCAGCCCGCGCACCACGCCGTTCGAGGAGCGGCTGCCGATCCCGGAGCCGGCGGAAGAGGACAGCAGCTACCCCTACAACGAGGCGGATCACCAGTACTGCTCGAGCCGCTTCCCGATGAAGAAGATGTATCATCTGCGCGTGCGTGAGCGAAAACACCGGTTCACCAAGGACCTGCGCAGCCCGGTCTGGAGCTATGGCGACAATTTCGGCGGCCCGATCATCGATGCCCGCTACGGCCAGCCGTTCTGCCTCCATATCGAGAACGACCTGCCGTCCGCCGACAAGCACAAGGGCTTTGGCCACCCCGAGATCGCGCCGCACCTGCACAATTTCCACACCGCGTCGGAGAGCGACGGCGGCCCCTGGAACTGGATCCCGCCCAAGAAGAACCCCTCGGGCAAGCCGAACTTCCGCAACCACCACTACTGCATGGCGCGGGCCGGCTTCACCACCACCAAGGGCATCCCGGCCAAATGGGTCGACCCGGTCAATGGCGGCGACCTGCGCGAAACCCTAACCACCCTGTTCCTGCACGACCACCGGCCCGAGTTCACCGCGTCCAATGTCTACAAGGGCCTGGTCTGCATGGTCCGGATGTTCGACGACGACGACACCGGCGACGAGACCACCGGCTGGCAGCTCCCGAGTGGCGACTATGACGTGCCGCTGATCCTGGCCGACAAGAAGTTCGACCCGGACAGCGGCGAGCTGGTCTTCAACCAGTTCGCCAATGACGGCTATCTGGGCGATAAGCTGACGGTGAACGGCAAGGTCCAGCCCTTCATGCCGGTCAAGCGCCGCAAGTACCGCTTCCGGATCCTGAACGGCGGGCCGTCGCGCTTCTACCGCCTGGTCCTGCGCAAGGACGGCGCCAACCAGCCCTTCCACCAGATCTCGGAGAGCGGCAACCTCTTGCCGCGGACGCGCAAGGACATCACCAGCCTCGAGCTCTGGGTGGCCGAGCGCGCCGACATCATCATCGACTTCAAGAAGTTCAAGAATGGCGACCGGGTCTATCTCGCCAACAACCTGGTGATGATGGAGGACGGCCGCGGCATCGACCGGGGCAAATCCACCCATCCGGATTCGGTCGGCAACCAGCTCCTGGAGTTCCGGGTCCAGGGCGTGGTCGAGGACCCGAGCCGGGTGCCCAACGCGTTCCGCCCGCTGCCCTCGGTCAACCTCAACGAGGTGGTCAAGGTCCGCGAATGGGATTTCGGCCGCAAGAACGGCATGTGGCACATCAACGGCAAGCTCTGGGACCCGGACATCGACCATGCACCGGAGTTCCTGCTCAACCCGCCCGACAAGGTGCGCCGCAACTCGGCCGAGATCTGGCGCTTCCGCAGCACGTCCGGCGGCTGGGACCACCCCATCCACGTCCATTTCGAGGAAGGGATCATCATCTCCGAGAACGGCCGCCAGATCGCGCCGGAGAACCGCTACCGCACCGACATCTACCGCATGGGCGGCACGCGGCGGATCGACGAGATGGAGGTGTTCATGCGCTTCCGCGACTTCCCCGATCCGGACTACGCCAACAAGAGCAGCGACAATGGCCGCTACGTGATCCACTGCCACAACACGCTGCACGAGGATCACGGCATGATGGCGACCTGGAACATCGTGCCCTAGGGCGGTTCCCGGTCAGGTGAAGCCGCCTGACCGGGAAGAAACTGCTCCATATTGACTGGCCAGGCATGTTCCTCCGATCCGGATCATTTTTGATCCAGACAGGACATGCTCCAGCGCCGAGGGGCTATTTTCAGGCCCCATCCGACCATTCCTGGGACGACCCGCCCGACACTGGCTGCCGGGCGCAAGGACAAGCACGCCTCGAGGAGGGCAGATCATGCTTCGCAATCTGTTGCTCGGTGCCGCCGCCATAGCACTCGCGGCCACCTTCACGCCGGCCGGCGCACAGGTGGCGCTGCCCGATGTCGAGCTCGAAGGGCCGATGACGCAGGTGAGGGTCTATGCGAAACCGCGGACCGAGGCCGGGCGCTCCGTCATCGGCGAGATGAAGGTGCTGGGTGCCACGGTGAAGGTGCTGGCGGGTGCCCTGGTGCACACCCCCACCGCGAGCTCCACCGATACCGCGACCGCCACGGAGCTGCTGCGCGGCTTCACCGCCCAGTCCGACCCGATGCCGGGCCGCACCCAGGGCGGCTTCATCGGCGGCACCGCGATCGTCATCGGCGAGAGCGTGAGCGGCATCGTCTATGCCAGCGACGTGTTCACCGACATGTTCGAGCATGTCGTGGTGGGCGAGGCGACCGGCCGGGTCGATGTGGACGGCAGCGGCGTCAAGAAGATGACGGTCAACGGTATGGCGATCGTCCGCCTGACCGATCCGCGCATGCCCGCCGGCCGCCCGATCAACGGCTTCGGGCTCCGGATCAAACCCAACAGCATCACCCCCGGCACGCTGGTGTCCGCCGAGGGCTATTTCATCCGCGACCAGAACACCCTCTATTATCATACGCTGGAAGCCGACAGCGCCGAGCTGGCCAACACCGAGACTACCCAGGTCAGCATCCTGCGCGCCGACTGCCGGGTGCGCGGCGGCGGGCGCGACGAGATCGAGGTGCGCGGCGGCACGGTCAACCCGGCCAATGCCACCGTGCAGATCCGGATCCCGGACCCGACCCCGAACAACCCGAACCGCTTCACCGCGGTAGGCCTAGTCCAGGCGGTGCCGGACAACACGGTGAACCCGCCGCAGGGCCTCTATCGCGCCGACTTCCGCAACCTGACCATTCCGGGCGGCGTCTGCCCGAGCCAGGTCCGGGCCGTGATCCTCGCCACCTCGCCGGGCGCGCTCAACCAGGCCTCCGCCACGGCGGACATGACCGGCCGCTGAGCCGGGCAACGGAACTCCGTGTTCCTGCTGCGGTTGGTCGGGCAGGTCCCGACCAACCGCCGCGAGGAGCACCGATGCCGATCCCTGCCGCTTCCGCCCGCCCGCCCTACGGCGCGGTCGTGGTGACGGGTGCCTCGGCGGGGGTGGGGCGGGCGGTGGCGCACCGCCTGGCCCGGGACGGCTGGCGGATCGGCCTGTTGGCGCGCGATGCGGCGGCCCTGGAGGCCGTGCGCGCCGAGGTCGAGCATCTGGGCGGCCAGGCCCTGGTCCTGCCGGCGGACGTGGCCGATCCCGGTGCGGTGTTCGCTGCCGCCGAGCGGGTCGAGCGGGAGCTGGGACCCATCGACGTCTGGATCAACGATGCGATGGTCACCGTGTTCTCGCGGTTCTGGGACCTCGCACCCGAGGAGTTCCGCCGGGTGACTGAGGTCACCTATCTAGGCTTCGTCCACGGCACGATGGCGGCCCTGCGCCACATGCGGCCGCGCGACCGCGGCACGATCGTGCAGGTGGGCTCCGCCCTGGCCTACCGGGGCATCCCGCTCCAGTCGGCCTATTGCGGCGCCAAGCACGCGATCCGCGGCTTCACCGACAGCCTGCGTACCGAGCTGATCCATGACGGCAGCCGCATCCGGCTCACCGCCGTGCACCTGCCGGCGGTGAACACGCCGCAGTTCGACTGGGCGCGCACCCATATGGAGTGCCAGCCGCGGCCGGCCGGGCAGGTCTACGAGCCGGAGGTCGCCGCCGAGGCGATCTGCCATGCCGCTCGCCATGCGGACCGGGAATACTGGCTGGGCGGCAGCACCGACCTGGCGATCCTGGGCGACATGGCGGCACCCGGCCTGGCCGACCGCTATCTGGCCGCCACCACGGTCGCGGGCCAGTGCCGGCCCGCCCCCACCGGCCTGGAGCGGCGGGACAATCTGTTCCAGCCCGTGCCGGGCGGCCACGCATTGCGCGGATCGTTCAGCCAGGAGGCGAAGACCGACGCCCTGCGACTGACCGGATCGAGCGCCCGCCTGCTGACCGCGGCTGGCGCCCTGGGCTTGGCGGCCCTGATGGGCTTCGCCTTGCGCGGCCGGAGCTGAATGCTGGTGAGTATGTCATAAATCATCTACTGCTGCATCCACTACTCGGATCAGCGGCTCAGCGGCCGCCCTGGTCGACGGCATAGATTGTCCGGGTCCGGTTGTCGGAACCGAATCATGGATCAATATGTCAGTCATGAGCTTGAGTACCGGACTGGCGCTCGGTATTGCGCTCGGCGCGGTGGTGGGTGAAGTGCTGTTCGACAGCATGGCGACGGGCATCGCGGTCGGCCTCTGCTTTGGTGTGGCGCTCGGCCAGGGTAGCCGTCACCGGTAACGCCCCGCCCCATGTCGCTGCGCCGATCGGTCATGATCCCTCAGGTAGACGTGGGCTGCTGACAGTAGCGGCATCGATCCTGAAAAGACCGGGTCCGCAGCCGGATCAGAATGACACGATTACGGACCTGGGCTGAGGCTGGCGATATTTCAGGACCCGCAACAGGATCCGCCTGGCCGCCGCACAGACTTTCGGGAATCTCGACGAGGTCGGCGAGTTCGCGCAGAAGTTCACCGATTGCCGGCTCGCCTGGTCGAGTGTTGCGGCCGAGCGCAGGCAGTGCCGGTGCAGGCTCGTGCGCAGTTCAGGGCTGCCGGTCTCGGCCAGGGCGGCGGCGATGCACACCGTGGCCGCGCGGGCGGCAATGGCCTGCAGATGCACGATCTTCACCAGTTCGGCCAGGCTCATACCAGTTATTCTCGGTTTCCCTGTCAGCCTGTGCGGCCAACGCTGCGGCAGGAATCGGCGGCCTCTGTCGCGCGACCTGCGGGCTGCTGGTTGTCATCCATCGACGCCAGAGAAGGACCGGTCGGCCGGTTTCGTCAGGATGAGCGAGATCACGGCCGATTTCCGGCAGGTCGGGGCGGGCGGTACGGTCGGGTGTTCATCCGTCCGGCGATGGCGGGACCGGTCATGCGGCGGGACGCTGCCGATCGACGCGATCCAGCCAAGCCTTTGAAAGACGGAGCCAAGCAGGTACGATTCGGCACGACCTTGCAGCGCATGCAGCCGTCCAGGGTCGGCCGCTTCGACCTTGAGGAGACCCTGCGCTTGGCAGGCCCGCATCTGCCCGTATCGCGCCTTCTGGCCGCCAGCGGTTCGCCCGGTGCAGGGGCGGACGGGACGGCCGTGCGCAAGAGTCGTCGGCGCGCTTCGACAAAGGACGGCCGTGCCGGCAGTGCCGGAGATCAGTCCGCCCCGTCCATGCGCGATTCGATCCTGGCGGTCGCGACGGAACTGTTCACCCTGAACGGCTTTCGCGGCACCAGCTTCGCCGACATCGCCCAGATCCTGAACATCACCACCACCAACATCCATTATCACTTCAAGAACAAGCAGGGACTGGCCGCCGAGGCGCTCGACCGCTACGCGGCCCGCGTGTCGGAGCACTTCCTGCGGATCTGGCGGGACGAGCAATCCAGCCTGGCACAGAAGATCGAGGCCACCATCGAGTTCAACCGGGCGTCCTATTACCGCTTCAACCAGGAGGGCCGGCCCGGCCGGGTGTGGAGCCTGCTCACGCGCTTTGCCGGGGATTCCGAAGTAGTCAGCGACGGGATCCGGCAGCGCATCGCAGAGTTCAGGGCCGAGGTCCTGGCCGCCGTGGAATTCGCGCTGGCGCTCTCGGTCAGCCGCGGCGAACTCCAGGCCGGCCTGCCGCAGGCCGAGCTGGCACGCATGCTGAGCTACGCCTTTGCCTATGCCGGCGAGATCGCACGCGACAGCGGCGGCTTTGCGGCGGTCGAGGCGAACTACCGGGTCCTGCTCGACACGCTGCTGCGCGCCTACGGAACGAACCCGGCGGCAGCAGCGGTTCTCAGAGATCCAGGACGAGCCGGGCGGTCTTCGCGCGGGAAACGCAGGGCAGGATGAGCTCTCCGGCATTCTGCTCGTCCTCGAGCAGGAATTCGTCGCGATGGTCCGGGACGCCGGCCAGCACCCGGGTGAGGCAGGTGCCGCAGATGCCCTGCTCACAGGAGGTCTCCAGCGCCACGCCCCGCTCGATCAGCACGTCCGCGATGGTCCGGTCGGGCGGGACCAACACGGTCGAGCCGCTGCGCGCCAGCTCCACCTCGATGGTCCCGTCGCCTGCGTGCGCTTGGACCGGCAGCGCCGCGAAATCCTCGCGATGCACCGGCAGCGCCGGGCCGCACGCGGCGGCCAGCTCGCCCACCATGTCCATGAACGGGCGCGGGCCGCAGACATAGACATGCGTGCCCTTCGGCTGGCGCGCCAGCAATGCCGCGACCGCCGCCATGGTCGCCGGCGCGTTCAGGCCGGCATGGAGGCTGAGCCGCCCGGCAGGCGCCGCTCCGGCCAGTTCCTCGGCGAACCCGGCCAGCTCCATTGCCCGGGCGAAGTAGGCGAGCGTGTAGGAGCCGCCCGCTTCGGCCAGCTGGCCGGCCATGCTGAGCAGCGGCGTGATCCCGATCCCGCCCGCGAGCAGCAGGTGATGGGTCGCCGCCGGATCGAGCGCGAAGTTGCTGCGGGGCGGGCTGATCCGCACCAGGTCGCCCACCGCGGGCTGGCGATGCAGGGCCGCCGAGCCGCCGCGCGACTGCGGCTCCAGCTTGACCGCGATCACGTAGCGCCCGGCATCGCTGGGCGGGTTCACCAGCGAATATTGCCGGATCAGGCCCGGGGCCACATGCACGTCTACATGGGCGCCGGCAGCGAAAGCCGGCAGCGCGTCGCCGTCCGGGTGGACCAGGACGAACTTGCGGATCTCGTCGGTCTCCCGGTGGATCGCCGCGATCCGGACCGCGATCGTCTGCAGGCGCGGATCCTGCTGCTCCATCAGGGCCACCCCTTCAGATCTCGACCACGAGATAGTCGCCATCGACCGAGATCGGAAAGGTCTCGGCCTTGTAGGGGCCCTTCACCAGCTCCTCGCCCGGCTCAACCGTCACGACATAGTTGCGGGTGCGGATCCGCTCCGGGTCGCACCAGGACTGGCCCGTGCGGATGTCGAACTCCCAGCCGTGCCAGGGGCATTGCAGCATCTCGTTGCGGCGCGACAGCCGGTAGGTGCCGGGCTCCTCGGAGCGGACCAGGCTCACCAGCCGGCCATGGCAGAGGCTGCCGCCCTCGTGCGGGCAGCGATTGTTGATCGCGAAATATTCCTCGCCGACCCGGAACAGCGCGATGGCACGGCCAGCGACGGTGACGAGCTTGCTGCCGTCCTCCGGGACGTCCGACGCCTTGGCGACGATGTGGCGCGCCATGTCAGCCAAGCCCGAACACGTTCTTGGCGTTGCCGGAGAACAGCATGGTGCGCTGTTCCTCGGACATCGGGAACTTGAAGACGTAGCGCGGATCGTCCGAATCCCAGTGCGGATAGTCGGTAGCGAACAGGACCCGGTCCCAGCCGATCCAGTCCAGCACCGTCTTCAGGTCGCGCTGCATCGGCGGCTCGTCCATCGGCTGGGTCGTGCAGTAGACGTTGCGCCGGATGTAGAAGGATGGCGGGTGCTTGAGATGCGGCACCTCCGCCCGGAACTTCGGCCACAGATCGTCCAGGCGCCAGGCAAGCGAGGCCAGCCAGGCGAAGCCGCCCTCGATCACGATCAGCTTGAGCTTCGGGAACTGCTCGAACACGCCCTCCAGCACCATGCTCGCGACCATGGCGTGCAGGCTGACTGAGACCGACTGGTGCTCCTCGAAATAGAAGGACGGCCAGCCGCCAGCCCCCACCGCGTGGCCATTGGTGCCCACACTGTGCAGGCCGAGCGGCAGGCCGTGGCGCTCGGCGGCCTCGTAGATCGGCCAGAAGCGGCGGCTGCCCAGCGGCTCGACGGCGCGGGTGGCGAACGACACCTGGACATGGTGGCCGTCGCCGGCACAGCGCTCGATCTCCCGGACCGCCCCTTCCGGGTCGTTGCAGGCGACCACGATGTTCGCCTTCAGGCGGCGGTCCTTCGAGGTGAAGGCGTCGACCTGCCAGTCGTTCACCGCGCGGCACACCGCATGGGCGAAGTCGAGGTTGCGCTCGTCCATGCCGACCGGGAAGAGCGGCTGGAGCATGCCGGTGGTGATGCCCAGCGCATCCAGGTGCTGCTCCTGCATGAAGCGCAGGCTGGAGCCGGGCGGGCCGCCCTCGGGCGGCCAGCTGTCGCCGCGCGACAGGGCCGGCGTTGCCTTGGGATAGGCGGACGAGCCGTGGAAGGGGCCGCGGAAGCGGAAGCCGATCGTCTCGTGATGCTCCTGCCAGCGCCGGGACAGATAGGGCAGGATGTCTTTTTGCGACTTCATGATCGGATGGATGTCGCAGTCGACGATCTCGGTCGCCTGCCGGGCCACGGGCCGTTCGAGCGTCGCGGTCGCGGTGGTCATGACAGCGTCTCCTTCAGGCGCGGGTAGGTGGCCATCGGGTTGTCGACCAAAATCTTCCGGACGAGCGCGTCGTCGAAGCCCGGCGGCAGGGCGTCCCGGCCCTCGAAGCGCCAGTGCGGGTAGTCGGTCGAGAACAGCAGCATCTCGTCCGAGCCGATCATCTTCAAAAGCTGGGCCATCTGCGCCGGATCGGCGGGTGCGTCGGCCGGCTGGATCGTGATGCGGACGCGCTCGCGGAAGATCTGGTCGGGCGACTGCTCCACCCAGGGGATCTCCCGGCGCATGCCGCGCCACATCTTCACCGCGCGCCACAAGAACGGCGGCAGCCAGGTGAAGCCGGATTCCATCAGGACGAAGCGCAGCTTCGGGAACTTGCCGAACACGCCTTCCGCCAGCAGGCTCAGGAGCTGGGTCTGGAAGGTCTGCGCATAGGTCGCATGGTCCTGGATCAGGTAGGGCGGCCAGCCGATCCCGCTGGGCGCATGGCGGTTGCCGCTGCCGGCATGGATGCCGATCGGCAGGCCATGCTTCTCCGCGGCAGCATAGATCGGCCAGTGCTGGCGCCGACCCATCGGCAGCTCGCCGGACGCCAGCAGCAGGACCTGGACGAAGCGCCGGTCGGGTGCCAGCCGCTCGATCTCCGCCACCGCGAGGTCGGGGTTCTGCACCGGCACCACGATGGAGGCGCGCAGGCGCGGCTCCCGGTCGAGCCACTCGGCTCGGATCCAGTCATTGGTGGCACGGCAGACGGCCGCCCCCATGTCCTCGCTGTAGAGGGCCGGGCCGCCATAGAGACAGTTCAGGATGCCGCAGCGGGCGCCGAACCCGTCCAGGGCCTGCTCCTGCATCGCGATCAGGCTGGAGCCGGGCTTCTCGCCGTCCCGGCGCCAGTCGGGGCGGCAGGAGATCAGCGCGTCCGGCGGGTAGAGGGCCAAGTCCAGGCCATCGATCCCGCGCGCGATGAACGTGTCCTGCCAGTGCTGCTCCATGTAGGGCAGGAGCGTCGCCATGCCCGGCACGGCCGGATGGAGGTCGCAGTCGATCGGTGCCAGCCCGCGCAGGTCCATCGTTCCCGGCTCCCTGATGTCTTGATGCGCCGTTGGAGGCGACGATAGGGCGTCGCCTACTTACTGGTCAATAAGTGGTGCCGGCGTCACTGGGTCTGGGCGGACAGCCGGTCGAGGATCGCCTGGCCGTTCGG
>NZ_DATMFZ010000132.1:0-19133 GCF_035556675.1 Geminicoccus sp. | reverse complement strand
GCCGCCTGCGCACGCCGCCGCAGCGCCGCCACCACCTCCGGCTCCAGCTGATCGATCGTGACCTGCATCGTCATCTCCCCGGGCCTGCCTCTTATACTTGGCCCCGGGGCCAGGGGCTACCAGCCGCCGGTGGCCAGCCAGCGCTCGACCTGGTCCAGGCGGTCGGCACCCCAGAAGGGCTCGCCGTCGACGATGATGTAGGGCGAGCCGAACACGCCGGCGGCGATCGCCCGGTCGGTCTCGTCCTTGAGGCGCTGCTTGACGGCAGGATCGGCCAGGGTGGCGCGCAGCTCGTCCGCACCGATGCCGAACGTGCCGGCGACCTCCAGGACCTGATCAGCGGTCGACATGTCGCGGCCCTCGCCCCAGTGCGCCTGGAACAAAGCCTGGGCGAAGCCGCGGGCGATGTCCTGGTCGGCGTCGAACAGCCACCAGTAGGTGCGGGATGCTGCCAGCGAGTTCATCGGCACGGTGGGCGGCATGACCAGCGGCGCGTCCATCAGCCGGGCGCTGCGCGGCACGTCGTGGAAGAAATAGGGGCCGCGCAGGGGGGCGTGGGCATTGGGCACCGAGCCGGACGCCTTGAACGCGGCGCCCAGCATGATCGGCCGCCAGACGACCTCGCGATCGTAGGCGGTTGCGATCGAATCGATCCGCAAGGAGGCCAGGTAGCCGTACGGGCTCGCGAACTCGAAGAAGAAGTCGATCGGTGCGCTCATCAGCCATCCAGCCCGGTCAGGCAGCGGCCGATCAGCCAGCGGCGGATCTCCGAGGTGCCGGCGCCAATCTCGTAGAGCTTGGCGTCCCGCAGCAGGCGCTCGGCCGGATAATCGCGGGTATAGCCGTTTCCGCCCAGGATCTGGATGCCGTCCAATGCCGCAGCGGTGGCGGCTTCCGCGGCGAACATCAGGCAGCCGGCGGCATCCTCGCGGCTGGTCGTGCCGGCATCGGCGGCGCGCGCCACCGCATAGACCAGGGCGCGGGAGGCCTGCAGGCGGGTGTAGAGGTCGGCGAGCTTGCCCTGGACCAGCTGGAAGGTGCCGATCGGCTGGCCGAACTGCCTGCGGCTGCGGGCATAGTCCAGCGCCAGGTCATAGGCTGCCTGGTGGATGCCGAGCGGGCCGCCGGCCAGCACGATCCGCTCATAGTCCAGGCCGGACATCAGCACGCGCACGCCGCGGTCGACCTCGCCCAGCACCTGCTCGTCCGGGACGAAGGCATTCTCGAAGTACAGAGGTGCCGTGGGCGAGCCGCGCATGCCGAGCTTGTCGAGCTTGGTGCCGACACTGAAGCCGTCCGTGCCGCGCGTGACGATGAAGGCGGTGATGCCCTTGGGGCCGGGCCCGGGCGAGGTCCGGGCATAGACGATCAGGATGTCGGCCTCGGGCGCGTTGGTGATCCACATCTTCTGCCCGGTCAGGCGGAAGCCGCCCTCGACCCGCTCGGCGCGGGTGCGCATCGCGACCACGTCGGAGCCCGCATCCGGCTCGGACATGGCGAGTGCGCCCACTTGGCTGCCGTCGATCAGGCCCGGCAGGAACCGGGCCTTCTGCTTGGGCGTGCCGTTCAGGCGGAGCTGGTTCACGCAGAGATTGGCATGGGCGCCGTAGGAGAGGCCCAGCGAGGCGCTGGCATGGGAGATCTCCTCCATGGCGACGACGTGGGCGAGATATCCCAGGCCGGTGCCGCCTTCCGTTTCCGGCACGGTCATCCCGAGCAGGCCCAGGCGGCCGAGCTCCGGCCAGAGTTCGCGCGGGAAGCGGTCGTCGCGGTCGATGGAGGCTGCCAGCGGCTCGATCCGCTCGCGTGCGAAACGCCGTACCAGGTCGCGCAGCGCCTGGATTTCCTCGGGCAGGGCATGATCGAGCATCGGCAGACTCCCTAGAGGAGCAGGATGGTGGCAAGGCCGAGAAAGGTCAGGAAGCCTACCACGTCGGTGGTGGTGGTGACGAAGGCGGTGGACGCGATCGCCGGGTCCAGCTTCAGCCGGTTCAGGCCGATCGGGATGGCGGCGCCGACCACGCCCGCCACCACCAGGTTCAGGAACATGGCGATCCCGAACACCAGGGCGAGCTCGCCCTGCCAGAACCACAGAAAGGCGGTCGCCACGGCCACGACGAAGAAGGCGCCGCCGTTCAGCACGCCGACCAGGCCCTCCTTGGCGAGCAGCCGCCAGGCCTCGCGCCGGCCGAGCCCGCCCACCGCCAGGGCGCGCACGGTCACGGTCAGCGCCTGGGTCGCGGCATTGCCGCCCATGCTCGCCACCATCGGCATGAGCACGGCCAGCGCGGTGAGCTTGTCGATCGAATCCTCGAAGCGGCCAATCACCATGGAGGCGATCAGGGCGGTCACGATGTTGATGGCGAGCCAGGGCAGCCGGTTCAGCGTGGTCCGCCAGGCACCGGCATAGCGGTCGCTGTCGATCACGCCGCCCAGGCGCAGCAGGTCGTCCTCGGCCTCCTCCTCGACCACCTCCAGGATGTCGTCGAGCGTGACCACGCCCATGAGCCGGCCGGCCGCGTCGACCACCGGTGCGGAGTTCAGCCCGTGGCGGCGGAAGATCCGGGCGACCTCCTCCTGGTCGGTCACCGCCTCGATCAGCACCTGCTCCTTCAGGCGCAAAGAGCGCATGGTGACGTCGCGCCGCGAGCGCAGCACCTCGGCGACATGGACCTGCCCCACCGGCCGCATCTTCGGGTCGACGATCAGGATGTCCCAGAATTCCTCGGGCAGGCTCTCGCCATGGTCGCGGCAATAGTCGATGGTCTGGCCGACCGTCCAGAAGTCCGGGACCACGACATTGTCGCGCTTGACCAGGCGGGCCGCCGTGTATTCCGGGTAGGCCAGGGCCTGCTCGACCTGGGAACGCTCGGCCGGCCCCATCTCCAGGAGGATGGCGGTGCGGTCCTCCTCGTCCAGATCCTCGATGATCTCGACGGCGTCGTCCGATTCCAGCTCGGACAGGGCCGCGGCCGCGGCTTTCGGCCCCAGCGCGTCCACCACCTCGTCGCGGACGTCGCCGTCCAGCCAGTTGAGGGTCTCGGGCTCCAGCACGTCCGCGCCGAGCGTCACCGCCTGGCGGCGCTCCTCGTAGCTCAACGCATGGAGCAGGGCTGCCTGGTCGGCCGGGTGCAGCGGCGCCAGGCATTCCAGCACGGAATCCCGGTCGGCCCGGGCGACCGCGTCGGCCAGCCCGGCCACCGCCGCCTCGTCGATGCCCTCGCTCTGGGACGCGCGGACCTCCTCCGCACCGTTCATCCGGCCTCGCCCTGGCGCAGGGCGATGGCTTCGGCGCAGGCGATGGCCGCCATGTTGGTGATGCCCCGGGCAGTCACCGACGGGGTGACCACATGGGCCGGCAGGCGCGGCCCCAGCACGATCGGCCCGATCGAGACGCAGCCGGTGACCGCCTTCACCAGGTTGTAGGCGATATGCGCGGCATCCAGGCCCGGCATGATCAGGAGGTTGGCCTCACCGGTGAGCGTGGAATCCGGCAGGATCTTGTCGCGCAGGCTCGGGATCAAAGCGCTGTCGGCATGCATCTCGCCGTCGATCTCCAGGCCCGGTGCGCGGGCCCGGATCGCCGTCAGCGCGTCGTGCATGATCCTGACCTGGGGGGATTCCCGGCTGCCGAAATTGCTGTGGCTGATCAGCGCCACCTTGGGCTCGATGCCGAAGCGCTTGACCGCCTGGCTGGCGGCCAGCGTGGTCTCGACGATCTTCTCGACCGTCGGCGCGTCGCTCACATAGGTGTCGGCCAGGAACAGCACGCCCCGGTCCAGGACCAGCCCGTGCACGGTGGAGGCCTCGCGGATGTCCGGGCGCATCCCGATCACGTCCTGGATGTCGCGCAGATGGTCGATGAACCGGCCGACCGGGCCGGCGATCATCGCGTCCGCCTCGCCGCGCGCCACCATGATCGCGGCGATCACGGTGGGCTCGGTGCGCACCACCTCACGGGCGAGTTCCGGCGTCACGCCGCGCCGGCCCATCTGGTCGCGGTAGAAGGCGACATAGTCGTTGTAGCGGGGATCGGAGTAGGGGTTGACCAGGTCGAAGTCGCGGTCCTGGACGAGGCGCAGGCCGTAGCGCTCGATCCGGGCCTGCACCACGTCCGGCCGGCCGATCAGGATCGGCCTCGCCATCTTCTCCTCGACCACCACCTGCACCGCGCGCAGGATCCGTTCCTCCTCGCCATGGGTGAAGGCCAGGCGCTGCAGGCTGGCCTTGGCCCGGGCGATCTGCGGGCGCATGATCAGGCCGGACTTGTAGACCTTCTGGTCGAGGCGCGCCCGGTAGGCCGCGAGATCCTCGATCGGCCGGCTCGCGACGCCGGTTTCCATCGCCGCCTTGGCGACCGCGACCGGCAGCTCCACCACCAGGCGCGGGTCGAAGGGCTTGGGGATCAGGTATTCCGGGCCGAACGACAGATATTCGGTCTGGTAGGCCAGGTGCACCATCTCGGGCGTGGTGGTGCGCACCAGGTCGGCCAGGGCCCGGACGCAGGCGATCGCCATCTCGGTGTTGATGGTGGTGGCGCCCACATCCAGCGCGCCGCGGAAGATGTAGGGGAAGCAGAGGACGTTGTTGACCTGGTTGGGATGGTCGCTCCGCCCGGTCGCCACGATCGCGTCCGGACGGGTCGCCTTGGCCAGCTCGTAGGGGATCTCGGGGTTGGGGTTGGCGAGCGCCAGGACGATCGGGCGGTCGGCCATGGCCGCCAGCATCT
Source organism: Geminicoccus sp. (assembly GCF_035556675.1). Taxonomy (GTDB): domain Bacteria; phylum Pseudomonadota; class Alphaproteobacteria; order Geminicoccales; family Geminicoccaceae; genus Geminicoccus. The sequence continues at coordinate 14,404 of NZ_DATMFZ010000132.1, read as the reverse complement.
CGGGCTTGAGCACGTTGGCGGCACTCACGCCCAAGAAGATATCGGCGCCGACGATGATGTCGCCCAGCGTGCGGGCCGTGGTGGGCCGCGCCCACTTGGCCTTCCACGGGTCCATCAGCTCGGTACGGCCCTCATAGACCACGCCCAGGATGTCGGTGACGGTGACGTTCTCGGGCCGCAAGCCCATCGCCACCAGCAGGTCCAGGCAAGCCAGCGCCGCCGCCCCTGCCCCGCTGCACACCAGCCGCACGTCCTCGATGGGCTTGTTGACCAGGACCAGGCCGTTGACGATCGCGGCGGCCACGATGATCGCGGTGCCGTGCTGGTCGTCATGAAACACCGGGATGCGCATGCGCTCGCGCAGATTGCGTTCGATCAGAAAGCACTCCGGCGCCTTGATGTCCTCCAAATTGATGGCGCCGAAGGTGGGCTCCAGGGCGGCGACGATGTCGCAGAGCTTTTCCGGGTCGTGCTCGTCCAGCTCGATGTCGAACGCGTCGATGCCGGCGAACTTCTTGAACAGGACCGCCTTGCCCTCCATCACCGGCTTGGACGCCAGCGCCCCGATCGAGCCCAGGCCCAGCACCGCGGTGCCGTTGGTGACCACCGCCACCAGATTGCCGCGCGAGGTGAGCCTGGCCGCCTCCTGCGGGTCCGCGGCGATCGCCTCGCAGGCGGCGGCCACGCCCGGGCTGTAGGCCAGCGACAGGTCGCGCTGGGTCGAGAGCGGCTTGGTCGCACGGACCTCGAGTTTCCCGGCCACGGGCCGCGCATGGTAGTCCAAGGCGTCGTCACGCAGCTGGCTCATTCCGATCTCCCGAGCACGGTCCGAACTGGGAAAGAACCGCTTGGGCAGGCAGGCGCAAGTGCAAAGGCGCCGCGACGGCTCAGTGGGCGGTGGCCCGCACGTTACGGAGCGGATGGGCGCGGTCGGCCAGGTTGAGCAGCTTCACCGCGGCACAGGCGGCACCGAAGCCATTGTCGATGTTCACGACGGTGATGCCGGGCGCGCAGCTGGACAGGGCCGACTGGAGCGCCACCCGGCCGCCCTGGCCCACGCCCATGCCCACCGAGGTCGGCACCGCGATCACCGGCACGTCGACCAGGCCACCCAGCACGGTGAACAGAGCACCCTCCATGCCGGCGAACGCCAGGATCACGTCGAAGCCGCGCAGCTCGTCGATCCGCCGGAGCAGGCGGTGCAGGCCGGCCACGCCGACATCGACGATGGTGCGCGCGGTGCGGCCGTGGAAGGCCAGGGTCCGCTCGGCCTCACGCAGGACCGGCAGGTCGGAGCTGCCGGCGGCGACCAGGGCCACCCGGGGCGGGCCGGCCGGATCCGTGGCGGTCAGGGCCGAGCCCCCCAGCATGGCGGTGCGCGAGACCGGGTCGTAGTCGAGCACCGCGCGCAGGTCGGCCGGCAGCCGGCCGAAGCGCTCCGGCCCCAGCCGGGTGAGGAACAGGCGGTGCCGTGCTTCCTGCGCTTGGCGCAGGATCGAACGGACCTGGTCGTCGGACTTGGGCGCGCACAGGACCGCCTCGGCCACGCCGGTGCGCTCCTCCCTCACCCAGTCGATCTCGAACTCGTCGTCAGCCATGCGCCAAGGCGCTTACACGAGCCATGGGCAAAAGCCATCCGCTCAATGGACGGGCCATTCAGGCCCCGGGGAACGCGGCCATCCCGGCATCCGCCACCGCGCGGGCCACGAAGCCTTCCAGCGAGAGCGGCGCGGCGCGGCCGGTCGCGGTCACGTCGACGCGGTGGTCGATCGGCCGGATCGTGTCGGACAGCGGCACGAAGCGCTGGTGCAGCGGGTCGAAGGCCATGGGCCGGCCTTCCGCCAGGTTGAACCACCAGCCGTGCAGGGTGAGCTCGCCCCGGACCACGCGCTGCTCGATCCAGGGGAAGGTCAGCAGGTTGCGCAGGCTGCCGAGCACGGCAGCCTGCTCCAGGAGCAGGATCTGCGCGTCCGGCTCCAGGCCGCTGCCGGCGACGATCCGGCGGGCATCGTCCATCACGCCCACCCAGGGCGCCATGAACTCCAGCCCGACCGTGCCCTCGGCGAGTGCGCGGATGCCGCCGCAGGCCTGATGGCCCAGCACCAGGATGTGCTTCACGTTCAGGCGGCGGACGCCGAACTCGATGGCGGCCGAGGCGGCATGCGGCTGCTCGTCCGGCCCGTAGGGCGGCACGATCGCCGCGACGTTGCGCAGGATGAACAATTCGCCCGGCTGGCAGGAAGTGACCACGCCGGGATCGACCCGGCTGTCGGCGCAGCCGATCACCATCACTTCCGGCTTCTGGCCATCCGTCAGGAGCCGGGAGAACAGATGCGGGTCATCGATCCCTTCCGTCCGGAACCGCTCGAATCCATTGATCAACTTCTGCAGCGGATGGACCATCAGCCCTGCCTTGCGCTTCGAGATGAACGGCCAGGCCGCTTCAGGCCGAAGCGGTCACCCGGGCCGGATGCGGGCCGCCTTCGGTCTCGCGGGTATGGCTGAGCAGCCAGGTGCGGAACGCGGCGACCTTGGCGAGCTTGGCCTTGCGCGCCGGGCAGACGAGGAAATAGGCGAAGCGCAGCGGTTGCTCCAGGTCGAACAGCCGCACGAGCCGTCCGGTCTCCAGGTCATGCTCGGCCAGCCGCGCCTTGGCCAGCGCCACGCCGCGTCCGGCCATCGCCGCTTCCAGCACCAGGGCCGACTGATCAAAGCGCGGGCCGCGCTTGCCGTCGGCGTCGCGCACGCCGGCCGCCTTCAGCCACATCGGCCAGTCCGGGCAGCTCGCATCCCGCTCCGGCCCGTCATCGTGCAGCAGCGGCACGCCGGCCAGGTCCTTTGGCTCGCGGATGCCCGCCTGCTCGACCAGGGAGGGTGCCGCCACCGGCACGATCGATTCGGACAGGAGATGGTCGGTCTCCAGGCCCGGATAGCTGCCGGCCCCGTAGCGGATCGCGCAGTCGACATCCTCGCTGGCGAAGTCGACCATCTGGTTGGAGGCGGAGATCCGGACGTCGATGTCGGGGTGCTGCTCCTGGAAGTCCTCCAGCCGGCCCATCAGCCACTTGGCGGCAAAGGAAGGGGCCACCGACACGGTGAGCACCCCGCCCTTCTGCAGCAGGTCGATCTCGTCCAGCGCCTCGGAGAGCTTCTGGAAGCCCTCGGCCAGGCCCGGCAGGCAGGCCTGGCCCTCGTCGGTGAGCAGGAGCGAGCGGGCGGTGCGGCGGAACAGGAGGCAGCCCAGATGGTCTTCGAGCTGCTTGATCTGCTGGCTCACCGCCGCGGGCGTGACGAACAGCTCCTCGGCGGCACGGCTGATGCTCAGATGCTTGGCCGCCACCACGAAGCAGCGCAGGGCATTGAGCGGCGGCAGGCGATGGATCGGACGCGGCATGGGGGCTCGCAGGAACATTTGCTGGCGGATGGATCGACAACCTGCGTCCTTCCGTCAACCATGAATATCGGTTCCGGTCACGTAGTTTCTACACATATTACATTGGATATGTGTAAATATTGAAGAACCCATGACGAGCAGCACCCGCCCTAGATCCCGGGCGGGTGCTGCATCACGACCTGCAGATGTCGCCGAGGCTCAGGCCGCCGTGACCGTCGCATCCACCTTGGTCGGGGTGGCGATCGTCTGGAGCACCACGCAATAGCGCTCGGTCAGCTGCAGGAGCTTGGCGAGCGTCGCCTCGTCCGCATCGGTGTCGAGCCGGAAGCGCAGCCGGATCCCCTGAAAGCCCACCGGAGCGGTCCGGTCCACGCCGAGCGTGCCGCGGAAGTCGAGGTCACCTTCGACCTGCACCTCGCCGCCACGCAGCGTGATGCCCAGTGCGGTCGCCACGGCGCGCAGGGTGACGCCGGCACAGGCGGCCAGCGCTTCCAGCAGCATGTCGCCGGAGCAGGCCTGCAGCCCGCTGCCGCCGGTGGCCGGATGCAGGCCGGCCTCGACCAGGGCGCGCCCGGTCTCGACCCGGCAGGCGATGCCCTCGCCGTCCAGGCTGCCGGATGCCCGCAGCGTCACGAGGGCGGCTTCCGGCTCCGACCGGTAGCGGTCCTTCAGCGGCGCCTGCATCGCCCGTAGCTCGTCACCGTTCATGCTGCTCGCTCCATCCCTGCATCTTCCTCTGCCGCATCCGTGCCACCCAGGGTCCGGGCCAGCCTGGCCTCGATCGCCTGGAAGGCGGCGGAGCGGCGGTTGCGGGGATGGGGCAGATCGATCGCGAGGTCCAGCACGATCCCGGCCGGGGCCGCCTCCAGCACCACCACCCGGTCGGCCAGGGCCGCGGCCTCCTCCAGGTCGTGGGTCACCAGCAGGAGGGCCGGCCCGTCCTCCGCCCGGATCCTGTCCAGCTCGCCCTGCAGCTCGACCTTGGTCAGCGCGTCCAGCGCGGAGAACGGCTCGTCCAGGAGCAGAAGGCGCGGCCGGCGCACCAGTGCGCGGGCGATGCCGACCCGCTGCGCCATGCCGCCGGACAGGGTCTTGGGCAGCTTCGCCGCAGCCTCGGCGAGGCCCACCCGCCGGAGCGCCCGCATCGCCTCCTGCCGGGCCTGTTCCCGGTCGCCCTTGCCGCCCAGGCCGACCATGACGTTGCCCAGCACGTCCAGCCAGGGCAGCAGGCGCGGCTCCTGGAACACCACGGCCACGTCCGGCCGCGGCCCCGTCACGAGCGTGCCGTCGATGGTGACCCGGCCCATGTCGGGCCGGTCGAGCCCCGCCAGCAGCCGGAGCAGGGTGCTCTTGCCGCAGCCGCTGCGCCCGACCACCGCCACCGCCTCGCCCTCGGCGATCGACAGGCTCAGCCGGTTCAGCACCACGCGCTCGCCGAATGCCCGCTGCACGGCTTCCAGACGGAACTGGCTCATGCGACCTGCTCCCGCTCGGCGACACTGTCCTGCCAGGCCAGGAAGGGTCGGGCCAGCATCACCAGGGCCAGATCGGTCAGGCGACCGAGCAGCGCGAACAGGCACAGGCAGCCCACGATCTGCGCGGCATTGCCGGTCATCTGCCCGTCCAGCAGCAGATAGCCGACACCGGCACTGGCGCCCATCAGCTCGGCGGCGATCACGAACATCCAGCCGAGTGCCAGGCCACCGCGCAGGCCCACCACCCAGCCCGGCAGGGCCGCGGGCAGCATGATCCGGCGCAGGATGGTCAGGCGGTCGAAGCCGTTGACCTGGCCGACCTCGACCAGCTTGCGGTCGACCTCGCGCAGGGCGGTGGAGAGCGACAGATAGACCGGGAAGAAGGCGCCGAGTGCTATCAGCACGATCTTGGGCGTCTCGAAGATGCCGAACCACAGGATGAACAGCGGCACCCAGGCAATGGACGGGATGCTGCGCAGACCCTGCAGGGTCGGATCGACCCAGCGGCGCCAGAGCGGCGAGGCGCCGGCCACCATGCCCAAGAGGGTCGCGGCCACCGCACCGAACAGGAAGCCCAGTGCCACCCGCCAGAGGGTGATCAGGATGTGGCCGGCGAGGTCGCCGGTCGTCCAGAGCCCGGCCAGGGTCGCGAAGATCCGGCTGGGCGGCGGCAGGAAGCGGCTCTGCAGCCAGCCGGTGGCCGCACCCAGCTCCAGCAGCAGGGCCAGCAACACCGGCAGGGCGATGCCGGCGAACGGCAGGCCCAGCCTGGACGGAAGCGACCGCGCCCTGCTGCCCGGTGCGGTGGCGCGGGCCAGGATGGTCGCCACCGTCTCAGCCCTGCCCGCGCAGCGATGCGACCGCCTGCAGGTCGACGAGCTGTGCGGTGGTGGCCGCCACGTCGATATCGGCCGCGATGATACCGGCTTCCTGCAGGGCCAGGCCGGCCCCCTGGATCGTCTCGACATGGCGCTCTTCCGGCCAGGACTCGTCCAGGCCGGTGCGCTCGAGCTGCCGGGCGGCGACCTCGGGCGAGAGTTTCGCGGTCTGGGCCAGGAGCTCGGCCAGGGCCTCTGGCTCCGCCTTCGCGATCTCGCGCGCCTGCTCGTAGGCAGAGAGCACCTCGCGGACCAGGTCGGGCGAACTGGCCAGGAACTCCTCCTGGACGTTCAGGACGCCATAGCTGTTGAGGCCGGGGTCGCGGTGGAACAGGAGCGAGCCGGCCTCCAGCTCGGACTGCGCCATCATCGGGTCGAGCCCGGCCCAGGCATCGACGTCGCCGCGCTCCAGCGCCAGACGTCCCTGGTCGTGCTGGAGCAGGACCAGCTGCACGTCGTTCTGGGTGAGGCCGGCGCCCTGGAGCGAGCGCAGCAGGAAGACATAGGGGTCGGTGCCCTTGGTGACCGCGACGCTGCGGCCCTTCAGGTCGGCGACCTTGCCGATGCCAGTGTCGGGCCGGGTCACCAGCGCGGTCCATTCCGGCTGGGAATAGACATAGACGGTGCGGATCGGGGCGCCGGCGACCCGGCCGAGCAGGGCCGCCGCACCCGCGGTCGAGCCGAACGCGATGCTGCCGGCGTTCAGGAACTCCACCGCCTTGTTGGAGCCAAGCGACTGCACCCACTGCACGTCGATGCCGCGCGGCTTCAACCGTTCCTCCAGGATGCCGCGGTCGCGCAGGATCAGGCTCAGTGGGTTGTAGTAGGCCCAGTCCAGGGTGAGCGTGTCGGGATCGGCCGCCCGGGCTGCCGGTGCCATCCCGCTGCCGATCAGCGCCGCTGCCGACAGCGACGCCAGAAAGCCGCGACGGTCCTGCGCCATGGCTGCTCCCCCCTTTGTTCTTTTCCGCAAAACGCAGGACGGGCTTAATGGCTGCCGTGCGACAGACAACCGCAGCAATTCTGCAGACGGGGTGAAGCTGACCTAAAGATCCAGGAGGTGGTTCAGCCGGTCAAAGGCGGCAGGTCGCCCAGTGCCTGCTCCTCGGCGAAGCGGGCGGCCCAGTCGGCGAGGCAGCCTTCGATGATCGCCTGGCGCATCCCGCGCATCAGGGACTGGTAGTACCAGAGATTGTTCCAGGTCAGCAGGATGGCGCCCAGGATCTCGTCGCTGCGGACCAGGTGGTGCAGGTAGGCGCGGGAATAGTCGCGCGCGGCCGGGCAATCGGAAGTCTCGTCCAGGGGGCGCGGATCGTCGGCGTGGCGGGCGTTGCGCAGGTTGACCGTGCCGCGGCGGGTGAAGGCCTGGGCGGTGCGGCCCGAGCGGGTCGGCATCACGCAGTCAAACATGTCGATGCCGCGCATGACCGAGCCTACCAGGTCGGACGGCTTGCCCACGCCCATGAGATAGCGCGGCCGGTCGCCCGGCAGGAACGGCACGGTCTCGTCCAGGGTCCGGAACATCTCGGCCTGCGGCTCGCCCACGGCCAGGCCGCCCACGGCGTAGCCGTCGAAGCCGATCTCCCGCAGCCCCTCGGCGGAACGGCGGCGCAGCTCGGGATCGGTGCCGCCCTGGACGATGCCGTAGAGCGCGTAGCCCGGGCGCTGCTGGAAGGCGTCCTTCGAGCGGGCGGCCCAGCGCAGCGACAGTTCCATGGCCCGCTCGATCTCTGTGCGCTCGGCCGGCAGGCGCAGGCATTCGTCGAGCTGCATGGTGATGGTGGCGTCCAGCAGGTGCTGGATCTCGATCGAGCGCTCCGGGGTGAGCTCGTGGCGGCTGCCGTCGATATGCGAGGCGAAGGTGACGCCGCGCTCGGTGAGCTTGCGGATCTTGGCGAGCGACATGACCTGAAAGCCACCGGAATCGGTCAGGATCGGGCCTGGCCAGTTCATGAAGCGGTGCAGCCCACCCAGCCGGCCGACCCGCTCGGCACCCGGACGGAGCATCAGGTGGTAGGTATTGCCCAGCACGATGCCGGCCCCGGTGGAGGCCACCATCTCCGGGGTCATCGCCTTGACGGTGGCGGCCGTGCCGACCGGCATGAAGGTGGGGGTCGGTACGGCCCCATGGGCGGTGTGCAGGATGCCGGCGCGGGCGGCACCGTCCGTGGCGACGGTCTCGTGGCGGAATTCGGTCAAGTCTGGCTCGGGTCGTTGCGTTCGAGGAGGGAGGCGTCGCCGTAGCTGAAGAAGCGGTAGCCAGTGGCGGCGGCGTGCGCGTAGGCCCGCTTCATCCGGGCCATGCCGGCAAAGGCGCAGACCAGCATGAACAGCGTGCTGCGCGGCAGATGGAAGTTGGTGAGCAGCCGGTCGACCACGCCGAACCGGTAGCCGGGCGTGACGAACAGGCGCGTGTCCTTGGTGCCGTGGCCGAGCGTGCCGTCGGGGCGGACCATGCTTTCCAGGGTGCGCAGCGCGGTGGTGCCGACCGCGACCACCCGGCCGCCCTCCCGGCGATGCCGCTCGATCCTTGCCGCCGCGTCGGCCTGCAGCTCGATCCACTCGGCATGCATCACATGGTCGTCGGTGTCCTCGACCTTGACCGGCAGGAAGGTGCCCATGCCGACATGGAGGGTGACGAACTCGGTTGGCACGCCCCTGGCGCGGATCGTCGCCAGGAGCGGCTCGGTCAGATGCAGGGACGCGGTGGGCGCCGCCACCGAGCCGTCGCGCCGGGCGAACACCGACTGGTAGGCCCGGTCATCCAGGGGGTCGCCGCCGCGCGGCCGGCGGATATAGGGCGGCAGCGGCATCCGCCCCTCCGCCTTGATCCGGCGGATCAGCTCGGCCCCGGCATGGGGAAAGTGGAACAGGACCAGCCCGTCCGGGTCCTTCCGGGCGACTTCGGCGTGAAGCTCGCTGGCGAGCCGCACGTGGTCGCCCGGCCGCAGCCGCTTGCCCGGCCGTGCCAGGCCCCACCAGCCATTCTCCCCTTCCGGGCGGACCAGGGTGACCTCGACCTGGACCTCGCCCCGGCTGCCGAAGAAGCGGGTCGGCAGCACCGCGGTGTCGTTCAGGACCAGGAGGTCGCAGGGCTCCAGGAGGTCCGGCAGGTCGGACACGTGGAGGTCGGCCAGCCGGTCGGCGACATGGAGCAGCCGTGCCGACTCGCGTGGCTCGGCCGGTGCCTGGGCGATCGCCCCCTCGGGCAGGTCGAAGTCGAACTCGGTGATGCGCAAGGCTTCAGCCGCGCCCCCGCCGCTGGTCGAGCCGCTGGAGCACCTGCGGGCTGACGAAGCTGGAAACGTCGCCGCCCAGGCCGTGGATCTCCTTGATGAAGCGCGACGAGATCCACTGGCAGTTCTCGGACGCCATCAGGAAGACCGTCTCCAGCTTCGGCGCCAGACGCTTGTTGTTGGCGGCCATCTGGAACTCGAACTCGAAGTCGGACACGGCGCGCAGGCCGCGCACCACGATCTGAGCGCCCTGCTCTTTTGCGAAATGGACCAGCAGCGTCTCGAACGGGATCACCTCGACGCGCGTGCCGTTCTCCGGCAGGGCCGCCACTTCCGCCCGGATCATCGCGACGCGATCCTCCAGCGGGAACAACGGTTCCTTGCCGACATTGATCGCACAGGCGATCACCAGCCGGTCCACCAGGGCCATGGCCCGGCGGATCACGTCCATGTGCCCGTTGTGCAGCGGGTCGAAGGTGCCGGGATAGATCCCGGTCCGCACCTTGCTCATCTCATGCGTCTCCGCGCCGCCGTTCCCCGGACCGCCGGGCAACGCTGCGCTCATTCCTCGACCGGCTCGTCCGTCTCGTCGTCCTCGGCGGCGTCCAGCAGGCGGACCGCGCCCACCACATGCTCGTCCTCGTCGACGTTGAACAGGCGCACGCCCTGAGTGTTCCGGCCGGTGATCCGGATCCCGTCCACCGGCATGCGGATCAGCTTGCCCTGGTCGGTCATCAGCATGAGCTGGTCGGCGTCGGTCACCGGGAAGGTGGCGCTGACCTCGCCGTTACGCGCCGAGGTCTCGATGTTGATCACGCCCTGCCCGCCCCGGTTGGTGATCCGGTACTCGTAGGCCGAGGTGCGCTTGCCGAAGCCGTTGCGGGTGACGGTGAGCAGGAACTGCTCGTCGGCCTGCAGCTTCTGGATCTCCTCCTCGCCCAGATCGATCACCAGATCGCCGTTGCCGTTCTCCGCATCCTCGCCCTCGGCGCGGCGGCGGGCGTTGGCGTATTTCAGGTAGGCGTCGCGCCGCTCGATCGGCAGCTCGACATGATGGAGGACCGACATGGACACGACCTCGTCGTCCTTGGCGAGATCCATGCCGCGCACGCCTTCCGAGGCCCGCGACTTGAACACGCGCAGGCTCTCCACCGGGAAGCGCACCGCGCGCCCGCCGCGCGCGGCCAGCAGCATGTCGTAGCTGTCGTCGCACACGTCCACGCCGATCAGCCGGTCGCCCTCGTCCAGGCCCATCGCGATCTTGCCGTTGGACGGCACGCGGATGAAGTCGGTGAGGTCGTTGCGCCGGACCCGGCCGCGCGCGGTCGCGAACACGATCGAGAGCTGGTCGTAGGTGGTCTCGTCCTCGGGCAGCGGCAGCACCGCCGAGATCGCCTCGCCGCCGTCCATGGCCGGGAACAGGTTGATCATCGCCCGGCCGCGCGCCTGGGGGTTACCCAGCGGCAGCTTGTAGACCTTGAGCTTGTAGACTCGGCCGGCGGTGGTGAAGAACAGGACCGGCGTGTGGGTGTTGGCCACGAACAGCCGGGTGACCACGTCGTCCTCGTGGGTGCGCATCCCGGCGCGGCCCTTGCCGCCGCGGCGCTGCGCCCGATAGGTCACCAGCGGCACGCGCTTGACGTAGCCGGCATGGGTGACGGTGACGACCATGTCCTCCTTCTGGATCAGGTCCTCGATGTCCTGGTCGAGGTCGCTGTCCAGGTCGATCACGCTGCGGCGCTCGTCGGCGAACTTCTGGCGGATCTCCAGCAGCTCCTCGCGCATCACCTCGAGCAACCGGCCGCGGTCGTTCAGGATGTGGAGGAGTTCCTGGATCTCCCCCGCCAGCTTCTCGACCTCCTCGACCAGCTCCTCGCGGGCCAGGGCGGTCAGGCGCTGGAGCTGGAGGGCCAGGATCGCGCGGGCCTGCGCCTCGGACAGGCGGTAGGTGTCGGAGGGCGGCGGCGCGTCGACGAGGCCGGCCTCCGCCCGCTCCAGCAGCGGCAGGATGTCGGCGGACGGCCAGTCGCGCGCCATCAGCCGGGTGCGCGCCTCGGCGGAATCCTTGGACGAGCGGATGAGGGCGATCACCTCGTCGATGTTGAGCACCGCGATCACCAAGCCCACCAGGCCGTGGATCCGGCTGCGCGCCTGGCCCAGCCGATAAGCCGAGCGGCGCAGGATCACGTCCTCGCGGAATTCCAGGAACGCCTTGAGGATGTCGATCAGGCCGAGCGTGGTGGGCCTGCCACCGACCAGGGCCACGATGTTGATGCCGAACGAGGTCTGCACCGGCGTGTAGCGCCAGAGCTGGTTCAGCACGACGTCCGGGTCGGCGTCGCGTTTCAGCTCGATCACCACCCGGATGCCCTGCCGGTCGCTCTCGTCGCGCAGGTCGGCGATGCCCTCGACCTTCTTGTCGCGCACCACCTCGGCGATCCGCTCGACCATCCGGGCCTTGTTCACCTGGTAGGGCACCTCGGTGATGACGATCGCCTGGCGGTCCTTGCGGATCTCCTCCACATGGCTCTTGGAGCGGATGACGATGCTGCCGCGGCCGTTCTGGTAGGCGGACATGATCCCGCCGCGGCCCAGGATGATGCCGGCGGTCGGGAAGTCCGGACCCGGGATGATCTCCATCAGCTCGGGCAGCTCGATCGAGGGGTTCTCGATGAGCGCCACGCAGCCGTCGATCACCTCGCCCAGATTGTGCGGCGGGATGTTGGTGGCCATGCCGACCGCGATGCCGCCCGCCCCGTTCACCAGCAGGTTCGGGAAGCCCGCGGCCAGGACGGAGGGCTCCTCGGCGCTCTCGTCGTAGTTCGGGCGGAAATCGACGGTGTCCTCGTCGATCTCACCGATTACCGACAGGGCGGCACGCGACAGGCGGGCCTCGGTGTAGCGCATCGCCGCCGGGGGATCGTCGTCCTGCGAGCCGAAATTGCCCTGGCCGTCCACCAGCGGCAGGCGCAGCGAGAAGGGCTGCGCCATGCGAACCATGGCGTCGTAGATGGCACTGTCGCCGTGCGGATGGTACTTGCCCATCACGTCGCCGACGATGCGGGCGGACTTGCGGTGCGGCTTGCCCGGATCGAAGCCGTTCTCCTTCATGGAGAACAGGATCCGGCGCTGCACGGGCTTGAGGCCGTCGCGGACATCGGGCAGAGCACGCGCCACGATCACGCTCATCGCGTAATCGAGGTAGCTCTTCCTCATCTCCTCTTCGATCGGGACGATGTCGAAGGGGCGCGACTGCTCGGTGGCCAAGGTCGGTGGTCTCTGACGCGGTGAACGGACGACAAGCGGCGCCGGCGGGCCTCGCTGCCCGCGCGCGCCAGCCTTCTAGCAGGCGGTGGCCTCAGGTGCCAGGGTTGGCCTGTTCGGAGGATTTCCCGCCGAACCGGTCGATCATGATCGCGCCGAAGTCGGTCAGATCGTTCAGGTTGTTCGCCAACATCGCACGGACCCGGTCCAGATCGATCTCCTGGTACTGATGCACCAGCCGGTTCCGGAAGCCGACCATGCCGTAGAGCCTACCTGCCAGTTCTCCGTCGATCACGCGCAGCCGATTGAGCTGGAAGAAGGCATCGCGGCTGTCCGACGCAGGCGGCTGGCCCAGCAGCGTGAGGGCGCGGTTCGCCATGTCGATGGTCGCTTCGCAGGCGCGCTGGAGGTTGAGCATGACGATGTCCTGAAGATCGAGGTCCGTCTCCAGGTCCTGCTCCCTACCGGGGTAGCGGTCGGCGATGCGTTGCAGGCAACGGCCGACGATCGCCGTCTTCGCGAGGATGACATGATCGATCAATGCCCCGCTCCGGTCAGGTCGAAGCCCCGGCGGAAGCGCTCCAGCCACATTGCAATATCTTGACTGCGCTGAACCCTGTCACGCTGGAACATGCCGATTGCGCTGTTCTCAAGCATGTCCGCGGCCTTGGGGTCCAGGGCCCAGAGCCTGCGCCCTTCGGAAACGATGCCGAACCGCAGCGGCAAACCGGCATCCCGCAGATCGACCAGGTCGATCGGCTCCCAGCACAATTCTTCGACGAGGTCACAGGTCGCCTTCCAGAGCTGGTCGAAGTCGTAGCGCATTCCGCCCAGCACGCCGATGTCCAGGTCGCTCTCCGGCCCGGCGCGGCCCTGCGCGGCACTGCCGTAGAACCAGATGCCGACCACGTCCGGCAGGGCCTTGCGCACGGCCGCCACGATCGCATCGTCCCCAGGCACTTCCCTCACCGCGCGTCCTCCAGCGTGGTCGCCCCGTAATAGTGCCACAGGAACAGGGCGCCGACACCTCGCCAGGGCGTCCAATCTTCCGTTGCCAGGCGCAGCTCCTGCTCGCCCGGCCGGACAGGCAGGCCGCGCAGGCGCTGGTAGCCGACCTGCACGGCGAGGTCGCCGGCCGGCAGCACGTCCGCCCTGCCCAGCGCGAACAGGAGATAGATCTCGGCACTCCAGCGGCCGAAGCCCGGCAGGGCGGTGATCTCGGCCAGGACCTCCGCCTCGCCGGCCACGTGGTGGCGGTCGATCCGGAGCGTGCCCGCCTGCACGGCCCGGGCCAGCGCCTGGGCATGGGCGATCTTACGGTGGCCCATGCCGCAGGCCCGCAACGTCTCCACCGTCTGTTCCGCCAGCCAGGCATGGTCGGGCGTGGTCCCGGCCGCGGCTTCCAGCCGGCGCCAGATCGCGGCGGCGGCCCGCACGGAGATCTGCTGGGCGGTCATGATCTGCAGGAGGGTGGCGAAGCCCGGCGGGCGGATCCGGGGCGGCGGGTCGCCGATCCGGGCGCGCAGGGCTGCTACCTGCGGGTCACGCCCGGCCAGTTCGTCCATGCCCAGGCGGATCCGGGCCTCGTCGAGCGGGTTGAAGCCCATCATGCTGCCGTCCTCGGACCTGACGCCGCAAGCTGCCCAGGAGAGTCCCATTGAGCAAGTCGGTCGTGCCGGTCGTGATCGGCAGCCTCATCCTCCTGGCGGCAGTCGCGGTTTCCGTCTGGCACGAGTGGCGGACCGCGTCGGCGGCCGACCTGCGCGCCGCCGTCGGTGCCGAGGTCGTCGATGCCGCGGCGGACCGGACCGACCTCGTGCCGGACGGGCGGTTCGTCCGGGTCGTGGGCGAGACCAGGGCGGCGGGCCCGGTGCAGGAGCCGGCACTCGGCCGGACGTTCCAGGTCCTGCGGCTGGACCGCGAGGTCGAGACCGCGCAGTGGCAGGAGCGCCAGATCATCACCCAGGGCGGGCGCGACCTCGTCTATGAGCTGGTGTGGTCGGCGGTGCGGATCGATTCCACCCGCTTCCGCGATGCCGGCGGCGCCCATCCCAACCCGCCGCTGCGCCTTGCCAGCGCCAGTCTGGTCGCACCGTCGCCGATGCTGGGTGCCTGGCAGGCGGAGCCCCTGCTCTGGCTGGCCCTGCCGGCCACCGA
>NZ_DATMFZ010000131.1:0-12826 GCF_035556675.1 Geminicoccus sp. | reverse complement strand
ATGACTTAAAGGCTAGCTGCAACGCTTGCAGCGCGGCACTTTAGCTGCGCCGTTCCGGATGGAACGGCCTTCCGGCATCCTCCAGCGAGAGAAATCCTGTGCCATGCCGCATCAGGCCGTCGTCTTTCGCCGCGTTCATTCGGGTTCTTCCGGGACTGAGACTGACGACAGGCTCGGCAGCGACTTCCGGCACTTCGCCATCGACGACGACCTGGTCCCCACGCCGCTGCGGGCAGAGCGTGACCGGCGCAAGGTCAAGATCGTGGCTGCGCGCAAGCGGGGCGGCTGGCGCGGCCTGGCGGTGTTCCTGGCGCTGATCGCCTATCTGATCCGCTACCGGATCAATCTCTGGATCCACAAGGATGCCGACGAGCGCAATGCCAGGGAGCTGCGCGCGCTGTTCGAGCATTTCGGCGGGCTGTGGGTGAAGCTCGGCCAGCTCCTGTCGCTGCGCACCGACATGTTCTCCGACGCGATGTGCCGGGAACTGTCGCGCCTGCAGTTCGAGGCGGTAGGCTTCCCGGCGGAGCACGCGGTGGCGGAGATCGAGAAGGAGCTGCGCGGCCGCCTGGCCCACCATTTCAGCCATTTCGACCCGGAACCGTTCGCCGCCGCCTCGATCGCCCAGGTCCATCGCGCGGTGCTGCGACAGACCGGCGAGGTCGTGATCGTGAAGGTCCGCCGTCCCGGAATCGTCCCGTCCTTCGAGGGCGACCTGCGGGTGTTCAAGCGGATCGTGGACGTGCTCCACTGGTTCAGGCTCGGCCGGCACATGCGCATGCAGGATGCGCTGTGGGAGCTCGAGACGATGATGCGGGAGGAACTCGACTACCGCTACGAGGCGGCCAACCTGGATCGGATGCGCAAGAGCCTGAAGCGGCACGGCGTGCACGTGCCGCGCCCGTTCTTCCACCTGTCGACCGCGTCCGTGATCGTGATGGAGTTCGTGCCGGGCGTCCTGATGTCGGAATATATCGAGGTCGCCAGCGCCGACCCGGAGCGGGCGGAGGCCTGGTGCCTGCAGAACGGGATCCGGCCGAAGAAGGTCGCCCAGCGCCTGTTCATCTCCGCACTGCGCCAGCTCCTCGAGGACAATCTGTTCCACGCCGACCTGCATCCCGGCAACATCATGCTGCTGCGCGACAACCGGGTGGCGCTGATCGACATGGGTACGATCGGCACGATGGAGCGCGAGTTCCTCGACCTCTATCTGATGAGCCTGCGCGCTTTGGCGAAGAAGGATTTCTCGCGCGCTGCCGACTACCTGCTGCGGCTCTGCCCGGACCTGCCGACCCTCAAGCTGACCGCGCTGCGCCGCGACCTGATCCGCTCCTACCGCAACTGGGAGGCACGCACCCACCTGCGCAACATCCCCTACCACGAGAAGGCGCTGAGCAGTGCCGGCTCGGACTCCGGGCGGATCCTCTACAAGTACAGGGTCCAGCCGAGCTGGACCTTCATGCGGATCAGCCGGACCTGGGCGACGCTCGACGCCTCGATGCAGTTCCTGATCCCGAACGCCAACTACATGCGCCTGTTCGACCGCTACTTCGAGAACGCCCGCTCCCGGGCGCTGCGCGGCCGGGGCCTGCGCCACACACTCGAGGTGACGGTTGGGCGAATGACCGAAGCAGTCCAGGAGTATGATCTCCTGCTGCGCCCGCTCCTGCGCAACGAGACCCTGTCGCTCACCGGCTCGGTCAGCAAGCTCGCCAGCATGGGTGCGGTGATCCTGCGCGGCCTGATCTACGCGTTCGGCTTCGGGCTCCTGTTCGCGCTGTTCGCCCATTTCCAGAACCATCACGAGTTCGACCTGGACGGCCTGGGCGAGGAATCGAACGCGATCCTCGATTTCATGGAGCACATCACGTATGGCGAATCAGTCGTCTATATCTGCATCATCGCCTGGGTGCTGATCATCTGCCGGCGTCTGCTCAGGCTCGCGGAGCAGCCGGACTACAAGAATTGACCCGCCCTCTGGGTCCGGAGGAAGCCAAGTACTGGCTGCTCGGCCATTCCTGCCCGTTCAACATCGTGCTGGCCTTCGGCGTCGAGGGGTGGCGGGCACCGGACCGGCTGGCCCTGCCCGTGATCGAGCTGGATGCGGACGGGCTGCCGCGCTGGGGTGCCTCCTCGGCGGATGGCAGGACCGAGCGCGGCACTGGCCCCTGGGTCGAAGTGGCTGAAGCGCTGCTGCGCGCGCCGGTGGGCATGGCCGGCGCGCCCGCCTGGCGCCTGAGCGTGGTGGAGGAAGCGGGCGGGACGGTCGTGCTGCTGGCGCTGCATCATGCGCTGACCGATGCGCGCGGCGGCCTGGCACTGGTCGGTCATCTGCTGGACGGCCGCCCCCTGCCCCCACTGCCGCCTTCCTTCGAGGAACTCCTGGCCGACGAGGCCTGGCCGGATCCGTCGGTCCAGGACGAAGTGCTGGGCTGGTGGAGCCGGCGCATGACCGACCGGCTGCGGTCGCTGGATCTGGCGAAGCTGGCGGCCCTCCTGCCCAGCCCGGAACCTGCATGCCTCGCGGTGGACCGCCTGCCGCCCGCCGCGTTCGATCGTCTGCAGGCGCGCTGCCGGGCCGAGGGAACGACGCTGCATGGCGCACTGGTAGCGGCGCTGCCGACGGGTACCACGTCGAAGCTCGGCCACGCGGTCGACATGCGCCGCTTCCTGCCGCCATCCCTGGCCGGGGAAGCCTGGCTCGCCCTGTCCCACCTGGAGACGGAATTGCCGGATGCCGCCCCGTTCTGGGAGCGGGCACGGGCTGCCAGCACCAACGTGCGCACCGCGCTCGCGTCGGGTGCGGCCGGTGCTGCGCTGGCCGAACTGCCCCGGACCCTGGCCGGCGCCCGCTTCGTCCCGCCGGCAGCGCCGCCGCTCACGGTCAGCAATGGCGGGCGCCAGGATCTTCCGGCCGGCAGCCATGGTCGCGCCACCTGGTACATGGCGCTGGCCGGGGTCAATCCCGGCGCCCCGGTGCTGGCGGCGAGCGGTAGCGGGGAAGCGCTGCTGGTCGCGAGCGTCACGCCAGCGAGCCGGCCGCCCTTGCCGCTGGACCGGCTGGTGGAGAAGCTGGCGGCGGCCGCCTCAGCCTAAACCCATTTCCTCCAGCCGCTCCTCGGCCCCCTTGCTGATCTCGACATGCGGCTGGCGGATCTTGCGGGTGATCAGGGTGTACACCACCGGCACCACGAACAGGGCCAGCAGTGTGCCGACCACGAGGCCGCCGACCAGGACCAGCCCGATATTCATCCGGCTGACCGCACCGGCACCGGTGGCGAACAGGAGCGGCACCGAGCCCAGCACCATGGCGAGCGTGGTCATCAGGATCGGGCGCAGGCGCAGGGCCGCCGACTCGATCACCGCCTCGCGCAGCTCCACGCCGCGGTCGCGGAGCTGGTTGGCGAACTCGGTGATCAGGATGCCGTGCTTGGCGATCAGGCCCACCAGCGTGATGAAGCCGATGCCGCTGTAGACGTTGAGCGAGCCGCCGAACAAAGCGAGAGCCACGATCGCCCCTGCGATCGACAGCGGCACCACCAGCAGCACGATGCAGGGGTCGCGGAAGCTCTCGAACTGAGCGGTGAGCGTCAGGAAGATGAACACGATGCCCAGCAGGAACACCGCACCATCGGCGGCGTTGGCCTGCTTCAGCTGACGCGAGGCGCCGTTGTAGTCGATCTGCATGCCGGGCTCGAGCTCGGCCTGGGCCAGCGCGGTCAGCCGGTCCAGGGCCGAGCCGGTGCTGAAGCCCGGACCGGCATCGGCGGAGATCTGGGCGGAGGCGAGCTGGTTGAAGCGCGGCAGGAAGCTGGCCCCGGCACTGATCTCGACGCTCACGAAGGTATCGAGCGGCACCAGCCGCCCATCCCCTGCCCGCACCCCGACCAGGCCGATGCTTTCCGGCCGCTCGGCAAAGGCGCGCTCCAGCTCGAGCTGGATCTTGTAGAGTTCGCCCTGCCAGGAGAAGCGGTCCACGTCGTAGCCGCCGAACAGCATGCGCAGGGCACCGGCAATCGACTGCACGTCCACGCCGCGATCCGCCGCCAGCGCCTCGTCGACCTCCAGGTCGATCTGCGGCAGGTCGAAGCTCAGGTCGACCGATGGCGCGCTGATGGCGGGGTCGCCCTGCGCCTTGGCCAGGATCCGGTCGGCGACCCGGGCCAGCGCCTCGTAGCCCATCGGCCCCTTGATCACGAGCTGGAGCGGCTGCGCCTGGGCACCGCTCAAGGGATCGGGCGGGATCAGCGTGGTGCCGAGCCCAGCGATGGCACCGAGTTCGGCGCGGATCGATTCGCCGATCTCCCGGGCCGAGCGCTCCCGCGCCTCCCAGTCCTCCAGGAGCAGGAAGGCATAGCCCTGGTTGGAGGCGGGAATCCCCAGGATGATCAGGGAGCCGCTCTTCTCCGGCACGGTGTCGAACACCTTCTCCACCGCGGCGGCATGCCGGACCAGATAGTCGGCAGTGGCGTTGGTGGGCGCGTCGAGTTGCACCAGGAGGTAGCCCTCGTCCTCGGCCGGCGCGAACTCGCCCTGCAGCGTGCTGCCGGCAAGCCCGCCCACCGCCAGGACGGTGATCGCCAGGAGTCCTACCGCGAGCCGCGAGCCCAGGAGGCGGCGCAGCAGCCCCCGGTAGCCGTGCACCAGCCAGTCGAAGCCATGGTCGATGGCGCGTGAATAGAAGTTGCTCCGGGTCGGGCGCAGCAGGCGCGAGCACATCATCGGCGACAGGGTGCGCGAGATGACGCCCGAGATCAGCACCGCCACGGCGAGGGTGAGGCCGAACTCGCGGAACAGGGCACCCAGCATCCCCGGTGCCAGGCCGATGGGGACATAGAGTGATGCTAGCGTGATCGTGGTGGCGATGATGGCAAAGCCGATCTCGGCACTGCCGACGAAGGCCGCGTCTATTGGGCTCAGGCCTTCGTCGATATGCCGCTGGACGTTCTCGACATCGACGATCGCATCGTCGACCACCAGGCCGATCGCCAGAATGAAAGCCAGAAGGGTGAAGGTGTTGAAGCTGAACCCGATGAAATAGATGAAGACGACCGTGGTCAGCAGCGAGAGCGGGATGGTCACCAGGGTGATCAGGGAGGAGCGCAGCGACCCCAGGAAGGCGAACACCACCAGGATCACCAGGCCGATCGCGATCAGCAGGGAGTCGCGCACCTCGTCCAGCGAGGCGCTGATCGACAAGGTGGTGTCGAAGGCCACGGCGATCTGCACGTCGGGCGGCAGCACCGACTGGAGCTGCGGGATGGCGTCGCGCAATGCCTGGGCCAGCACCAGCGAGTTGGCGGTCGACTGGCGCATGATGCCCAGCGCCACGGCCGACTGGCCATTGATCTGCACCCGGGTCGTGCTGTCCTCACCGGTGATCTGCACGTCACCGACATCGCCGAGGCGCACCACCTGATCGCCGTTGCGCCGCACCACCACCTTGGCCACTGCAGCCACCGGATCGTCGGTCGCACCGAGCTGGATGCTGGTGCGGCCGCTCTCGCTGGCGACGTCGCCGGCCGGCACGTCGGTGTTGCGCTGCTGGATGGCGGCGGCGATGTCGCTGGCACTCACTCCCATCGCCTGGAGGTTGGTGGGATCGACCGTGACCGCCATGACCGGCCGCCGGTCGCCGATCACCTGGATGCTGCCGACGCCCTGGACCGTCGAAAGCTGCGGCACCACCACCCGGGCGGCGAGGTCGCTGAGATCGACCTCCGACATGGTCTCGCTCGCGAGCGAGAGATAGAGCACCGGCACGTTGTCGAGGCTCAGCCGCGAGATCACCGGCCGTTCGGCCTCCGCCGGCAATTGGCCCAGGATCTGGCTGATCGCGGACTGGACCTGGTTGGCGGCCCCCACCGAATCGACGCCGAACTGGAAGGTCACCTGGACCGAGCTCAGGCCCGCCTCGCTGCGCGAGATCACCGTGTCGACATTGCCGACCGTGGCGACCGCCTGCTCGATCGGGACGGTGATGCGGCTGGCGATCTGCTCGGGCGCTCCGCCCGGCAGGGCGGTCACGATCTGGATGAGCGGGATGTCGAAGCGCGGCAGGTCGCGGATCTCGACCCGGGTGAGGGCGAACAGGCCGAGAATGGCCGGGATCAGGCTCACCACGATGGTGAGCGCCGGCCGGCGGATCCAGACCGCCGAGATGTTCATGGAGCGGATGCCGTCTCTATGGCCACGGCATCACCGTCGCGCAGCCGGAACTGGCCGGACGTGACCACCTGGTCACCGGCCGAGAGTCCGCGGGTGATCTCCACCCCGGCCGGGCCGCGGATGCCGGTCTCGACCGGGACCAGCCGCGCCTTGCCGTCCACCAGCTTGTAGACCTCCGCACTGGTGAGCCGCTGCACCAGTGTCGGTTCGGGCACCACCACGGCGTCGCGCGGTGCGCCGGTGGCGATCGTCAGGCTGCCGAACAGTCCGGGCAGCAGCTCCTTCCCCGCACCATCCAGCCGGGCGCGGACCGCAAAGCTGCGGGTCTCCGGGTCGATCACCGACGAGATGAAGGACACCGTGCCCGCGAACGACTGGCTCGTGGCGCTGCTGTGGAAGCTGATCTTCGCCCCTGGCCGGATCTGGGCGAGCTGCCGCTCGGGCACATGGAAGTCGGCGGCGACCTCGCCAGGGTCGACCAGATCGATCATCGCCGTGCCCGAGGTCACGTACTGGCCGAGTGCCACCTGGTGGCGCTCGAGCCGCCCGGTGAACGGCGCCTTGATCGTCAAGAGGTCGAGATTGAGCTGCTTGAGCTCCACGTCGACCTCCGCCTCGGCCAGATCCGCCCGGCTCGCGGCCAGCGACACCTGCGCCAGGAAGCCTTCGCGCTGCAGGGTCCGGTCGCGCTCGAGCTTGGCCCGGTTCTGCTCGACCCGGCCTTTGGCCAGCGCCAGCTCGGCCTGCGCGCTGCGGTCGTCGAGCCGGTAGATCGCCTGGCCGGCCGTCACCTCCGCGCCGTCGGGCACCAGGATCTCGACGATGTGGCCGCTGGTATAGGGCGAGATCGTGATGCGCCGGAGTGCCGTGAGGCTGGCGACGAAGGTCAGTTCCGGCTGGACCTTCTGCATCCTGGCTTCCGCAGCGGTCACGGAGACCGGCGGTGCCACTACCGGGGTGGTGGCGACCGAGTGGCGCAGCGGGTCGAAGCGATAGAATGCGGCACCTGCCATGCCCAGGCAAAGCAGGACGATGAACAGCCAGCCCTTCCAGGACAGGCGCGGCCCACGCTCGGCAGACGCCTGCGGCAGCGGCAGTTCAGCCATCTATCTCGAGATCCGCACGTCCAACCAAGGAGGGCAAGCGGCCGGCCGCTCCAGAGCGGGCGGCCGGTCCGTCACTCAATCGTCGTCGTCATCATCGTCGTCATCGTCGTCGAACAGCCCGCCCAGGCTCGGCTCCTGGCGGACCACGATCACGACGCGCTGGGCGCTCGCCTCGATGACGCCCTGCTCCTCGAGATCGGCGAGCGCGTCCTCGACCTTCTCCATCAGGCGGCCCTCGCCGCGGCGCAGCTGGCGCACGCGCCGGCGGCTGTGCTCGCCCATGTCGATGATGACGGTCTCGCTCGTCGGCTCCGGCGGCGGCGGCTCGACCTGCTTCTTCTCGACGACGGTGGTTTCGGCCATCGTTCCTTCTCCTGATCCAGCTTGGCGGCGGCGGGCAGGCCCGGTGTCAGTCACGGCCACGGATGATGTAGCGCGGCTTCGACTTGCGGATCGACCTGGTGACATTATCCGACAGATCCTTGATCCAGCCGTCCCGCTTCCGGCTGTTCGAGCGCTCGTGGCGGCCCAGATATTCGTTGAGCAGCCGGGCCTCGAACTTGATCGCACGCCGCAGCACCCGCTCGATCGGCCGGAGCATTGGCGACTGCTTCTTGCGGCGATACTCGCCCTCGCTCTCGTAGCGCTCCTTGGCGACCAGCCGGCCGTACCGATCACGTTGCAGTACGGTCACCCGGATCCCGTCATCATCGTCGTAGCGCGACCCACGGTCGGCGTCGTAGACCCGGCGCCGGGGCTGGTCGCCACCCAGGACGATGACCCGGCGAATGTCCTTGTCGAGCTTGATTGCCATGGTGAGATGACGCCCCTGCGCGTTAGGATATGGCAAGCCGCAGCATAAGACGTATCATGAGCGTTGCGCGGGTGAAACCTGAAATTTCCAGAATTGTGGGTGTGGAGGTCTGGTTCTGCAGCGTCGACGACCTGAACAGCGTCGATCACGAGCAGGTACGGAGCTTGCTGAGTTCAGATGAGCAGGCCCGCAATCGTCGCTTTCTGGTTGATCATCCGCGCCACCTGCACGCCGCCGCCTATGCCCTTGCCCGCCATGCCATCGGCAGGCGGCTGGGCCTGCCGCCCGCGGAATTGCGGTTCGGCCGTGCTCCCGGCGGCCGGCCGTTCCTGGCCCACCCGAGGGGGATGCTCGACTTCAATCTCGCTCATGGCGGCGGCCTTGCGGTGTGCGCCCTGGCGGACGGCTGCCGTGTCGGGATCGATGTGGAGCCGGCGGATCGGCCGGAACTGAGCCTTGAGCTGCTGGACGGGCTACTGGCTCCGGGCGAGCGGGATCGCGTCACAGCACGGCAGGGCAGCGCACGCCAGGAGGCCCTGGTGGGGCTGTGGGTCGGCAAGGAAGCGGTCGCCAAGGCCCATGGCGGCGGGCTGTCCCTGCCGCTGGACCGGCTGGTGGTGCCGGAAGGCGATGGGCCGGTGACGATGACGGCGGTTGCCGGTGCGCTGCCGCCGGTCTGGCGGTTGCACCGGCTGCGACCGGACCGGCGGCACCGGATGGCGCTGGCCCTGGCGCTCGCCCCGGATGCGCCCGCCGCCATCAGTTTCCACGACGCGACCCAGGTCTTCAGGGGTCACCGGCCTCCGGCAGCATCGGCAGGACCTGCCTGAGATAGGGGGCGAGCCCCAGGGCCGGCTGCCATTGCCTGGGATAGCCCAGCGACACTTCCTCGAAGCGGATGCCGTCGAGCCAGCGCCGGCCGCGGACGTGGAGATGGCCAAAGACGCAGGCGAGCGCGCCGAACCGCCAGGGCCAGGCCCTGGTGGCACGGGTGCCGCACCAGGGGGCGAAGCGCGGCACGCGCGGGATCCGCACGAGTTCCTCGCAAAGCGGCCAGTGGCTCACCAGCACGCACGGCATGTCCGATGCCAGGTCGGCCAGACGCCGCTCGGTCAGCGCCAGCCGCTCCCGGCACCAGGCGACCCGGGAGGCGTGCGGATCCGGATGGAGCAGGACCTCGTCCACCGGGTGGATGTCCGTCTCCGCTGCCCAGGCTACCACCTGCTCCGGCGTCATCCCCTCCGGGGCGAAGCTGTAGTCGTAGAGGGTGAAGATCGGCACGATCCGGACCGGGCCGCCCGGGCCGTCCCAGACCGGCGGCGGGTCCTCCGGTGTCAGCACGCCATGGCTGCGTGCCAGCTCGACCAGGCCTGCGTAGCGCCCGGCACCTCGCAGCCCGCCATCCTCGCCGGGCAGCGACCATAGTTCATGGTTGCCTGGAACCCAGATGACCCGGGCAAAGCGCCGGCAGAGTGCGGCGAAGCCCTCGCCGATCCGCCCGAAGCTCTCGGCGACATCACCGGCCACGATCAGCCAGTCCTCGGGATAGCTGCCGAGCGCATCCAGGGCGTCGCGGTTGGTGGGGCTGCCGAGATGCAGGTCGCTGATCGCGAGAAGTCGCATGCACGTCCGTCGGTTGCGGCGGTCCGTCCGCCCTGTTTATCTGCCGGCCATGCCGGTGACGCTATTCCATCCGCTCGCAGCCGAAAACCTGGCCGACCCCTATCCGGCCTATGCCTGGCTGCGGGAAACCGCACCGGTCGCCTGGTCGTCCGCCCCGGTGCCGGGCTTCTGGGGGTTCTGGTTCGTCAGCCGCCATGCCGATGTGGCGGCCGGGCTGAAGGACCAGCGGTTCGGGCGGGAGATCGCGAAGCTGCTGCCGCAGGGTGCCCTGCCGCCGGTGCCGGCGCACGAGCGGCCGCTCATGGCGATGATCCAGCACTGGATGCTGTTCAAGGACCCGCCGGACCATGCGCGGCTGCGCCGGCTGGCAGCCCCGGTATTCGCGCCGCGGGCCGTCGCCGGTCAGCGTGCCTCGATCGCGGCGCTGGCGGAGCGCATGGTCGACCGGCTGCCGGCCGGCACCACGGTGGATGTGGTGGGCGAGCTCGCCTACCCGCTCGCGATCGACGTGGTCAGCGAGCTCCTTGGTGTGCCCGAGGGCGACCGGCCGCTGATCCGCGACTGGGTGCGCGCGATCACCGCCGCCCTGGACGTCATCCGCACCGAGGCCAGCATCCGCACCGGTGCCGCGCAGGCGGTCGAGCTGCAGGCCTATTTCGCCGATATCGTCGCGATGCACCGCCGCAGGCCGCGCGGCGACCTGCTCGACCTCCTGATCGAGGCGCGCGACGGGGGCGAAGCCTTGAGCGAGGAGGAACTGCTCTCCGCCTGCATCCTGTTCCTGTTCGCCGGGCACGAGGCCTCGGCCCAGCTGGTCGCCAACGGTCTGCTGGCGCTGGCCGGCGAACCTGCCGCCTATGCCCGGCTGCGTCGGGGCGACGTCGTGATGCCCACCGTCGTCGCCGAGCTCCTGCGCTTCACCAGCCCGCAGCAGATCGCGTTCCGCTATGCGCTGGACGATGCCGAGCTGGCCGGGGTCGCGATCCGCAAGGGGCAGACGGTGGGCTTCGGGCTGGGTGCCGCCAACCGCGACCCGCGCGTGTTCCCGGAGCCCGACCGGCTCGACCTGGACCGCGAGGCCGCACGCCAGCTGGCCTTCGGCAGCGGCATCCACAGCTGCATCGGCGCACCGCTCGCCCGGCTGGAGGCGGAACTGACCTTCGCCGCCATCGCCCGGCGGCTGCCGAGGCTGGAGGTGCGCGGCCGGGAACGGCAGGACGGCGTGATCGTGCGCGGGCTGGCCCGGCTCGATCTGGCGCTCTGATCCGGAAAATTCGCAGTCTGAGCGTGAGTTTTCGACTGGAACTGTGGCTGCTCGCTGGTTTCCACCTGTCCCTTCACCGGGTCAGGCGATGGGCGGGCAATGAACGAGCGACGGCTGTTCTCCAACCCATTGCTGCTGAGCCTGCTGCTGGGCCTCCTGGGCACGGGCAGCGCATCGGCCCAGCAGACCCTCGATGCCGCCCTGGTCGAGGCCTACCTGAGCAATCCGGACCTCGCTGCCGAGCGCGCCGCACTGCGGGCGACCGATTCGCGGGTGGCGCAGGCCCGTGCCGGCTATTATCCGAGCCTCACCGCGACGCTGCAGGGCCAGCTCACCCGCGGATCGCAGACGAGCGCCTTCGAGTTCCCTTCCGCACCGGGCTTCGACTTCTCCCAGTATGAGGACCTGCTGGAAACCCAGGACGCCGATTCGACCTTCGCCACGCTGGCGCTCAAGCAGAACCTGTGGGCCGGTGGTGGGACACAGGCGCGGCTGCAGGGTGCGGAGCGCCGGGTGCGCTCCGGGCAGGCCAACCTTTTGTCCGTCGAGCAGAACGTGCTGCTGAACGCCGCCACGGCCTATGTCGACACCTGGCGTGACCGGCTGCTGATCGGGGAGGCCCAGGCCAATTACGACCGGCTGTCTCGGCAGCTCGCCGCGACGGAGCGGCGCTTCGAGCTGGGCGAGGTCGCCCAGACCGACCTGATCCAGGCACGCTCGCGCCTGGCCCGCGCCAGTGCCGACCGCGATCAGGCGCGCGCCGACCTGGCCCGCTCCGAGGCCACCTTCGAGCAGGTCATCGGCCCGCCACCAGAACGGTTGAGCGATCCGGCACCGATCCCCGACCTGCCCGACGATCTGGATGCGGCCTATGCGCTGGCCGAGCAGAATCCGGATATCCGGCGTGCCGCCCTGGACGTGGACGCGGCCCGCTCCGACACCGACGCCGCCTTTGCCGGCCTGCTGCCGAGCATCGACCTCGTGGGCCAGCTCAACTACGCCAACGACCCGAACCCGGAATTCTACGACCAGCAGAGCGCCCAGGTGGGCGTCACCCTGACCGTGCCCCTGTTCCAGGGCGGGGCCGCCGCGGCACAGCTGCGCGAGTCGAAGCACACGGTGCGGCAGCTGGAGAACCAGCGGGTGGCCATGGGCCATCAGGTCCGGCGCGACATCCGTACCTACTGGACCGCCGTCGACGCGGCCAGCTCGGCGATCGGCGCCTACGAGATGGAGGCGGAAGCCAACGCGCTGGCGCTGCGCGGCGTGGAGCGCGAATCCAACTTAGGGCTGCGTACCGTGCTGGACGTGCTGGACGCCCAGTACGACCTGTTCCGCTCCCGCTCCAACCTGGTCCGCGCCCGTGCTTCCGCCGTCACCGCCAGCTTCCAGCTCAAGGCGGCCCTGGGCCAGCTCACCGTCTCCTCCCTCGACCTT
This sequence comes from Geminicoccus sp., assembly GCF_035556675.1. Taxonomy (GTDB): domain Bacteria; phylum Pseudomonadota; class Alphaproteobacteria; order Geminicoccales; family Geminicoccaceae; genus Geminicoccus. Next base: position 414 of record NZ_DATMFZ010000131.1, on the reverse strand, counting down.
CCCGTCCAGCCGTACGATCCCGAGGTCAACTACGAGATCGAGCGGGTCCGGCTGTTTGGACTGGGTGGGGACTGAGGGTCTTCCTACAGGCGCGGAGGTCATTCTGAACGGGATCGATTCTTCCAGGGAGGCGATGCTCGTGGACTAATAGATCACCATGCGATCGCGCATTCCTGAACCGCTCTACCATCTCGATCAAACTCGCGGTCGCCTGGGCAGGCCACAGCTTGCGTAGCAGGTGATCAGGAACGTGGGTCATGCGCCGCAGCGTATTGGATCTGTGTTGCTGGCAAGATGCCGCGCCGGTACCCAAGCCAGCGACACTAATTGAGTCGATCGGATTGACGAAGCTCAGCGCTGGCGCTCTGCTGGCGACGCAGAGCTGGATTCAGTATGACGCGTTGCCGGCGCGGG
>NZ_DATMFZ010000130.1:0-6680 GCF_035556675.1 Geminicoccus sp. | reverse complement strand
TGCTGGTTCATGGGCGACGTGCCGTTCCGCACGGTCTACATCCATGGCCTGGTCCGCGACGAGAGCGGCCAGAAGATGTCCAAGACCAAGGGCAACGTGGTCGACCCGCTCGACCTGGTCGACCAGTACGGCGCGGATGCGCTGCGCTTCGGCATCCTGGCCTCGCTCGCGCAGGGCCGGGACATCAAGTTCGGCGAGGCTCGCGTCCAGGGCTACCGCAACTTCGTCACCAAGCTCTGGAACGCCTGCCGCTTCGCCGAGCTGAACGGCGTCGTGCTCGATCCGGCCTTCGATCCGCGTTCGGCCAGGCAGCAGCTCAACCGCTGGATCCTGGGCCGGCTTGCCACCACTGCCAGCGAGGTGACCGAGGCACTGGCCTCCTACCGCTTCAACGATGCGGCGATGGGGCTGTACCGGTTCATCTGGGACGGGTTCTGCGACTGGTACCTGGAGCTGGCCAAGCCCTTCTTCCAGGGCGGTGACGACGAGGCGGCCGCGGCCGAGACCCGGCGGACCATGGGCTACGTGCTCGCCAACGTGCTCCAGCTCCTGAACCCGCTGGCTCCCTTCGTGACCGAGGAACTGCACGCCCGGCTGTTCGGCACAGCAGATGGCCAGCTGATCAGCGATCCCTGGCCGGAGCTGCCGGATGGGCTGAACGATGCCGAGGCGGTGGCGGAGATCGAGTGGCTGATCGGCGCGATCTCCGCCATCCGGGGCGCGCGCGCCGATGTCAACGTCCCGGCCGCGGCGGTGCTCGACCTGCAGGTCGAGGAAGCGAGCCCTCTCACCCGCGCGCGTCTGGAGCGCCACCGCCCTGCCCTGGAGCGGCTGGCCCGGGTCGGCAGCATCGCGCTGGATGCGGCGCGGCCCGAAGGCGGCGTGGCCCAGCTCGTGGTGGACGAGGCGACGTTCGTGCTGCCGCTCGGCAGCGCGATCGACCTGGACGCGGAGCGCAAGCGGCTGGCCAAGGAGATCGAGAAGGCCCGGAAGGATTCCGCGGCGGCCGCCGGCCGGCTGCGCAATCCAGGCTTCCTCGCCAAGGCTGACCCGGACGTGGTCGAGGAGACCCGGGCGCGCGTGGGCGAACTCGACCAGCGCGCCACACGGCTGGAAAAGGCGCTGGCAGCGCTCTGACCCCTAGCTCGAGTCGACCGGACCGGCACCTGCCAGTGCCGGTCCGGCTTCAGGACTGCGGCGTCACCAGCTTGGGGTCGGGCTCGAGCAGGCGATGCAGATGCACCACGAAATAGCGGACCTGCGCGTTGTCGACGGTAGCCTGTGCCTTGGCGCGCCAGGCCTTCTCCGCTTCGGCGTAGTTGGGAAAGATCCCGACGATGTCGAGCTTGGAGAGGTCCGAGAACTCGATCTGCGACGGGTCGATCAGTTCCCCGCCGAACACGAGGTGCAGGAGCTGCTTGGACATGGTGGCGGTCCCGGGGGATGATGCCAGATGATCAGGACCGCGTCAGACTGCAGGCACGGGCAGCGGAAGGGAACGCCGTCCTGCCCGCTGCGACCGGCTGTCGCGTTCGGCCCCCGGCTCAGGCCTGAGCCGGTTCCACCAACCGGTGGGTCATGGGCAGGGTCACCTGCCAACGGCCGTGGTCGTCCCTGCCGAGATTGCCGCTGTCCGCCTGCAGCAGGACTTCGGCACCACCCTCGGTCAGGACGCTCATGGTGACCACAGGGCCTTCGATGCGCCGGACCCGCCCGGTCCAGATCAGGTCGGTCGCGCGCATTGCCCCGTTCGGCACCGCACAGATCGACTTCACAACGATCTCGTCACCGAGCAACAGCCTATTCATCGCCTTTTCCCCCGACTGCTGGCGCCGAGCCTGACTGGATCATAGCTGCCGGAACCGATGTCGGTCATGGCAATTCCATGGGGTGCGACCATTATACCGACGAAGCCGTAATATATTTGCAGTCACGAATTCTGATGCCGTCAGCCACTTCGGATCAGCCGCTATTATCGGCTACTGATCATACCATCCGACGCTTACCGGTGAACCTCACTGAACTATAATACACCTCTCGCACAATCGGGCCGCATGTGACTATGCTTGGCTGAATGCCTAAGTCCACTGCCATTCATACCATGCAGCTGCCTGACGCCAAGTTCCGGAAAGCATGTGATCCTGATCACGAAGACAATTCGCCAATACAGCTAGGATATTCCACAGACGTCCGATGGCTCGGTCAGGCCCAACGACATTCCTGCCAGAACCGGACGTTCCTGCCCCGACTATGCATGACAATTGCCCTGGAAGCGCCGGCTTCCGTCTCCTGACGCTCGGGGCAAGCCATCCCTACCTGCCGCACCATTTCCATGGAGCATCGTCATGTCCCGCAACCACATGAAGTCCATTCACGCCTCCGGTATCGCCCTGGCAGGACTGGTTCTTCTCGCCACCGCCATGGCCACGCCGGCAGCGCAGGCCGACAGCGCCACCCAGTTCAAGATGGTCCGATCGCAGAACCTGCCGAAGAAGTGCGCGCCCCATGCAGTGGCACATGTCTCAATCAAGTCGCTGGGCTTTGCAGAGCAGATGACGATCACCGCCGCCGGCCTGCCGCCGCGCACCGAGTTCGATGCGTTCGTCATCCAGGTGCCGAACTTCCCGTTCGGTGTGTCCTGGTATGTCGGCGACCTGGAGACCAACTGGAAGGGCGTGGCGAAGAAGACCTTCATCAGCCGGTTCAGCCGGGAAACCTTCGCCGTGGCACCCAATGTCGCGCCGGCACCGAAGGTCGACAGGGCCGATGCGGACAAGAACCCGGCGTTCAGGCCCATCCACACCCTGCATCTGGGCATCTGGTTCAACTCGCCCAAGGATGCGCAGAAAGCCGGCTGCCCGAACATCGTCACGCCGTTCAACGGCGAGCATGACGCCGGGCCGCAGATCCTGAACACCCGCACCTTCCAGGACGACAAGGGCCCGCTCGGCCGCATCGACTAGGGATCGGCTGGCTCAGTCGGTCTCGAGTGGCCCGGGAGCGTCGCCGCGCTCCCGGGTCCACGGCGCTTCCGGCTCCAGCACCTCGATCGGTGTGTTCACCCCGCGCAGCCGGAAGGCGCCGATCCGGCGCAGCGGCCGCGTGCAGTGGACGGCGAAAGCACCCGAGAGGAGCAGTTCGCGCCCGAGCCGGCCGCACAACTTCTCCAGCCGGCTGGCCTCGTTGACGGCCGGTCCGATCGCCGTGAAGTCGAGCCGGCGCACGGCACCGACATTGCCGTACACCACTTCGCCGTGGTGGAGCACGACGCCCAGCCCGAGTTGCGGCAGCCCCGCCTGGCACCTCGCACGGTTCAGGCCGGCGGTGGCGGCCAGCATGGCTTCGGCCGCTGCCAGGGCACGCGCGCATGCGGCGGGTTCCGCCCCGTCATCGGCCGTGAACACCGCGAGCAGGCCGTCCCCGGTGAACTTCAGGATCTCCCCGCCCGCAGCATCGATCGGCGCCCCCATCGCCTCCAGATGCTCGTTCAGCCAGCCCACCACCTTCATCGGGTCCGCCTGCGCGGACAAAGCGGTGAAGCCGCGCAGGTCGGCCAGGAGGATGGCGGCGGTGATCCGCCGGCCGGTGCCGCGCATGATCTCGCCGGCCAGCACCCGGCCTGCGGTGCGGGGGCCCAGATAGACCGACAGCACGTCGGCAAGGGTGCCTTCCAGAGCGAAGCGGTGGCAGGCTAGGCCCAGCGCCGGCAGCATCTGGTCCATCCGCCGGATCTCGGCCAGGGTGAACCCGCCCGGCCGGTCGGTGGCGATGCTGAGTGCGATGCCCGGCAGGGCTACCTGGCCGGTGAAGCCCACGATCCGCATCAGATAGTCGGTGCCGCCGGCAACACGCAGCTCGGCCAGGAGCGGGAAGCGGGCACAGCCTTCACCGTTCTCGATCCGCCAGCGGGCAGCCCCCAGGCCATTGCCCAGCACATGGGCGATCGGGCTGCGCTCGTAGGCCAGCCGGTCGGCCAGCCCGAACCGCACCGGCTCACCCACGCCCTTGTCCCGGTGCCAGTAGAGCGAGCTCGCGGTCACGATCGGGTCGATCGCGCGCATGCTGAGGCTGGTCCGCCAGACCGGCAGGCCGATCTGGAGCAGACGCTCGCACAGCGCGCTGAACAATGCTGCCAGCGATCCGCCCTCGGCGACCTGCCGGATGATCAGGTCGACCAGCCCGTCATCCGGGCCATGCTCTGCCGGCTCCAATGTCTGCCACCCCTGCCGCCGCACCCTCGCGAGCGGCCCATGCTAGCCAGGGACGGCCGGTCCGTCGCGCGGATGAAGCAGCGGCCCGGCTCAATGGTCGGGGATGTTCTCCCGGAACACCGCCTGCATCCGCACCATGTAGCTTCGGAAGGCGAGGTCGCCCGCGGCCGCGGCGAGCAGGCGCTGGACCGCCTCGCGCGCCTCCACCCGTGGGTTCTGGTCGATCGCTGCGTCCATCGTGCCCGACAGGAGGAACCGCCTGGTGTGCTCGGTCACCTCATGGCCGATGAACAGCACCGAGCGTGCCCGCCCCGCTTCCTCGAGCGCACGCGCAATCCCTCGGTTGCCGGCACCGATATTGTAGATGCCCGCGAGATCGGGGGTGCGGGCCAGCAGGTCGCGCGCCTCCTGATAGGTCCGCTCGAAATCATCCCGGCTTTCCGTGCGCGCCACGATCTCGATGCCGGGAAACTCCTCGGCCAGCACGTGGCGAAAGCCCATCTCCCGCTCCTCGTGACCGCGATAGGCAAGCGAGCCGGCAAAGAGGGCCACCCGGCCCGGCCGGCTGCCGTGGAGTCGCGCCAGCAGGTAGCCGGCGAGGCGCCCGGCCGCCCGGTTGTCGATCCCGACATAGCCTGCCCGTGGCACGTGGCTGATGTCGGACACCATCGTCACCACCGGCACGCCCGCAGTGCCCAGCGACCGCACCGCCTCACGCACCACCGGGTGGTCCAGGCCGATCAGGCCCACACCCTGGCTGGTGCCGGCCAGATCCTCCAACCTGGCAGCCAGCGCGTCGGGATCGAAGCCGTCGATCCGGTGCAGCCGCGCCCGCACCCCGGCGCGGCCCGCGGCATCGGCCTCGATCAGCGTGGCCAAGTTCGCCATGAAAGTGTTGGGCCCGCCGGGCAGGACGAAGTCGAACTGGACGTTGCCGGTATCGGGCGCGGCGGGCGTGGTGCCGCGTTCACCGAGATAGCCCAGCCGCTCGGCCGCCCCCAGGACCCGTGCCCGGGTGCGTTCGCGCACGCCCGGGCGGCCATTGAGCACCCGATCGACCGTGGCAGTGGAAACGCCGGCCTCGCGGGCAACGTCGGCGAGGGTCGCACTGGCGACCCGCAGACTGGTGGACATAATCGCTGCTCAGCTGCCCTGGACGACGACGACAAGGATCATTCGGAACCTCTCCAACACACATGAACCCGCGCTGACGAAAGACATCAAAACACATCATTTCCTGTCCCGCCAGCCACGTTGATGGAATGCTCGCCGCGTAACGACGCCTCATCTCGCCTCATCAGAGGCGTTATGATCAATTTTGCGTCGTCATGATTGACATTGGCTGCCGGTTTCATCATTCGCTCGATGCGAAGGGCGCGCATGAGACGCTCGGCTCCGGGTCGTGCCTTGCACCGACCCGCACAGGAGACAGGGATGAACGGGAGCATGGGGTTCGCGCCGGACGTCACCGTGCGCAGCCGCGGGTTCACGATCGGCGCGGTCGGCGCCGGAATGATTATGGCCGAGTGCCATCTGGCGGCCTATCGCGAGGCGGGCTTCCGGGTGGGCGCCATCGCGTCACGCACGCCGGCCAAGGCGCAGAAGGTGGCGGAGCGCTGGGACATCCCCAAGGTCCACGCCACCCCGGAGGAATTGATCGCCGATCCGGGCGTCGAGATCCTCGACCTGGCCTTCCCGCCCGACCAGCAGCCCGCGCTCATCCGCCTGGCCCTGCAACAGCCGCACATCAAGGGCATTCTGGCGCAGAAGCCGCTCGCCCTGTCGCTCGACGAGGCACGGGCGCTGCGGGACAAGGCAGCAGCGGCCGGCAAGGTCCTCTCGGTCAATCAGAACATGCGCTACGACCAGTCGATGCGGGTCCTGAAGCAGATCCTGGACCGGGGCGAGCTCGGCCAGCCGGTGATCGCCACCATCGAGATGCGGGCGATCCCGCACTGGCAGACCTTCCTGGCGGAGTATGACCGGCTGACCCTGTCCAACATGAGCGTGCACCATCTGGACGTGCTGCGCTTCCTGTTCGGCGACCCGAGCGAGATCTACACGGCTGCCCGCCAGGACCCGCGCACCCGGTTCCCGCACCAGGACGGCATCACGATCTCGACCCTGAAGTTCCCCTCCGGCGTGATCGCGCTGTCGATGGAGGACGTCTGGTCCGGGCCGCGCGAGGAAGGGTTCGACAGCGACATCTACATCAAGTGGCGGGTCGAAGGCACCGACGGCGTGGCCCAGGGCACGATCGGCTGGCCGCACGGCCAGCCCTCCACGCTGCGCTACGCGTCCAGGAGCGCCACCGGCGGCAAGTGGGTGGAGCCCAGCTGGGAAACGCACTGGTTCCCCCATGCCTTCATCGGCGTGATGGAGCAGCTGCAGCACGCGATCGAGACCGGCAGCGCCCCTGCCCTGTCGGTCGCCGACAACGTGAAGACCATGGCGCTGGTCGAGGCCGGC
>NZ_DATMFZ010000129.1:0-17909 GCF_035556675.1 Geminicoccus sp. | reverse complement strand
CTCCGCGGTCGACTGGCTGTCCCACATGGCGAAGTCGAACCCGTCGCCCTTGATCGCGAACTCGGACGCGATCTTGTTGTGCCATTCCGGCCCGTAGGGGACCAGGGCCGGGACGATCGAGACGTTCTTGTCCGGATAGTCCTTGGCGATGTTGACCACGGCATCGGCACAGGTGCCGGCATGCCAGATGAAGGTCAGCGTCTCGGCGGCACCCGCCGGGCCGCTCAGGCCGGCCATCGCCAGCGCCACCGCGGCGCTGCCCAGCCAGGTCGTCCTAGTCGTCTTCGTCATTGTTCCTGCCTCCCTTGATCAAGCCATGGTTCAGTGCCCGACACCGGCCGCGACCAGTTCCAGACGCACGCCATCCCTTCGCAATGCCTGGTCGATTTCGGGCGCCAGCCCTTCGGTGACCAGGACCGAATCGAATTCGCGCAGCGGCGCGAACAGGTTGAGCGCCGAGCGGCCGACCTTGGAGCGGTCGAACGCGATCACCGAGCGTTCCGCGGCCACCTTCATGGCGAGCTTGGCGCGGATGATGTCCGGGTCGTGCAGGTAGGCGCTGGTGCCGCGCACCGCCGAGGTCGAGAAGATCGCGAGATCGGCGCGCAGCCGCGCCACCGCCGCCTCGCACACCAGGCCGAAAAAGGCCTGGGCCACCGGATCGTAGCGGCCGCCCAGGCAGATCAGGGTGATCTCGTCGGCGCGGCGGAAGCTCTCGATCACCTTCAGCCCGTTGGTGATGACGGTGAGTGGACGCTTGTGGTCGAGGAACGGGATGATGCTGGCCGCGGTCGAGGAATCGTCGAGCACGATCGCCATGCCGGGCTCGACCATCTCGGCCATGCGCTGGGCCAGCGCCGCCTTCTCCAGGCGGTTCTGCTGCTCGCGATAGGCATAGTCGCCCTCGAACACGATGCTGGTGGCCAGCGTGGCCCCGCCGCGGATCTTGCGGACCAGCCGCTGCTCGGCGAGCCGGTCCAGGTCGCGATGCACCGTCATCTTGCTGACACGCATCTGCCCCACCAGCTCGTCGACCGTGGCATGCTCGCGCACGCGCAGATACTGGAGCAGCGCTTCCCGACGCATCTCGCCCCGCACCCCAGCCTCCCCGACTTGGGCCTTTGTTATCTGGCCCCGCATGTAACAGGCGGAGATGGGATCGCAACAGTCTTGTCTGATATGATCGAAGGCCTCAGCCGCCCTCGGGCCTGGGTGGCGGTGCGATCCCGGTCTCGGTGACGATCGCGGCGAAGCTCCGCAGGTCGGCGAAATAGGCCGGGGTGAGCCGGCCGAACTTGCTGCTGTCGGCCACCAGATAGGAGACCAGCGCGTTCTCCATGGCCGCCCGCTTGGCCAGCACCTCGTGAAAGTTGGTGCAGCTCACGCCGCGGCTCGGATGGATGCCGCCCGCCGAGATGAACGCCTTGTTCAGCCGGACCGAGCGCAGGGTGGCGAGGCCGCTGTCACCCTCGAACGAGCCGGAATCGGCATGGTAGAGGCCGCCCATCAGCACCATGCGGATGCCGGGACGCCGCGCCACCGCCTCGGCCACGTCCAGCGAGTAGCAGACCACGGTCAGCCGCTGGTCCTGGGGGAGGCGCCGGGCCAGGTGGGCCAGGGTCGAGCCGCAGTCCACGAACAGCGTATCGTCCGGCTCGATCAGGCTGCACGCCCATTCGCAGGCGCGGATCTTGACTGCCCGCCGGTCCTCCTGGGCCGGGCCCTGCCCGCCTGCCGGCATGGCCACCCGCTCGGGCAGGATATGGCCGCCCAGGATCGACAGCCGTCCGTCCGCCGCGGCCACGTCGCGCCGGACCGTCATCTCCGACACTCCCAGGCGCGCGCTGACCTCGCGCAGGCCGATCATGCCCTGCCGCGTCACCTGCTCCATGAGGAAGGCGATCCGCTGCTGCTTGCCGAGAGTCATTGCGCTGCCTGCCGTGACGGTCCGACGGCATGGTTAGAGGCTGTGACTCTTCTTACAACTGTTAATCTGGTCGCATCGAATCATGCGCAGATTTCCGGCAACGGCCGCTCAAGGGCGCAGCAATGATCCTGCTGTTTACGCAGATTGCGCGGGATTCGCTCGATTTCTTCCCGCGCTGTGAATCGTGCGTTGACAGCACCACTAGCGTTACTAGCCTGACAAAAAAGGCGGTGCAGAGCCCTCACACCTAACACCGCCCGTTCCGCGGGGGAGAATGCCCATGCTGAAGTCTGTCGGCCTCTTGACCACGGCGCTGGTAGCCCTGCCGCTTGCGGCCGGCATGGCCCAGGAGCGGCTGCCGATCACCAACGCGACCTGCGACGAGCTGGCGGCGCGCTACGAGAAGCTGCCATTCACCGACATTCTCCCGCTCGATGCCGGTCCGGTCGCCATCGATGGCGAGGAGAAGCCGCTCACGATCGGCTTCTCGCAGACCGGGTTCAACCATCCCTGGCGCGTCTCGATGCTGGAATCGCTGCAGGCCGAGGCCTGTCGGCACCCCAACGTCGCGCTGGTCGTGCTGGACGGCAATGTCGACGTCGCCAAGCAGAACAACGACGTGCGCGACCTGATCGCCCGCGGCGTCGACGCGGTGATCATGAGCCCGGTGGAATCGGCGGCCCTGGTGCCGGCGGCGCGCGCGGTCATGAACGAGGGCCTGCCGCTGGTCGTGCTCGACCGCGACGTGCCGACCGACAAGACCCTGTTCATCGGCCAGAGCAACATCACCATGGCCGAGGGTGTCGCCAAGAAGATGGCCGACGACCTGGGCGGCAAGGGCAAGATCGTGGTGATTACCGGCCTGCAGGGCTCCTCGCCGGCGGTGGATCGCAACAAGGGCATGGAGAACGTGCTGGAGGGCCATCCGGACATCGAGGTGCTGGTGACCGGCGACGGCCAGTGGATCCGCGAGCCTGCGGTGAAGCTGATGGAGGACTGGCTGACCGCCTATCCGGAGATCGACGCGGTGTTCTCCCATGCCGAGGAGTCGTCCTGGGGTGCGCAGCTCGCGATCGCGCGGGCGAACCGCTGCGGGGACGGGATCAAGCACTACACGTTCGACGGCTCCAATGCCGGGTTCAAGTCGGTCAAGGCGGGCACGTTCGGCGCAGACGGCAACTACACGCCGTTCATCGGCGACATCGGCCTGCGCGCGGTGCTCTACACCCTCACCGGCAAGGAGATCCCGGATGCCCAGGACTATGCCGAGCCCGGCAAGACCCTGGTGCTGCCGGATTCGCCGGTGGTGACCGCCGCCAATGCCGACGAGTGGATCGGTCGCGGCTGGGGCGACTTCGAGCCGACGCCGGATCCTTGCCACTGAAAGCGAACGAGCCGCCGGTGACGCCGCTTCTCGCCGTCCGGGGCCTGGGCAAGAGTTTCTCCGGCAATACCGTCCTGTCCGACCTGGACTTCGCGGTGCATGCCGGCGAGGTCCAGGCGCTGGTGGGCGAGAACGGTGCCGGCAAGTCGACGCTCATCAAGGTGCTGGGCGGCGTCTACCAGCCGGACCGCGGCGAGTTGCTGATCGACGGCGAGCCCGCCCGCCTGCGCTCGCCGCGCGACGCGCTGGCCCGCGGCATCGTGGTGATCCAGCAGGAACTGTCGCTGGCCCCGCATCTGTCGGCCGAGGAGAACATCTTCCTCGGCCATTTCCCGACCACCCGCTTCGGCACGGTCGACCATGGCGAGATGCGCCGGCGGGCGAAGGAGCTCCTGGAGAGCCTGTCGATCGAAATCGACCCGTCCGTGCCGGTCGGGCGGCTCAGCATCGCCCAGCAGCAGATGGTCGAGATCGCCAAGGCGATCTCGCTCCAGGCCAGGGTGCTGGTGCTGGACGAGCCCACCGCCGTGCTCGACGAGAAGCGGGTTGCCACCCTGTTCGCTCTGGTCGCCCGCCTGAAAGCCCAGGGCCTGGGCATCGTGTTCATCTCCCATCACCTGGAGGAGGTGTTCCGGATCTGCGACCGGGTCACGGTGCTGCGCGACGGCAGGAAGACCGGCGAGGCGCCGATCGGCGAGATCGACCAGGAATGGCTGGTCGCCCGGATGATCGGCCGGGACTTCCCGGCCCACGCCCGCCAGGCGCGCCGTTCCGGCAAGCCGGCGCTGGAATTGCGGGGCCTGTCCCGGCGCGGCGAGTTCGAGGACGTCTCCTTCGCGGTGCACGAGGGCGAGATCGTGGGCCTGGCCGGGCTGGTCGGCGCCGGGCGGACCGAGGTGGCGCGTGCCATCGTGGGCCTCGCCCGCCCGAGTGCCGGGACGATCCGGCTGCACGGCCAGGACGTGCGCATCGACGATCCCGGCACGGCGGCGCGCCTGGGCATCAGCTACCTGACCGAGGACCGCAAGGCGCAGGGCCTTCTGCCCAACCGGCCGGTGCGCGAGAACGCGACCATCTCCAGCCTCGGCCGGTTCACGCGCCTGGGCGTGCTGAACCTGGTCAGGGAACGCGCTTATGTCCGCGACATGATCGGCAAGCTGGACGTGCGCTCGGCCGGGATGGGCACCGAGATCCGCTATCTGAGCGGCGGCAACCAGCAGAAGGTGCTGATCGGCCGGGCGCTGGCGGTGGAGCCAAAGGTGCTGATCGTCGACGAGCCGACCCGCGGCGTCGACATCGGCGCCAAGCAGGAAATCTACGCGCTCATCGAGCAGTTGGTGGCGCGCGGCGTGGCGATCGTCCTGATCTCCTCGGAGATGGAGGAGGTCCTGCGCCTGTCCGACCGGATCGTCGTGCTCCGCCGCGGGCGCGTCGCCACGACGCTCAGCCGTGAAGAAGCGAGCGAGGAAACCATCATGAGGTCCGCAGCCCTTGCCGCATGAAGCTACCCATCCTGGCTACGGCGCGATGCTGCGCCGAGTCGGCGCCGGCAGGCTGGGCGGCCTGATCGCGCTCGTCGTCTTGATCGTGATCGCCTCGCTCCTGTCGGACCGGTTCCTGACCGTGCCGAACCTCCTGAACGTACTGCGCCAGATCGCGATTGTCGGCATCCTCGCGATGGGCATGACCTTCGTGATCCTGACGGCCGGGATCGACCTGTCGATCGGCTCGATCCTGGGCCTGTCGGTGGTGCTCTATGCCGGGCTGCTGGAGAGCTGGGGCCTGCCGGTGGCAATCACGCTCGGCATGCTGGCAGGGGCGGGGGCCGGCCTCGTCAACGGCATCGGTGTCGCCTATGCCGGCATCCCCGCCTTCATCATGACGCTCGGCATGCTGTCCTTCGCGCGCGGCCTGGCCTTCATCTATACCGGCGGCACGCCGATCCCGATCCTGGACGAGACCTTCTACAATTTCGGCAACGGCTACTTCCTGGGCATCCCGATCCCGGCGCTCGTGCTCATCGCGACGCTGCTCGTCAGCGCCTTCGTGCTGGGCATGACCCCGTTCGGCCGCTCGGTCTACGGGATCGGCTCCAACGAGGAGGCCGCCCGGATGTCGGGCGTGCCGGTGCGGCTCTACAAGACCGTGGTCTATGTCATCTCCGGCGGATTGGCGGCGCTGGCAGGCGTGGTCTATTCTTCCCAGCTCGGCATCGGCACGCCGATCGCAGGCCAGGGCTATGAGCTCGATGCAATCGCCGCAGTGGTGGTGGGCGGCACGTCGCTGTTCGGCGGGAAGGGCTCCGTCTGGGGCACCTTCATCGGCACGCTGATCATCGGGGTGCTCGCCAACACGCTGAACCTGAACGGGGTCGACCCGTTCGTGCAGCAGCTGGTCAAGGGCGCCCTGATCGTGGTCGCGGTGTTCGGCATGAGCCGCGCCAACCGGACCTGAGGAGCCTGCCCATGGATGTCCGAAAGCGGATCCTGCCGGTGCTGGAGGCCCTGCGGCCGGCGGTGGACGCGCATGTCACCCTGGAACGGGTGCGCCGCTACACCTTCGCGCTCGCCAACATGCCGGCACCGTCCACGGCGGCAGCCGCCCTGCGCACGCCGGTGCTCAAGCGCCTGCTCGCCGACGACCAGGTCGAGCGCACGCGGCTGCACCTGCGCGAGGATTACGAGAAGACCGGCAGCACGGTGATCCTCACCGGCAGCGCCGAGCCGGCCAAGCCGCTCTGGTACTTCGCCCATCTCGACACGATCAGCTACCTGATCCAGCCGAAGGCCGGCGACCGCTACCCGCTGGTGCCGTTCTGCTACCACCTGATCGAGGAAGGCGAGCGTCCGGCCGAGGTGGTCCGCTACGACCTGGCGTCCAACCGCTACCGCCCGTCCGTCGCGGGCCGCCTGGTCACCGAGGGCGGGCAGTCCTTCTTCGAGCCCAACGATCCGTCCGTCCCGATCCGGATCGGCGACCGGGTCGTGATGTCGGCCCCGTGCCGGGAGACGGACGACCAAGGCAATTTCGTCGGCCATGTCGACAATGCCGGCGCGGTCGCGGCGCTCGCCGTGGCGGCCCCCGTCATGGCCGAAGCCGGGATAGAGGCGATGCTGGCCTTCCCCGACGAGGAGGAGGGGCCGCATGGCAGCGGCAGCCAGGTGATGGGCCGGGGCGGCTCGCGCCTGGTGAACATCCTGCCGACACCGGACCTGGCGATCATCGCCGACGTGCAGCAGGCCGGTGGCGATCCCCACGCGGACACGCGCGGCGGGGTCGAGAACAGCACGCGGCTGGGCCAGGGTGCCGTGCTGGCGGAGTTCTCCAGCTTGGCGCGCGGGGCGGTGACGCCGCCGCACCTCTACGCCCTGGCGCAGGACATGATCGGCCTCCTGGCGGAACTGGGCGTGCCCGTCCAGGAGTCGAACAACGCCTACACGTCGCGCAGCGACGACGTCAGCGTGCTCCTGAAGACGCCGAACATCCTGCTGCTGGGCTTTGCCGGCTTCAACCGGCACCTGGACAAGGGCGAGCCGCGGGCGAACCTGCACGACCTGGTCAGCCTGTCCAAGGCGTTGATCTATTATTCGGCGATCGCCCCCATCTATCGCGAGCGCTGCGCCGACCTGTTCGGGCGCACCGCATGACCAAGCTCGTCACGATCGGCTGGCTGACCATCGACGACATCGTCCAGGGGGACACCGTCCAGCGCGACGTGCTGGGCGGCGGCGCCCTCTACTCGGCGGTGGGTGCCCGGATCTGGAACGATTCGGTGGGGGTCCACTCGGTGACCGGCCGGCGCCACCTGGACCTGGTCCGCGCCGACATCGAGGGCTTCGGGCTCGACAGCCGCGGCATCGAGACGATCGACGGCAACGGCCTGCAGCTCTGGCTGCTGCACGAGAACGACCGCGACAAGCAGCAGGTCCCGAAGCTCTCCTCCTCGACCGCCGCCGAGATGGACGAGGGTCGGGGGACGCTGCCGGACTTCTACGCGAACGCCCAGGGATTCCACATCGCCCCCCAGGGCCCGACCAGCTCGCTCGCCAACGCAGTCCACCTGGCTGGCCTGCCGGGGCGCCCGGTCGTGACGCTCGACCTGCTTTCCGACGGCTATATCGACGCCAGCCTCTATCGGGACCTTAGCTTCCTCCATCACCTGAGCGCGTTCCTGCCGAGCGAAGCGGAAATCCTGCGGATCTGGCGGCCGGACGACCTGGAAGCCTGGGTGCGGGCGCAGGCGACGGAGCATGGCTGCACGATCGCGGTGAAGCTGGGCGAGCGCGGCTCGTTCGTCTGCGTGCCGGGCGAGCGCCGGCTGGTGCAGATACCGGCCTTCCCGGCCCGGGTGGTGGACACGACCGGTGCCGGTGATTCCTATTGCGGCGGCTTCCTGGCGGGCCTGGCCGAGGGCCGGCCGCCGGAGGTCTGCGCCGCCATGGGCACGGTCGCCGCCTCCTACGTGGTCGAGGCCTGCGGCGCCCTGCGCACGGTCCGGCCGACGCCGGACGACCGGGCGGCGCGCCTGGCCCACGTCATGTCCCGGCTCGTCTCGACCGATCTCTGACTCCCGTTTTCGACTGGATTGCCCGTGGCCATCGCCCCTGCCCGCCCCTCGCCGCTCGCCGCCATCTTCAGGGTCAGCAAGCCCCTGATCGGCAATGTCCACTGCGCGCCCTTGCCCGGCACGCCACGCTACCGGGGCGAGCCGATGGCGGCCATCGTGAAGCGGGCGGTCGAGGATGCGAGAGCCTATGCCGCGGGCGGCATGAACGGCCTGATGCTCGAGAACCATGGCGACATCCCGTTCCTGCCGCCAGGCGAGATCGGGCCGGAGATCGTGGCGGCGATGAGCGTGCTGGTGAAGGCGGTGGCCGAAGCGGTCGACCTGCCCTACGGCATCAATCTGCTGGCCAACAGCGCCATCGGCGCGCTGGCGATCGCCAAGGCGACGGATGCCCGGTTCATCCGGGTCAACCAGTGGGTCAACGCCTATGTCGCCAACGAGGGGCTGGTCGAGGGCGAGAGCGGCCGGGCGCTGCGCTTCCGGCGGATGATCGGGGCAGACGACGTGGCGATCTTCGCCGACGTCCACGTCAAGCACGGCGCCCATGCGATCGTGGGCGACCGGGGCGTGGCGGAACTGGCCCGCGATACCGAGTTCTATGATGCCGACGTGGCGATCGCGACCGGCAACCGTACCGGGGACACGGTACCGCCCGAGGAGATCGCCGCGGTGCGCGCCGGCACCCGCCTGCCGGTGATCGCCGGCAGCGGCATCGCGAAGGACAATGCCGCGGCACTGATGGCGGAGCTGGACGGGGCGATCGTCGGGTCCAGCCTGAAGCATGATGGCGTCTGGTGGAACCAGGTGGATCCCGCCCGGGTCGAGGCCTTCGTCACCGAGGTCCGCCGCCACCATCCGGCCTGACGGGGCGGACGTTCCCAGGCACTGGCGGAGGCGATACAGAAGAAGCCACCGGGCGCGCAGCATCCGGCCACCCATCCCGACGGGGCCGATCATGAACCCTCTCGCTCCTTCGATGCAGGACCGCCACGAGGCGATGAACGCCATCCTGGCGCAGAACTGGTGGGCACTCGCCCTGCGCGGCGCGCTGGCCGTCCTGTTCGGCATCCTGGCCTTCGTGCTGCCGGGGGCGACCATCTTGTCGCTGGTGCTGATCTTCGCCGCCTTCAGCCTGGTGGATGGCATCTTCGAGATCGTCGCCGCGATCCGGGGTGCCCGCGCCGGCGAGCGCTGGGGCCTCCTGCTCATTCACGGCATCGCCGGGGTGGTGATCGGCATCGTCGCCTTTGTCTGGCCCGGCATCACCGTCTTCGCCTTCGTGCTGCTGATCGCCGCCTGGGCGCTGATCTCCGGCGTCACCATGCTGGTCTCCGCCGTCAAGCTGAAGACCAGCCATGGGCGCGGCTGGCTGGTCCTGGGCGGCATCGCCTCCCTGCTCTACGGCATCCTCCTGGCGATCAGCCCGATGGTGGGCGCGATCGTGCTGGCCTGGTGGCTCGGCGCCTATGCCATCGTGTTCGGGATAACGCTGCTGGTGCTGGCCTTCCGCCTGAAGCGCCATGCCGGCCATCGTCCGGCGGGAACCGCGCGGTCGGGCATCTGAGCGGCTCCGGGCTGGCAGGAGCAACGCGCGCCGATGGACCTCCGCCAGCTCAACTATTTCCTGAAGATCGCCGAGCGCCGCAACATGACGCTCGCCGCGGCCGAACTGCACGTCACCCAGCCCACCCTCACCAAGAGCATCAAGCTGCTGGAACGGGAGCTGGGCGTGCCTTTGTTCCAGCGCCTGCCGCGCGGCATGGAACTGACCGAGTTCGGCCGCCGCCTGGTGCGCCATGCCCTGGCGATGCAGGTGCAGGTGGGCGACGCGCTGGGCGAGCTGGAAAGCCTGAAGAACGGGGCGGGCGCGCCGGTCAACGTGGGCGCCGGGCCGGCCTGGCAGCGCAGCCACCTGCCCACCGCCGCGGCCCGCGCCATGGCGGCCAATCCGAACATCCGGCTGCGCGTCACCGGCGGGTTCGACGCGGCGCTGATGCGGGCCCTGCGCCAGGGCGACCTGGATTTCGTGGTGGCCGAGCTGCCGCAGGAGGACGCAGCAGGCGACCTGGCGCTGGAGAAGCTGACCAGCGACCGGCTGGTGGTGTTCTGCCGTGCCGGCCACCCGCTGACCCGGCTGGAGCGGCCCGGGTTGGAGGAGACCCTGCGCTTTCCCTGGGTCCTGCCGGTGGTGCGGGTGACACGCGCCCGCCGCCGGCTGGAGGCCCTGTTCGTCGCGCACAACCTGGCGCCGCCGGAAGCGACGGTCGAAGCGGACTCGATGACCTTCCTCCTGGCGATGGTGCGCGAGACCGACGCGCTCAGCTATACCAACCGAGAAACGCTGGAAACGCCGCCGGGGCGCGGCTTGGCGGTCCTCGACATCGACCTTCTCACCGCCGAGCGCGCCGCCGGGATCTGGACCCGCCGCAATGCTTGGCTCTCGCCGGAAGCGCAGGCGATTATGGCCGCCCTGCGCGAGGTCTGCCGCGAACGGCCGAGCAACTGACGGCGCAGCGATAGCTTTTCTGAATTGCAGGCGTCCCCGAAGTGTTTGGTAGGAATGGCGGCGCCATGACAGGATTCGTCATGGGCGGCATCAGCCCGAAAGGGGGAGGCACGATGAACCAGATGGACTCGATCGGAGCGCGTCTGCGGCGCTGGAGCATGGCGGCGACGGTGGCGATCCCCGCACTGCTCGTCGCAGCGGGTCCGGGCTGGGCCGCGGACGAGGCGCCGATCACCATCGTGATCAACCAGTCGCCCTGGTTCGCCGGCTTCCAGAAGACGGTGGAACTCTACGA
This sequence comes from Geminicoccus sp., assembly GCF_035556675.1. GTDB lineage: Bacteria > Pseudomonadota > Alphaproteobacteria > Geminicoccales > Geminicoccaceae > Geminicoccus. Next base: position 7,230 of record NZ_DATMFZ010000129.1, on the reverse strand, counting down.
GGAGGAGACCGGCAACTCGGTCGAGCTCGACGTGAACCCGTTCGCCGGCAGCCTGGAAAAGCAGCGCTCCGCGGTGCGGGCCGCCGAGAGCCCGTTCGACCTCCTGGTCATCAATGCCGGGTTCTTCGTCGAGATGTATGCCGGCGGCTTCCTCCAGCCGCTGAAGGAGATCGACCCGGACTTCAAGCTCGACCCCAACATCTACACGTTCGATGATTCGGTCTACTGGAATGCGGAGACCAAGCTGCCGGACGCACAGAACGGCGTGCTGCTGACCGTGCCGATCAACCCGTTCATCCCGCTCCTGCACTATCGCAGCGACCTCTACGCGGAGAAGGGGTTGAGCGTCCCGGAGACCTGGGACCAGCTCCTGGAGAACGCCAAGGCCCTGAACGATCCGCCCGCCATGTACGGCATCGTCCAGCGCGGTGCCCGCGGCGCGTTCGACGTCACCTACGACATGCTGCCCTATATCGGCAGCCATGGCGGCGGCATCTTCCGCGACCAGAAGAGCGGCGACTTCACCATCACCATCAACAGCCCCGAGACGCTGGCCGGGCTCGAGACCTATCTGAAGCTCGCCAAGGAGGCCGGCCACCCGTCGACCGCCGGGCAGTCCCAGGCCAACGTCATCCAGAACATGGCGACCGGCAAGGCCGGCCATATCCTGGCAGTGCTGGCGGCCTCCACCTTCGACGACCCGAACCAGTCGATCGTGGTGGACAAGGTCGGCTTCGCGCCGCCGCCCCATGCCGAAGGCCATCCCTCGACCCCGCCGCTCGGGCACTGGCTGGGCGGCATCCCGAAGAACATCCCGGCCGACCGGCAGAAGGCGGCGCTGGCCTTCCTGAAGTGGTTCCAGACCGAGGCAGCGCAGAAGGCCTATGCCGAGGCTGGCTCGCCGCCGGTGAGCCGCGCGGTGCTGGAATCCGACATGGCCAAGGAGGAGAAGTATCGCTGGATGGGCGCGCTGGCCAAGGCGCTGCCGACCGCGCAGCTCACCTTCGTGATCCCGGAATCGGCCGAGATCCTGGCGATCACCGAGCTGGGATTCAACCAGGCGATCTCGGGCGAGGTCTCCCCGGCCCGGGTGCTGAACCGGATGGCCGAGGAGATCGCCGCCGTCATGACCAAGGCCGGCTACGACGCGCCGCGCCTCGACCCGCTGCCCGAGTAGCCGATGGCCGCCGCCGATACCAGAGCAGTGGCCCGCGGTCCCGCCGCCGGCCCGACGCGGACGGCGGCGCTGCCCGGCGAGCGCGGCTGGCGCGCGGCCACCCTGGCGCCGGCCCTCGTGGTCTTCCTCGGCCTGACGCTGCTGCCGATGCTCAACCTCCTGGTCTTGAGCTTCCACGACGTCACCTGGGCCGAGCGGACCGCCAGCTGGAGCTTCGTCGGCCTCGCCAACTTCCGGAGGCTGCTCGACGATGGCCTGTTCCACGCCGGCATCCTGAACACGCTGATCTTCGCGGTGGTGGCGGTCGGCCTGCAGATGGTGCTGGGCTTCGGCCTGGCGCTGCTCACCAGTGCCGTGGTGCGCGGCAAGGTCGTCTACCGGACGATCTTCCTCCTGCCGATCCTGATCCCGGGCATCGTGATCGGGGCGATCTGGAAGCTGATGTACAGCTTCGATTTCGGCGTCATCAACACGATCACCGGCCTGTTCGGCTTCGGCCCGCAGGACTGGCTGGGCCAGGGCCATCTGGCGCTGGCCTCGGTGATCGTGGTGGATGTCTGGCACTGGACGCCGTTCTGCTTCCTCCTGCTGCTGGCCGGCCTGGAAGCCCTGCCGCAGGACGTCTACGAGGCGGCCGCCATCGACGGCGCCAATGGCTGGCAGCGCCTGGTCCACATCACCCTGCCATTGATGATCCCGACGCTGGTGGTGACCTTCGTCTTCCGGATGATCCTGGCCTTCAAGGTGTTCGACGAGATCTACCTGCTCACCGGCGGCGGGCCGGGCACAGCCACTGAAGTGATCAGCTTCTCGATCTATCGCCGCTTCTTCACCGAGGACCGCGCCGGCTACGGCTCGGCCATGTCTATCGTCACCTTCTTCGGCATCGCCCTGCTGATCATCCTGATCACCTCCTTCCTGCGCCGCCGGGAGACCGGGCGATGAGCCGCAGCGCCGGGAGCAGCCGGGCAGCATTGGTGCTGCGCCACCTGCTGCTGGTGCTGGCGGCTATCATCGTGCTGTTCCCGTTCCTCTGGATTGGCGCAGCCGCCTTCAAGACGCAGATCTCGCTGCTCATGGGCCAGATCCTGTTCCAGCCGGTCCTGATGAACTTCGAGGCGGTGCTGACGGCGCGCTCGTCGGACTATGTCCGCAACTTCGCCAACAGCCTGACGGTGGGCCTGCTCAGCACGGCCCTGGTCCTGGTGGTGGCCACGCTCGCCGCCTATTCGCTCAACCGGATGCGCTGGCCCCGCTGGGTCGGCCATTCCATGCTGGGCTGGGCGGTCGTGTTCCACATGGTGCCGCCGATCACGCTGGCCGGCGCCTGGTACTCGATGTTCCGGCCGCTCGGCCTGGACAATTCCTATCTGGGCCTGGTGCTGGCCCACACCACGCTGAACCTGCCGATGGCGCTCTGGATGATGAGCGTGTTCGTCAACGACGTGCCCGAGGAACTGCTGGAGGCGGCGCGGATCGACGGGGCGAAGACGCCCAGGATCCTGTGGAGCGTGATCGTGCCGCTGGTGGCGCCGGGCCTGGCCGCGGCCGGCGTGCTCGCCTTCATCTTCAGCTGGAACGAGTTCGCCGTGGCGCTGACCCTCACCCAGCGCGAAACCGCCACGGTGCCGGTCGCCATCGGCAAGTACGCCCAGGAAAACACCATCGCCTACACCGAGATGGCCGCAGCGGCGATGCTCTCCATCGTCCCCGCGGTCGTCCTGCTCCTGGTGGCCCAGCGCTTCATCGTGCGCGGGCTGACCAACGGCGCCGTGAAATGATGCGCCCAGCCACGAAGGTCGGAACATGAAGGTCGTCTTCGTCCTGTTCGATTCCTTGAACCGGCACATGCTCTCGCCCTATGGCGGCACCCGGATCCCGACGCCGAACTTCGACCGGCTGGCGAAGCGCAGCGCCACCTTCGACAAGCATTATGTCGGCAGCCTGCCCTGCATGCCGGCCAGGCGGGACATGCAGACCGGACGCCTGAGCTTCCTGCACCGCTCCTGGGGGCCGCTGGAGCCGTTCGATAATTCCTTCCCCGAACTGCTCGCCAAGGCCGGCGTCTACAGCCATCTGGTCACCGACCATTTCCATTACTGGGAAGACGGCGGCGCCACCTACCACAACCGCTACGATTCCTACGAGTTCGTGCGCGGCCAGGAAGGCGATCCCTGGAAGGCGATGGTCCAGCCGCACTGGGACCGGCTGCGCGAGAAGTACCACGAGCGCCAGTTCATCACCGAACGGCGCGAATATTTCTCGCAGAACATCATCAATCGCGAGTTCATCCGCGACGAGAGCGAGTTCCCTTCGGTCCAGTGCTTCGCCGCGGGCTTCGACTTCCTGGAGCGCAACCGCGACGCCGACAACTGGCTGCTGCAGATCGAGACCTTCGACCCGCACGAGCCGTTCCATGCGCCCGAGCGCTTCAAGGACGCGTTCAGGACCGGCTGGAACGGGCCGATCCGCGACTGGCCGCGCTATGGCCGGGTCGACGAGCTGCCCGAGGAATGCGAGGAGCTGCGCGCCAACTATTACAGCGTGGTCGCCTTGTGCGACTTCCTGCTGGGCCAGCTGCTCGACGAGTTCGACCGGCACGACATGTGGCAGGACACCGCGCTCGTCGTGACCACCGACCACGGCTTCCTGCTGGGCGAGCACGATTTCTGGGCGAAGAACCGGATGAACATGTACGAGGAGATCGTGCACATCCCGCTCTTCATCCACGACCCGCGCAAGCCGGAGGCGGCAGGTGCGCGCCGCACGGCCCTGACCCAGACCACCGACCTCGCCCCCACCTTCCTGGACTTCTTCGGCGTGGCCCCTGCCCCCGAGATGGAGGCCCATTCGCTGCTGCCGGTGGTGGCAAACGACCATGCCCTGCGCGAGGCGGCGCTGTTCGGCTATTTCGGCGGGGCGGTGAACGTCACCGATGGCCGCTTCACCTATCACCGCTACCCGGCCGACCTCGCGACCCAGGAAATCTACCAGTACACGCTGATGCCGACCCATATCTTCGAGCCGTTCACGCCCGAGGAGCTGAAGGGTGCCAGCCTCGCCGAGCCGTTCGGCTTCACTAAGGGCGCGCCCGTGCTCAAGGTCCCGGTGACCGACCGATCGCCCATGTACAATGTCTACGGGCCGGGCGCCTTCATCGAGAACGACACCCGTCTCTACGACCTCCAGACCGATCCCGGCCAGGAGCGCCCGCTCAAGGACGAGGCGGCCGAGACGCGGATGACCCGGCTGATGCTGGACCTGATGCAGGCCAACCAGGCGCCGCCCGAAGCGTTTACCCGGATCGACGTGACGCCGGCCGCCGCCGGCTCATGACCATACTGTCCGGCACACGCGAGCAGGCAGCGGCCAGGGTCGGCGACCTCCGCCAGCTCGCTTCCGTGCGCCGGATCGTGCTGGACGACGGGCCGGAGCGGGACGTCCGGGCGCTGGCCTTCTCCACCGGCGGCGGCCTGGACTTCTGGGTGCTGGCCGACCGCTCCATGGATATCGGCCCGCTCTGGTGGCGCGGCACGCCGCTCGCTTGGCAGGGGCCGAACGGCTTCCGCTCCGCCGGGCTTCACGCCCAGGAAGCCGACGGCCTGCGCGGCTTCGAGCGCAGCCTGTCCGGCTTCCTCGTCACCTGCGGCCTGACCCATGTCCGCCAGCCCGCAGGCGGCCTGCCCCTGCACGGTCACCTGCCGCTGACCCCGGCGCGCCTGCTCAGCCATGGCGAGAACTGGGACCGCGACGAGCCGGTGCTGTTCTGCGAAGGCGAAGTCACCGAAGCCACCCATAACGGCCCGAGCCTGCGGCTGCATCGCCGGATCGAGGCGCCCATTGGCGGCAACGAGCTGCGCATCGTCGACCGTGTCGAGAACCTGCGCCCGACACCGCAGGCGCTCGCCATGCTCTACCACTTCAACCTCGGCTACCCGCTGGTCCAGGCAGGCACGATCATCAGCGGAGAGGATCTGGGCGCCATGCAGATCGACGAGGAAGCGCCGCCCTCGGTCGCCTGCCATGCCATGGCCGCCCCGGTCAGTCGCTGGCAGGCGGAACGGCCGGCGCAGGAGGACCAGCCCGGCCTCCGCACCACCTTCGCCTTCGAGACGACTTGGCTGAACCATCTGCAGATCTGGCAGGACATGCGCCCCTACCGGCGCATCCTCGGGATCGAACCGGTGACCAGCCAGCGCCTGCCCGATGGCACCAGCGGGCCCGGGCCGATCCTGGCCGGCAGGACCGGTGCCGCCCACCGCCTGACCGTCACCTTCGACAGTTCCCTCCTTCCAGGGCACCCGCCATGCTGAAGGCCCGGCTGCCAGCCCGCCTGACGCCACTCGCCGCCTCGTTCGGGCTGCGGCCGTTCTACGGCGACATCCACAATCACTGCGGCCTGTCCTATGGCCATGGCAGCCTGGAAGACGCGCTGGCGCGCGCCCGGCAGCAGCTCGACTTCGTCTCGGTCACCGGTCATGCCCACTGGCCGGACATGCCGGTGGACCAGCCGGAGGTCGCCCATATCGTGGCCTTCCACGTCGAAGGCTTCGCCCGGCTGGCCCGGCTCTGGCCCGGCCATTTCGCGACGCTGCGCCGCTTCCACCAGGACGGGACGTTCACGGTCTTCCCCGGCTACGAGATCCATTCCTTCCGGCACGGCGACTACACGATCCTCTACAAGGACCTGGCCAGCCGCGAGATGGTGCTGGCCGACAGCCCGGCGGAGCTGCTGGCCGGCCTCTCCGCCCGCTACCCGGGCACCGCGATGGCCTTCCCGCACCATATCGGCTACCGCCAGAGTGCCCGCGGCGTGAACTGGGCTTCGCTCGATCCGCGCCTGTCGCCGGTGGTCGAGATCATCTCCATGCATGGCTGCTCGGAAACGTCGCTGACCGAGCGGCCATTCCTGCACTCGATGGGCCCTTCCGACGGCCGCTCCACCCTGCGCCACGGCCTAGCGCTCGGCCACGTCTTCGGCGTAATCGGCAATACCGACCACCATAGCGGCCACCCCGGCTCCTACGGCCATGGCCGCACCTGCCTCTACGCGCCCGAGAACACCGCCGCCGCCTTGTGGGACAGCCTGTGGTCCCGGCGCACCAACGCGCTCACTGGCGACTGCAGTCACCTGTTCATGGCGGCGGGCGACACCATCCAGGGCGGCATCCTCCCGCCGGGCGACCACGAGCTGCGGATCGAGACGGTGGGCGGCAGCTTCATCGACACGATCGACGTGATCCGCTCCGGCCGCCTCGCCGCACGGATCACGCCCGAACTCCAGCCGGCCCCGATCACGCCATCCGCCGAAGGGCTTGAGACCATCCTGGTGCTGGAGCTCGGCTGGGGAGCCCGCGGCAAAAGCCATCGCTGGACCGGCCGACTGGCGTTGCAGGGCGGCGAGATCCTGGCCGTGGAGCCACGCCTGCGCGGTGTGGAGATCGTCTCCCCGCTCGAAGGCGAAGCCCAGGCCAGCGAACCCGACCGCATCGCCGCCAACCGCCACACGCTCGCCTTCACCATCCTGGCCCGCGCCAACCCGAACAACATGACGCCGGCCATGCAGGCCGTAGCCCTGCGGGTCCGCCTGTCCGACTACGCGGCGATCCGGGCGGAGCTCGACGGCCAGCACCTGCAGATCGACGTACCCCGGCTGCAGGAGGGCGCCCTGTCCGGCAACCTCGGCGGCATCGACAGCCCCGCCTTCCGATTCCATCCCCTGCCACGGCCGCACCAGTGGCAATGGCAGGGCGCTGTACCGCTACCCGGCTTCGTCACCGGCGAGACGGTCTACCTCCGCATGCGCCAGGCCAACGGGCAGTCGAGCTGGACCAGCCCGATCTTCTGCCGGACCCGAGCTTGAGCCGGTGCTGCTTACACCGTGCCAACAACGCCGACCGGCCCCGCTGCTTGGTCAGCGGGGCTGCATGTGCGTGGGTATGTTTGGATGCGGGGAGAGGATTTGAACCTCTGACCTTCAGGTTATGAGCCTGACGAGCTACCGGGCTGCTCCACCCCGCGTCGGGTGTTTGGGTGTGTGGTGTTTTCCTGAT
>NZ_DATMFZ010000128.1:0-15485 GCF_035556675.1 Geminicoccus sp. | reverse complement strand
ATACGCCGTGAACGACGCACCTCCCGCTTCCGCCAGGATCTTCGTGATCGCGGCCGTCAGCGTGGTCTTGCCATGATCCACGTGTCCGATCGTGCCAATGTTCGCATGCGGCTTCGTCCGCTTGAACGTCTCTTTGGCCATCGTCTGTGCCCCTCGTCAGTCCTCTAACCTGAGACGTCTCAGGCGTACTTGGCGCGAATTTCGTCAGCGACCATCTGCGGCACCGGCGCATAATGGTCGAAGTGCATGGTGAACTGCGCACGCCCCTGCGACAGGGAGCGCAGCGAGTTCACGTAGCCGAACATGGAGGCCAGCGGCACCATCGCCTTGATGACCTGCGCGTTGCCGCGCGGCTCCATGCCGGTGATCTGTCCGCGGCGGCTGTTCAGGTCGCCGATGATGTCACCCATGTACTCGTCGGGCGTCACCGCCTCGACCCGCATCACCGGCTCCAGCAGCTGCGGGCCGGCCTTGGCCGCCCCTTCCCGGAACGCGGCACGCGAGGCGATCTCGAAGGCCAGCGCCGAGGAGTCGACCTCGTGATAGGCGCCGTCCACCAGCTCGACCTTGACGTCGGTCATCGGGAAGCCGGCGATCACGCCGCTCGACATGCAGCTCTCCAGGCCCTTCTGGACGCCGGGGATGTACTCCTTCGGCACCGCACCGCCGACGATCTTGCTGTCGAACTCGAAGCCCTTGCCCTTCTCGTTGGGCGTGATCACCAGCTTCACCCGCGCGAACTGACCGGTACCACCAGTCTGCTTCTTGTGGGTGTAGTCGACGGTCGCGGGCTTGGTCAGGGTCTCGCGGTAGGCCACCTGCGGCGCACCCACATTGGCCTCGACCTTGAACTCCCGGCGCATCCGGTCGACCAGGATCTCCAGATGAAGCTCGCCCATGCCCTTGATCAGGGTCTGGCCGGACTCCTGGTCGGTGGAGACGCGGAAGGACGGATCCTCCTGGGCCAGCTTGCTCAGCGCCAGGCCCATCTTCTCCTGGTCAGCCTTGGACTTCGGCTCGACCGCGACCTCGATGACCGGCTCCGGGAACTCCATCCGCTCCAGGATGATCGGCTTGTCCGCATCGGACAGCGTGTCACCCGTGGTGGTGTTCTTGAGCCCGACCAGCGCCACGATGTCGCCGGTCAGCGCTTCCTTCAGCTCCTCGCGGCTGTTGGCATGCATCAGGAGGATGCGGCCAATGCGCTCGCGCGAGTTCTTCACGGTGTTCTGGAGATAGGAACCGCTCTCCAGGCGACCGGAATAGATGCGCACGAAGGTCAGGGTGCCGACGAACGGGTCGGTCATGATCTTGAACGCCAGCGCCGAGAAGGGCGCGGCGTCGTCGATCTTGCGGCTGGCCTCGGTCTCGGTCTTGGGATCGATGCCGGTGATCTGCGGCACGTCGAGCGGCGACGGCAGGAAGTCGACCACCGCGTCCAGCAGCGGCTGCACGCCCTTGTTCTTGAAGGACGAGCCGCACAGCACCGGGACGAAGTGGAAGCCGGTGACGCCCTTGCGCAGGCAGCGCTTCAGCGTCTCCTCGTCGGGCTCCTCGCCGCCGAAATAGGCTTCGAGCGCCGCGTCATCCATCTCCACGGCGGCCTCGACCAGCGCCTGCCGGTACTCGGTGGCGCGATCTTTCAGCTCGGCCGGGATCTCTTCCAGCGTGTAGTCGGCGCCCATGGTCTCGTCGCGCCAGATCACGGCCTTCATGCGGACCAGGTCGACGTTGCCGAGATACTGCGCCTCGGTGCCGATCGGCAGCGTCAGCACGACCGGCTTGGCGCCCAGACGCTCACGGATCTGGTCGACGCACCGGTACATGTTGGCGCCGATCCGGTCCATCTTGTTGACGAAGCAGATCCGCGGCACGCGGTACTTGTCGGCCTGACGCCAGACGGTCTCGGATTGGGGCTCGACACCCGCGACCGAATCGAACACCGCCACGGCACCGTCGAGCACGCGCAGGGACCGCTCGACCTCGATGGTGAAGTCGACGTGGCCGGGCGTGTCGATGATGTTGACGCGATGATCCCGCCAGTAGCAGGTCGTCGCTGCCGACGTGATGGTGATGCCGCGTTCCTGCTCCTGCTCCATCCAGTCCATCGTCGCGGTGCCTTCGTGCACCTCGCCGATCTTGTAGGACTTGCCGGTGTAGAACAGGATGCGCTCGGTGGTCGTCGTCTTGCCGGCATCGATGTGGGCCATGATGCCGATGTTACGATAACGCTCGAGCGGAATGGTGCGAGCCATGATCTTTCCGAACCGTTCCGGGCCGATTACCAGCGGTAGTGCGAGAAGGCGCGGTTCGCTTCCGCCATGCGGAGCGTGTCTTCGCGCTTCTTGACGGCCGCCCCGCGGTTCTGGGCGGCATCCAGCAGCTCCGCCGCCAGACGATCGGTCATCGTCTTCTCGGAACGCTTCTGGGCAGTCGAGATGATCCAGCGGATCGCCAGCGCCTGGCGGCGCACGTCGCGAACCTCGACCGGCACCTGGTAGGTGGCGCCGCCGACGCGCCGGGACCGGACCTCGAGGGCCGGAGCGACGTTGCTCAGCGCCTCGTGGAACATCTCGATCGGATCACCGCCGCCACGCTGCTGCAGCTTGTCCAGCGCAGCATAGACCGACGCTTCGGCAACCGACTTCTTGCCGTCCAGCATCACGGAGTTGATGAACTTGGCCAGGATCACATCCCCGAACTTCGGATCGGGAAGGACCTCACGGCGCTCAGCAGCACGACGACGCATATCTCAAAAACCCTTTCGGCCGATCACTTCGGACGCTTGACGCCGTACTTCGAACGGCCCTGCTTGCGGTTCTTCACGCCCTGGGCGTCCAGGACGCCGCGCAGCGTATGATAGCGCACGCCGGGCAGATCCTTCACGCGGCCGCCGCGGATCAGGACGACCGAGTGCTCCTGGAGGTTGTGACCTTCGCCGGGAATGTAGCTGGTCACCTCGAAGCCATTGGTCAGGCGCACGCGGCAGACCTTCCGGAGCGCCGAGTTCGGCTTCTTCGGCGTGGTCGTGTAGACGCGGGTGCAGACGCCACGCTTCTGTGGGCAACCCTCAAGGGCCGGCACCTTGTTGCGCTTCGGCTTGCTCGTCCGGCCCGTGCGGACCAACTGGTTGATCGTCGGCATCTCGTCTTTGTCTCGCCCTGTCCGAAGTGCGCGTTCCACGAAGCAAGTCCGGCCGCCCGGCATGAGCCAAGCCGCCTTCTGGAACCGGCAGGAATGCACCCGAACAACCGACCCTGCGTCTGGCCCGTTCGGGCCACCACCAGGCTCGTGAATGAAATGGTGCGCGGCTTCTATCCGTCAGCCACCCTGCCGTCAAGACCCTGCGCCCATCGCGGCGGACCGCCACGGGCGCAGGTCTCTCATGCGGCGACGCTTTAAGCGGCGCCGATCTCTCCAATCGCGAAGCCACGCTCGCTGTCCAGCTCGCGCGGCGGCGCGAAGCGGCTGTCGGAGGCCAGGTCCTTGCGGAGCCTGGGCAGCACGCCGCCGGTGCCGGCCGGGATCAGCCGGCCGACGATGACGTTCTCCTTCAGGCCGTTCAGCCCGTCGGTCTTGCCGGCGAACGCCGCCTCGGTGAGCACGCGGGTGGTCTCCTGGAAGGAGGCCGCGGACACGAAGGACTGCGTCTGCAGGCTGGCCTTGGTGATGCCCTGCAGCACCGGGCGGCACACGGCCGGACGCTTGTCCTCGGCCACGATCCGCGCGTTGACCTGGTCGAACTCGACCCGGTCGACCTGCTCGCCCACCAGGAAGGTCGTGTCGCCGGGGTCGGCGATCTCGACCTTCTGCAGCATCTGCCGGACGATGACCTCGACATGCTTGTCGTTGATCTTCACGCCCTGCAGCTTGTACACGTCCTGGATTTCGGCGACCAGGAACTGGGCCAGCGCTTCCACGCCGAGCACGCGCAAGATGTCGTGCGGCACCGGGTTGCCATCGACGATCGGGTCGCCCGGCTTGGTGACGTCGCCTTCCTGCACGCTGACCTGGCGCCCCTTCGGGATCAGGTACTCGACCGCCTCCTGATCCGGGTCGACCGGGATCAGGCGCAGGCGCCGCTTGTTCTTGTAGTCCTTGCCGAACTCCACCCGGCCTTCCAGCTCGGCGATGATCGCCGGGTCCTTGGGCCGACGCGCCTCGAACAGCTCCGCCACGCGCGGCAGACCACCCGTGATGTCGCGGGTCTTGGACGCCTCCTTGGGCAGACGCGCCAGCACGTCGCCAGGATGGATCATGTCGCCGTTCTCGACGGACAGGATGCCACCCAGCGGCATGAAGTAGCGTGCCTCGTTGCCCGACGGCAGGGTGATCGGCTTGCCGGCCTCGTCCTCCAGCACGATGGCGGGACGCAGGTTGGCCGAGCGCGAGGACTGCCGGTAGTCGACGATCTCCTTGCTCGACTTGCCGGTCGTCTCGTCGATCACGTCGCGGTAGGTGATGCCCTCGATCATGTCGTGGAACACCGCCTTGCCGGCCGCCTCGGAAACCACCGGGACGGTGTGGGGATCCCACTCCGCCAGGCGCTGCTCCTTCTCGACCTTCGAGTCGGGCTCCACCAGCAGTCGCGTGCCGTTGGCCAGGCGATGGCGGACGCGCTCGCGGCCGACCTCGTCGTAGATGACCAGCTCGGAATTGCGGCCGAGCACGACCAGCCGGCCCTTCGCGTCACGGACCAGGCGCGGGTTGGTGATCTTGACCGAGCCGGCGACTGCCGATTCGATCGAGCTCTGCTCCGCCTGGCCCTGCGCCGCACCACCGATATGGAAGGTACGCATGGTCAGCTGCGTGCCGGGCTCGCCGATCGACTGCGCGGCGATCACGCCCACCGCCTCGCCGATATTGACCTCGGTACCGCGCGCCAGGTCGCGGCCGTAGCACTTGCCGCACACCCCACCGAAGCTGTCGCAGGTCAGAACCGAGCGGACCCGGACTGCGGACACGCCGCTGCCGTCGACCAGCCGCACCTGCGGCTCCTCGAACAACGTGTTGCGGGTGACCAGCACCTCGCCCGACTTCGGGTCGATCACGTCCTCGGCCGCAGTACGGCCCAGGATGCGCTCGCCCAGATCGTCGGCCACCTGGCCGGCATTGATCGAGGCCGAGAGGGTGATGAACCGCTCGGTCCCGCAATCCTCCTCGACGATGATGCAGTCCTGCGCCACGTCGACCAGGCGGCGGGTCAGGTAACCCGAGTTCGCGGTCTTCAAGGCGGTGTCGGCCAGACCCTTGCGGGCACCGTGCGTGGAGTTGAAGTACTCCAGCACCGACAGGCCTTCCTTGAAGTTCGAGATGATCGGGTTCTCGATGATCTCGCCCGACGGCTTGGCCATGAGGCCGCGCATACCGGCCAGCTGCTTGATCTGCGCCGCGGAGCCACGGGCACCCGAATCGGCCATCATGAAGATGGAGTTCGGCTGCTTGAACCGGCCGTTCTCGTCCGGCACCGAGTGCACCGCACGGATCGCCTTCATCATCTCGTCCGAGACGCGATCCGAGCACTGCTGCCAGGCGTCGACGACCTTGTTGTACTTCTCACCCTTGGTGATCAGACCGTCCGCATACTGCTGCTCGTACTGCTTCACCAGCTCCTGGGTCTGCGCGATCAGCCGGTGCTTGCTTTCCGGGATGACCATGTCGTCCTTGCCGAACGAGATGCCGGCGCGGGCAGCGTTGCTGAAGCCCAGCCCCATCATCCGGTCAGCGAAGATCACGGTCTCCTTCTGGCCGCAATGGCGGTAGACCTCGTCGATGACCTGGCTGACCTCCTTCTTGGTCAGCGTGCGGTTGAACAGCCGCTCGAAGCTGACTTTCGGGTTCTGCGGCAGCACTTCATAGAGCAGCATGCGACCGGGCGTCGTGTCGACCACCTTGGACTGCAGGCTGCCGTCCGGCTGCATCACGTCGATGCGCGCCTTGATCTTGGCGTGCATGCTCACCGCGCGCGCGGTCAGCGCGTGCTGGATCTCGGCGAGATCGGAGAAGGCCATGCCCTCGCCCTTCTCGTTCGGGATCTCGAGCGAGAGGTAGTACAGGCCCAGAACGATGTCCTGGGTCGGCACGATGATCGGCTTGCCGTTGGCCGGGCTCAGGATGTTATTGGTCGACATCATGAGCACGCGGGCTTCCAGCTGGGCTTCCAGCGAGAGCGGCACGTGGACCGCCATCTGGTCGCCGTCGAAGTCCGCGTTGAAGGCGGTGCAGACCAGCGGGTGCAGCTGGATCGCCTTGCCCTCGATCAGCACCGGCTCGAATGCCTGGATGCCCAGGCGATGCAGCGTCGGCGCCCGGTTCAGCATGACCGGATGCTCGCGGATCACCTGCTCCAGGATGTCCCAGACCTCGGGCCGCTCCTTCTCGACCATGCGCTTGGCGGCCTTGATCGTCTGCGCCATGCCGAACAGCTCGAGCTTGGCGTAGACGAACGGCTTGAACAGCTCGAGCGCCATCTTCTTCGGCAGGCCGCACTGATGGAGCTTCAGCTCCGGGCCCACCACGATCACCGAACGGCCGGAATAGTCGACGCGCTTGCCCAGCAGGTTCTGGCGGAACCGGCCCTGCTTGCCCTTGAGCATGTCGGACAGCGACTTCAGCGGGCGCTTGTTGGCACCGGTGATGACGCGGCCGCGGCGACCGTTGTCGAACAGCGCGTCGACCGCCTCCTGCAGCATGCGCTTCTCGTTGCGCACGATGATGTCGGGCGCACGCAGCTCGATCAGCCGCTTGAGGCGGTTGTTGCGGTTGATGACGCGGCGATACAGGTCGTTCAGGTCGGAGGTCGCGAACCGGCCGCCATCGAGCGGGACGAGCGGACGCAGTTCCGGCGGGATCACCGGAACGACCTCCATCACCATCCATTCCGGCTTGTTACCGGATTCGAGGAAGACCTCGACCATCTTCAGGCGCTTGACCAGCTTCTTGCGCTTGGCCTCGGAGCTGGTCTCGGCCAGCTCGGCGCGCAACTGGTCGCGCGCTTCCGGCAGGTCGATGCGCTTGAGCATGTCGCGCACCGCCTCGGCGCCGATGCCGACGGTGAAGCTGTCCTCGCCGAACTCGTCGCGGTGGCGCAGAACCTGGTCCTCGGTCAGAAGCTCATGGAGCTTCAGCGGAGTGAGGCCCGGCTCGACCACCACGAACTGCTCGAAATAGAGCACCCGCTCCAGCTCGCGCAGGGTCATGTCGAGCAGGATGCCGATGCGCGACGGCACCGACTTCAGGAACCAGATGTGGGCGACCGGGGCGGCCAGCTCGATATGGCCCATCCGTTCGCGGCGGACCTTGGACTGGATGACCTCGACGCCGCACTTCTCGCAGACGATGCCCTTGTACTTCATGCGCTTGTACTTGCCGCACAAGCACTCGTAATCCTTGATCGGCCCGAAGATCTTCGCGCAGAACAGGCCATCACGCTCCGGCTTGAAGGTCCGGTAGTTGATGGTCTCCGGCTTGCGCACCTCGCCGTAGGACCATTCCCGAATCTGGTCGGGGCTGGCGATGGAGATCCGAATCTCGTCGAACTTCTGGCCGGCCGCCGGCTGACCAAAAAGGTACATGAGATCGTTCATCTGGACCGTCTCTCGCTCATCCGCATCAGGAAAACAAAGCCCGGAGGGACGGCGCCCTGCGCCGCCCTTCCGGGTCCGAAGCTCAATCCTCGTTCGTGGACTGCAGCTGGACGTTGAGCGCCAGTGCCTGCAGTTCCTTGACGAGCACGTTGAAGCTCTCCGGGATACCCGCTTCGAACGTATCCTCGCCGCGAACGATCGCCTCGTAGATCTTCGTACGACCGGAGACGTCGTCCGACTTGACCGTCAGCATCTCCTGCAACGTGTAGGAGGCGCCGTAGGCCTGGAGCGCCCAGCACTCCATCTCGCCGAAGCGCTGACCACCGAACTGCGCCTTGCCGCCCAGCGGTTGCTGGGTGACCAGGCTGTAGGGGCCGACCGACCGCGCGTGGATCTTGTCGTCCACGAGATGGCCGAGCTTCAGCATGTAGATGTAGCCCACCGTCACCTGCCGGTCGAACGGCTCGCCCGTGCGCCCGTCATAGAGCTGGGACTGGCCGGACGAATGGCAGCCGGCATCCTCCAGCATCTTGACGATATCGGCCTCGTGCGCCCCGTCGAACACCGGCGTGGCGATCGGCACGCCTTCGCGCAGGTTCTCGCCCAGCTCCTGCAGCTCCTCGTCGGAATACTGCTGGAGCTCGTCGCTGGTCCCGTCGCCGTAGACCTTGCTCAGCCGCTCGACCAGCCGGTCGCGCCCCTGCTCCTCGTTGTAGCGGTCGACCAGCTGGCCGATCTGCCGCCCGAGATTGGCACAGGCCCAGCCCAAATGGGTCTCCAGGATCTGGCCGACATTCATGCGCGAGGGCACGCCCAGCGGGTTCAGCACGAGGTCGACCGGCGTACCGTCCTCCAGGTGCGGCATGTCCTCGATCGGAGCGATCTTGGAAATGACGCCCTTGTTGCCGTGCCGGCCGGCCATCTTGTCGCCCGGCTGCAGCTTGCGCTTCACCGCGACGAACACCTTGACCATCTTGAGCACGCCGGGAGGCATCTCATCGCCGCGCTGCAGCTTCTCGACCTTGCTCTCGAACCGGTCGACCAGCGCCTTCACGCCGTCGTCGAGCTGGCGCTTGAGCGCCTGGATCTCGGCCATGCGGGCGGCATCGTCGACACCGAAGTCCCACCACTGCCGCTTGGGCCGATCCAGGGCCGCCTCGTCGATCGGCATGTTGATCCGGGCACCCTTGGGCGCCGCGGTAGCCACCTGCCCTTCCAGCAGCTCGCGCAGGCGCGAGTAGACGTTGCGCTCCAGGATGGCGCGCTCGTCGTCCCGGTCCTTGGCCAGCCGCTCGATCTCGGCGCGTTCGATCGCGATCGCGCGCTCGTCCTTCTCGACGCCGCGCCGGTTGAACACCCGCACCTCGACGACCGTGCCCTGCACGCCCGGCGGCACCTTCAGCGAGGTGTCGCGAACGTCGTGGGCCTTCTCGCCGAAGATCGCGCGCAGCAGCTTCTCCTCCGGGGTCATCGGGGTCTCGCCCTTCGGCGTGACCTTGCCCACCAGGATGTCCGCGGCCTTCACCTCGGCACCGATATAGACGATGCCCGCCTCGTCGAGGTTGCGCAGGGCCTCCTCGCTGACGTTCGGGATGTCGCGGGTGATCGCTTCCGGCCCGAGCTTGGTGTCGCGCGCCATCACCTCAAATTCCTCGATATGGATCGAGGTGAAGATGTCGTCGCGGACGATCCGCTCGGAGATCAGGATCGAGTCCTCGAAGTTGTAGCCGTTCCAGGGCATGAACGCGACCAGCGCGTTGTAGCCCAGGGCCAACTCGCCCAGCTGGGTCGACGGACCATCGGCGATGATGTCGTTCGCCCGTACCTGGTCACCCACCTTCACCAGCGGGCGCTGGTTGATGCAGGTGTTCTGGTTGGAGCGCTGGAACTTCTTCAGCCGGTAGATGTCGACCACGCCCTCGCCGCGCGCGTTCTCGTCCGTCACGCGGATGACGATGCGCGAGCCGTCGACCTGGTCGACGACGCCGCCACGCCGGGCGACGATCGCCGCACCCGAGTCACGGGCCGCGATCTCCTCCATGCCGGTGCCGACATAAGGAGCCGCGGCGCGGACCAGCGGCACCGCCTGGCGCTGCATGTTCGAGCCCATCAGCGCGCGGTTGGCGTCGTCGTTCTCCAGGAACGGGATCAGCGCCGCGGCCACCGAGACCAGCTGCTTGGGCGAGACGTCGATCATGTCGACGTTCTCGGGCTTGGCCAGCACGAACTCGCCGTTCTGCCGGCAGGCGATGAACTCGCCGGCCAGCGTGCCGTCCTCGTTCAGCTTGGAGTTCGCCTGGGCGATCGTGTAGCGCCCCTCCTCCATGGCGGAGAGGTAGATCACGTCGCCCACGATCCTGCCGCCCTCGACCCGGCGGTACGGGCTCTCGATGAAGCCGTACTTGTTGATCCGGGCATAGGTCGCGAGGCTGTTGATCAGGCCGATGTTCGGGCCTTCCGGCGTCTCGATCGGGCAGATCCGGCCGTAATGGGTCGGATGGACGTCGCGCACCTCGAAGCCGGCACGCTCACGGGTGAGACCGCCCGGGCCCAGCGCCGAGAGCCGCCGCTTGTGCGTGATCTCGGAGAGCGGGTTGGTCTGGTCCATGAACTGCGAGAGCTGCGACGAGCCGAAGAACTCGCGCACCGCCGCTGCCACGGGCTTGGCGTTGATCAGGTCGTGCGGCATCGCCGCGTCGATCTCGACCGACGACATCCGCTCGCGCACCGCGCGCTCCATGCGGAGCAGGCCGATGCGGAACTGGTTCTCCATGAGCTCGCCCACCGAGCGCACCCGGCGGTTGCCGAGATGGTCGATGTCGTCGATCTCGCCCCGGCCGTCCTTGATCTCGATCAGCATCTTGACCACGGCCAGGATATCCTCCTGGCGGAGCACGCGCAGCGTGTCCTCGGTCTCCATGCCGAGCCGCATGTTCATCTTCACGCGGCCGACCGCGGAAAGGTCATAGCGCTCGTTGTCGAAGAACAGGCCGTTGAACAGCGCCTCCGCGGTCTCCAACGTCGGCGGCTCGCCCGGGCGCAGCACGCGATAGATCTCGAGCAGCGCGTCGTCGCGGTTCTGCGAGCGGTCGAGTGCCAGCGTGTTGCGCAGGTACGGCCCGACCGTCATGTGGTCGATGTCGAGGATCGGCAGTTCCTCGATGCCGCCCGAGATCAGCTTCTCGATGGTGATCGCGGTGAGCTCGTCGCCGGCCTCGGCGAACACCAGGCCGTTGCTCTCGTCGATCACGTCGCGGGCGACGAACTTGCCGACCAGATCCTCGGCCGAGACGAACACCTCGGTGAGACCCTGCTCGACCAGCTTGCGAATCAGGCGCGGAGTGAGCTTGGTCCCGGCCTCCGCGACCGTCTCGCCGGTGGTGGCGTCGATCAGGTCGGTGGTCAGCTTCTGCCCAGTCATCCGCTGGCCGTTGAAGGCGGTCTTCCAGCCCCGGCCCGAGCGATAATACATCAGCTCGTTGTAGAAGTGGGCCAGGATCTGCTCCTGGTCCAGTCCCAGTGCGAGCAGCAGCGCCGTCACCGGCAGCTTGCGGCGGCGGTCGATGCGGACGTGCAGCAGATCCTTGCTGTCGAACTCGAAGTCCAGCCAGGAACCGCGATACGGGATCACGCGGGCGGAGTAGAGATACTTGCCCGAGCTATGGGTCTTGCCGCGGTCATGGTCGAAGAACACGCCCGGGCTGCGATGCATCTGCGAGACGATCACGCGCTCGGTGCCGTTGACCACGAACGTGCCGTTCTCGGTCATGAGCGGCATGTCGCCCATGTAGACGTCCTGCTCCTTGATGTCCCGGACGGAACGGGAGCCGGTCTCCTCGTCCACGTCCCAGACGATCAGGCGCAGGGTGACACGCAGCGGTGCAGCATAGGTCATGCCGCGCTGATGGCACTCGTCGACATCGTACTTGGGCTCTTCCAGCTCGTACTTGACGAAGTCCAGCGCAGCGCGATCGGCGAAGTCCTTGATCGGGAACACCGACCGGAACACTTCCTCGAGTCCGTGCAGGACCCGGTCCGCCTGGCGAACGTCGCGCTGCAGGAACGCCTCATAGGACTGACGCTGGACCTCGATGAGGTTCGGCATCACGGCGATCTCGGGGATGCGACCGAAGCTCTTGCGGATCCGTCTGCGAGCGGTGAACGTCTGGGGCATGACGGGCCTTCGCTGATCGAAGCTGGAACGGGCTGGGGGGCGGGGAACCTCCCAGCATATAGGAACTCAACCGGGAATTGCCACCGTGATGGCAGCGCCGGCAGCACCGAAAGCCGCCGGTGCGTGCACCGACGGCTCCGGAGAAAAGGAAAAAGTCGCGACGCGACTGGAGATTACTTGATCTCCACGGTGGCGCCGGCGCCCTCGAGCTGAGCCTTGATCTTGGCGGCATCCTCCTTGGACACGCCTTCCTTGACCGGCTTCGGCGCCGCCTCGACCAGATCCTTGGCCTCCTTGAGGCCGAGGTTGGTGATCGCGCGGACCTCCTTGATCACGTTGATCTTCTGGGCACCGGCGCTGGCCAGGATCACGTCGAACTCGGTCTGCTCCTCGGCGGGGGCAGCAGCGGCGGCGGCACCGCCACCGGCGGCAGCGACGGCGACCGGGGCCGCAGCCGACACGCCCCACTTCTCCTCGAGAAGCTTCGCCAGCTCGGCAGCCTCGAGAACGGTCAGGCTCGAAAGGTCTTCGACGATCTGATGCAGGTTCGCCATAACGACATCCACTCCACTACACTCAAGCGCGGTCCTCATGGACCACAATGTTCACTGCAGGTCCGCCAGGACCTCGGATCGAGCAGTCAGCCCTGCTCGCTCTTTGCATGAAGCAGACGGGCGAGCTGACCGCCCGGCGCCTGCAACACACCGACGAGACGCGACGCCGGCGTATTGATGATCGCGATGAGCTTCGCCCGCAGCTCGTCCAGGGACGGCAGCTCGGCGAGCGCCTTGACCTGGTCGGCCGACAGGAGCGACCCGGACAGGCCGCCGCCCACGATCTGAAGCTTCTCGTTCTTCTTGGCATACTCGACCGCCACCTTGGCGGCCGCCACCGGATCACGCGAATACGCGATCGCGGTCGGGCCCTTGAAGAGCGGTTCCAGACCGGCAAAACCCGTTTCCGCGAGGGCACGGACGGTCAGCCGGTTCTTGGTCACCCGGAACGATGCACCCTGCTGGCGCATCTGCGCGCGCAGCTGGGTGACCTCCGGCACGGTCATGCCGCGGTACTGGGTGACCACGACCACACCGGTCTCATTGAATACAGCATTCAGGTCAGAAATGACCTGCGCTTTCTCAGCTCGAAGCACCAGAGCCTCCGATGCACTTGGTCCAGACAACCCCATAGGCCATCAAGACCGGGCTCGTTGTCTCAAAGGCGTGCGGCAAACGCACGCCGAACGGCACCGTCATCCCGACGACGGCGCTAGCGAGCCAGACAGTGCGTCTTGCTAGGCGCGGCAACATAAAGGGTCGCCGGCCGATTGCAAGAGGCCTTGTCGGCTCGATCCGCCGTTTATGCGAGGATGCCGCCGACCTCGAGCTTCACGCCCGGCCCCTGGGTGGAGCTCAGATGTGCCCGCTTGAGATAGGTGCCCTTCGCGCCGGTCGGCCGCGCCTTGTTGATCGCATCCACGATCGCACGGACGTTGTCGGCCAGCTGCTCGGGCGGGAAGCTGGCCTTGCCCACGCCGGCGTGGATGATGCCCGCCTTCTCGACGCGGAACTGGACCTGGCCGCCCTTGGCATCCTTGACCGCCTGGGTGACGTTCGGGGTCACCGTACCGAGCTTGGGGTTCGGCATCAGGCCGCGGGGACCGAGCACCCGGCCGAGCCGGCCGACCACGCCCATCATGTCCGGCGTAGCGATGCAGCGGTCGAAGTCGATCTGGCCGCCCTGGATCGCCTCGGCGAGGTCCTCGGCACCGACGATGTCCGCTCCGGCCGCCTTGGCCTCCTCGGCCTTGTCACCCTTGGCGAACACCGCGACCCGCAGGGTCTTGCCGGTGCCGTGCGGCAGGTTGACCGTGCCGCGGACCATCTGGTCGGCATGGCGCGGATCGACGCCCAGGTTCAGCGAGATCTCGATCGTCTCGTCGAACTTGGCCGTCGCGTTGCTCTTGACCAGTCCCACCGCCTCATCGAGGCCGTAGAGCTTGGCGCGGTCGACGCTCTCGGCTGCCTTACGCAGCCGCTTGCCCTTCGTCGCCATCGCTTACTCCGCCACCGCTAGGCCCATGGACCGCGCCGAGCCGACCACCATCTTGGTCGCCGCGTCGAGGTCGTGGGCGTTGAGGTCCTTCATCTTCTTCTCGGCGATCTCGCGGCACTGCGCCATGGTCACCGAGCCGGCAGTGGCACCACGGCCCGGCGTCTTGCTCGCCGAGGTGATGTTGGCCGCCCGCTTGAGGAAGAAGGAGACCGGCGGGGTCTTGATGACGAAGGTGAAGGTGCGGTCGCCGAACGCGGTGATGATCACCGGCAGCGGCGTGCCGACCTCGACGTTCTGCGTCTCGGCATTGAACTTCTTGCAGAAGTCCATGATGTTCAGGCCGCGCTGACCCAGAGCCGGGCCGATCGGCGGGCTCGGGTTGGCCTTGCCTGCGGGTACCTGCAGCTTGATATACCCGGTGATTTTCTTCGCCAAACTGTCACTCCTGTATCAGAAGCCTAGCGGTGCGAACGCCCGGCCCGCACCGGGCCAAGGCTCCCGCGGCGTTCCGGTCAGACCTTCTCGACCTGCCCGAACTCCAGATCGACCGGGGTGGCCCGGCCGAAAATCGAAACGGAGACCTTGAGGCGCTGCTTGGCCTCGTCGACCTCCTCGACCGTCCCGTTGAACGAGGCGAACGGCCCGTCCGCCACGCGAATCTGTTCACCGATCACGAAGGACACGGTAGCCTTGGGGTGCTCGGTGCCTTCCTGGATCTGCTGGTGGATCCGCAGCGCCTCGGCTTCCGGGATCGACTGCGGGCGGCCGCTGCCGCCCAGGAAGCCCGTGACCTTCGGGATGTTGCGCACCAGGGACCAGGTCTCGTCGTTGAGTTCCATCTTCACGAGCACATAGCCCGGGAAGAACTTCTGCTCGGTCGGGACCTTCTTGCCGCGCCTGACCTCGATCACCTCCTGCATCGGGACCAGGATCTCCTCGAAGGCGTCAGTGAGCCCCTTCTGGGCACTCTGCTCCTGAATCGCCTCGCGGACCTTCTTCTCGAAGCCGGAATAGACGTGGATAATGTACCACTTCTTCACATCAGACCCCCAGGCCGAGGATCAGACGGATCGCGAACGAAATGATCTGATCGACGAGGAAGAAGAAGATCGCGGCGGCAGCCGACATCGCGAGCACGCTCGCGGTCGTGTAGAGGGTTTCCTTGCGCGACGGCCAGGTGACCCTGGCCATCTCCTGGCGCACTTCCCGCAGGAACTGCGCGGGCGACACTCTCACCATCCGTCGTCGGATCCCGTTCGAACTGCTAGATGCTGGCAGGAGCGGAGGGGCTCGAACCCCCAACCCCCGGTTTTGGAGACCGGTGCTCTACCAATTGAGCTACGCTCCTGCATCACCTCCCGCCGGAGCGGCCGCACGAGGCGGCGTAGCCGTAGCGAAGGGTACGCTCACCGTCGCCGGCCCGCGTGGGGCAGGCTTCTAGCGGCAACCTGGCGGGAGGGCAAGCGGCAGGAAAGGGTTCGGCCACGAGAACTTCACCTGGCGCCCATGGCCGGCACCGTCGGATCCGACTCCTTCAGATCACTGGATGATGTTGGCGACGACGCCGGCACCGACGGTGCGGCCGCCCTCGCGGAT
This sequence comes from Geminicoccus sp., assembly GCF_035556675.1. Lineage (GTDB taxonomy): Bacteria > Pseudomonadota > Alphaproteobacteria > Geminicoccales > Geminicoccaceae > Geminicoccus. The sequence goes on along the minus strand of NZ_DATMFZ010000128.1, from coordinate 77 downwards.
GGCAAAGCGCAGGCCCTGCTCCATGGCGATCGGCGCGATCAGCGTCACCACCATGGTCACGTTGTCGCCCGGCATCA
>NZ_DATMFZ010000127.1:0-4490 GCF_035556675.1 Geminicoccus sp. | reverse complement strand
CTGGCCCATCTGGACAATGTCGACCGGGTCGGCAGTGCGCTCATCGGCGCGCTCACCGCCTTCTTCGCCGAGCCGCACAATGTCGCGGCGGTCGACGCGCTGGCAGCCGAGCTCACCATCACCGACGCCGCCCGGCCCCGGGCCATCGAGAGCCCGCTCTCGGGCAAGGTCGTGATCTTCACCGGCACGCTGGAGACGCTCGGCCGTGCCGAGGCCAAGGCCCGGGCGGAGCGGTTCGGCGCCAAGGTCGGCTCGTCCGTGTCGAAGAACACCGACTATCTGGTGGTGGGCGCGGATGCCGGCTCCAAGGCCGCCAAGGCCCAGGCACTGGGCGTGCAGACCCTCTCCGAGCAGCAGTTCCTGGAAATGACCAGCGGCACCTAGCCACGAGCTGGGCAATATTACGAGCCGGACAGCATTGCCTTGTACAACTCGTGCGACGGGTGATGTCATGATATCATCGATCCTCTCCATCCTGAGAGGTGACGAGATGAGAATGCGAATCATGTTGGTCGCCAATTGCGGCGGCCACTTCCATGCTGTCAGTGACGGCCAGCGCTGAGACTATGGAAGGGCAGGTGAAGGCTGCCTATGAGGCATGGGGATGCCACGTTCAACCAGGGCGACGCGAAGACCGTCGCCAGCCTTTACATCGATGATGCCATGCTGCTGCCGCCCACGCACGACGTCATCGAGGGGACGGCCGGCATCGAGCAGTTCTTCACGGGCGTGATCGGCAGCGGGGCGACCGACCACACGCTGCAGCCGATCCGGATCGTGGAGGATGACGACACGGTCGTGGCCGCAGCCCGCTGGACCGCCAAGGGCAAGGACCAAGACGGGGTCGCCACCACCTTTCAGGGCATGGCCACCCATGTGTTCGAGAAGCAGGACGACGGCAGCCTGAAGCTGGGCCTGCACACGTTCAACTAAAGCAGCCTCTCCTGTGCCCCGGATTCTCCAGGTGCAGCGGCCTGAAGAATCCGGGCCTGTGGCAAAGCCGCTTCACGAGGCGATGAGGCATCTTCCGCACGGCTCGATCCCGCCTATCTGATGGTCCTGCCGATGTCCCGGCAGGACCGGGCGTACGGCGCACCGCTAACCCCGGCTGGAGCCCTTGCCAGATGGCCGATTGCCCATGAACCGCATCGCGGCCCTTTCGATCGGCTACGGTTTCCTGTTCCTGGGCTTCATCGGCCTGTTCCTGCCGATCCTGCAGGGTTTCCTGTTCATCTTCGTGGGCCTGATCGTGCTCAGCCGCCACGCGCCCTGGGCCAGCCGCGCACTGCGCTATGTCCACCGGCGCTGGCCACGCTTCGGCGGCCTGATCGCCAGGGCGGAGGGGATCGCCGAGCGGTCGATCGACCGGGCCGTCCAGGGCATGCGCCGCCTGCTCGGCCGGGCCTGAGCACGGGCTCAGGCTGCCGCCTTGCCGGAAAGGTAGCGTGCCGCCGGCTGTGTGCAGGACAGGTTGGGCAGCATGGCCTGACGCGCGACCTCATAAGCCTGCCACTGGGTGATGTCCGGCAGTGCCGGGATGGTGACGAGCTCGCCGGCATCCAGGCCGGCCAGGGCGGCATCCACCATGTCGGTGGCCTTCATCACGATCTCGCCCGGCAGGTGCTCGACTGGCAGGCCGGCCACGTTCCAGAAATCGGTCGCCGTGGCGCCGGGCAGCACCGCCTGCACCCGCACGCCCTTGTCCGCCAGCTCGTGATGCAGGGACTGGCTGAAGGCCAGCACGAAGGCCTTCGCACCGCCATAGACGCCGTTCAGCACCTCGGGCCCGATCGCGACGATCGAGGCGATGTTGACGATCGTCCCGCGCCCGCGGGCCACGAAGGCCGGGGCGGCCGCATAGGTGAGGCGCATCAGCGCCGTCACGTCGAGGTCGATCATCGCCTCCATCGCCTCGACATCCGAGCCCAGCAGCGGGGCCGCCGAACCCACGCCGGCATTGTTCACCAGCATCGAGATGCTCGCATCGGTGCGAAGCTGCTGCTCGACCGCGCGCCGATCGGTCCGGTCGGCCAGATCGGCGGCCACGACCTCGACGGAACGGCCGGTGCGGTCCGCGACGTGGGCGGCCAGCTCGGTGAGCTTGCTGCGGTTGCGTGCCACCAGGATCAGGTCGTAGCCACGCCCGGCGAGGCGGTCGGCATAGACGGCACCGATGCCGGACGAGGCGCCGGTAACGAGGGCGGTGCCGAGAGAGGACAGAGCCATGGGGTTCCACTCCGTTGCGGGATGCCGGCGGCGATGCCGCCTGCGGTAGAGGAAGCTACTCCCGCTGGTGCGTGTCCCAAATGTCGAATATGCCTTCTTTCATGCCATGAAATGTGAGTTCGCATGCGTGTCGGATTCGCGGTCTTCCCCGGCTTCCAGATGATGAGCCTGGCAGCGGGTTCAGTGTTCGAGTTCGCCAACATCTGCTCTGGGGAGGCAATCTACGAGCTGGCGACCGTGTCGGAGCAGGGCGGCCTGGTGCGCAGCTCGACCGGGATGGACGTGGCCACCAGACCACTGGCGGGCGAGGCATTCGACACCTTGCTGGTCGGCGGGGGCGTGGGCGTGCCCTGCCCGAGCGAGGGCCTGACGGCCTGGATCGCCACCTGCCTGCCGGCCGTGCGCCGGCTGGGCGGGATCTGCACCGGCGCCTTCGTCCTGGCCGAGGCCGGCCAGCTCGACGGGCGGCGGGCGACGACCCACTGGCTGGTGGCGCACGAGCTGCGCAGCCGCTTCCCCGCGGTGCGGGTGGAGGAGGACCGGATCTTCATCGTCGACGGCCCGGTCTGGACCTCGGCCGGCATGACCGCGGGCGTCGATCTCGCTTTGGCGATGGTGGAGAAGGATCTCGGCCGGGAGATCGCGCAGTCCGTGGCCCGCAAGCTCGTGATGTACCACCGCCGCGCCGGCGGGCAGACTCAGCATTCCGAGCTTCTGGAACTGGCGCCCAGGTCGGACCGGGTTCAGTCGGCGCTGAACTTCGCGAGGCGGAACCTGCAGGCCGAGCTGTCGGTCGAGCAGCTGGCCGAAGCCGCAGCCCTCAGCCCGCGCCAGTTCAGCCGCGTCTTTCGCGCCGAGACCGGCCAGTCGCCGGCCAAGGCGGTGGAACAGCTGCGGGTCGAGGCGGCGCGGCTCATGCTGGAGCAGACGCGTCACCCCGTGGAGATCGTGGCCAGGGAAACCGGCTTCGCCGATCCGGAACGGATGCGCCGGGCCTTCCTGCGAGCGTTCGGCCAGCCGCCGCAGGTGCTGCGCCGCGCCGCCCGCTCGGCTGCCTAGTGCCCCTGGGCCGGCCTCACAGCGGCGCGCAGACCTCCGTCAGCCACTGCCGGGTCGACCCGTCCACCAGTGGCCCGATCTCGGCCAGCACCCTGGCGTGGTAGCGGTCCAGCCACGCCCGCTCCTCGCCGCTCAGCAGCTCCGGCACGATCAGTTTTCGGTCGATCGGCACCAGCGTCAGCGTCGCAAAGCGCAGGAGCTTGCGCTCGCCGCCCGGTGGGGTGGGGGCGGGCTCCACCACCAGCAGGTTCTCCGTGCGGATGCCGTGGCTGCCGGCGACATAGTGGCCGGGCTCGTCGGACAGGATCATGCCCGGCTGCAGCTTGACCGCACTCTGCCCCTTGGAGATCCGCGCCGGCCCCTCATGGACGCAGAGATAGCTGCCGACCCCGTGGCCGGTGCCGTGGTCGAAGTCATGGCCGTGCCGCCACAGCGCCAGGCGCGCCAGCGTGTCGAGCTGCGCGCCGGTGGTGCCCTCCGGGAAGACGGCCTCCGAGACCGCGATCATGCCCTTGAGCACCAGGGTGAACTGGACGCGGATCGCCTCGGCCACCTCGCCCAGCCCGATCGTGCGGGTGACGTCGGTGGTGCCGTCCAGGTACTGGCCGCCGCTGTCGACCAGATAGACGTTGCCCGGCGCCAGCTTCAGGTTGGTCTCGGCCGTCGTCCGGTAGTGCGGCTGCGCGGCATTCGGCCCATAGGCGCTGATCGTCTCGAAGCTCAGGCCCCGGAACAGCGGATCCTCGGCGCGGATCGCGCGCAGCCTGGCCGCGGCCGCCACCTCGTCGACGCCTGCCGCCACCGCCTCGGTCGAAAGCCAGCACAGGAACCGGCTCATCGCCGCCCCGTCGCGCTGCTGGGCCGCGAACGCGCCTTTCACCTCGGTGGGATTCTTGACCGCGCGCGCCAGCGGGATCGGGTCCTCGCCCTCGACCAGCTTGCCGCCGGCCTCGGCAAAGCGGTCGGCAAAGCCCACCGCCGAATAGGCCGGGTCCACCAGGAGGCGCAGGCCGCGCCCCCCCAGCTCCGCCAGGGCCGGCTCGAACGCCTCGTACGGCTCCACGGCCACGCGGTTGCCGAAGTCCAGCCCGGCGAGCTTGGCCCGGTCGGTGAACAGCCGCACATGACCATCGGTCCCGAGCAGGGCGAAGCCCAGCGGCAGGGGATTGAACGGCACGTCGGCGCCGCGGATGTTGAGCAGCCAG
>NZ_DATMFZ010000126.1:0-8889 GCF_035556675.1 Geminicoccus sp. | reverse complement strand
AACGGCCTCGGCTGGATCAGCCTGTCCGCCTACTGGCAGTCGGTGATCCGCGGCCTGTTCCTGCTCCTGGTCGTGATCCTGCAGGCCAAGCTGGTAGGTCGCGACGCTACCGGCTGAACCTCCGTACCCTTTGACTGGAAGGAACGTCCCATGCCCGCCATCAGGTCGGTGCAGCCCGGCTACTACCGGATCCCCCTGCCCACCGCGCTCACCGACAGCACCCATGGCGTGATGCGCGACTTCGAGCTTCTGACCGTGCGCGTCACCGACGCGGACGGTGCCGAAGGGGTCGGCTACAGCTACACGGTCGGCCGCAATGGCGGTGCGATCCACGACATCCTGGCCCGCGAGATCGCGGAACTGGTGGCCGGCCAGGACGCCGACCGGATCGAGTTCCTGTGGAACAAGCTCTGGTGGGAGCTGCATTACGGCGGCCGCGGCGGCCCCACCGTGCTGGCGCTGTCCGCGTTCGACATGGCGCTGTGGGACCTCAAGGCCAAGCGCGCGGGCCAGCCGCTCTGGAAGCTGCTCGGCGGCAACGACCCCAAGGTGCCCTGCTATGCCGGCGGCATCGACCTCTATCTGCCGCTGGACGACCTGCTGAAGCAGACCGAGGGCAACCTCGCCAAGGGCTTCCGCGCCATCAAGATGAAGGTCGGGCGCAAGCTGCTGTCCGAGGACGTCGAGCGGATCGCCGCGATGCGCCGGCACCTGGGCGACGGCTTCCCGCTCATGGTGGACGCCAACATGAAGTGGACCGCCGACGAGGCGATCCGGGCGGCCCGCGCCTTCCAGCCCTATGACCTGACTTGGCTGGAGGAGCCGATTTCGCCGGACGACGTGGCGGGCCACGCCAGAGTGGTGCGCGAGGGCGGCCTGCCGATCGCCGCTGGCGAGAACCTGCGCACGCTCTGGGAGTTCCGCCACCTGATCGCGTCCGGCGGCGTCACCTATCCCGAGCCGGACGTCACCAATTGCGGCGGCATCACCTCGTTCATGAAGATCGCCCACCTGGCCGAGGCGTTCAACCTGCCGGTCACCTCGCACGGCGCCCACGACGTCACCGTGCACCTGCTCGCCGCCGCCCCGAACCGCTCCTTCCTGGAAGCGCACGGCTTCGGCCTGGAGCGGTTCATCGCCCGGCCGCTGCAGATCGAGGAGGGCTTCGCCATCGCCCCGGACGACCCGGGCCACGGCATCGAGTTCGACTGGCAGGGGCTGGAGACGGTGCGGGCCTGAGCCCGCTGCTGGGCGGGATGAGCGGGCACCGTAGCCGGCGTCGGTCAATGGGTCCCGCATGCGCTGGAGATGACCAGAGAGGGGCGTCCCCGCCCCTCTCCAACGCATTTCAAGCCCAGTCAACATTTTGATTTAAAAGGAAAAAATCGCGTTCTCGGGTTCGTTTGTGCAAATTCGCCCTGCTGATTTGCCGAGCCTGCCGCACAATCCCTGGCGGCGGACGTTCCGTTCACCATAGCACAAGTGCCGGTGCAGATCGCGGCCCTTGGGGCGCGATGGGGCCCGCATTGGTGCCAATGGCGTCGTGGAGGCAGGAGACCGTCTGCATCACCCGTTGGGGCAGCGGCTGCCGATTGGCGATGCCGATGCGCTCCCGCCCCTCACCCTGGCGTTCGCCTGCCTCGGCATGGTCTCCGCGGGCAGGACACATAAGCAGGACCAGAATGCGCCGGCAGGGCACCGACGACCCTGCCGGACGTTTCATGGCGCAGTTGTCTTCCAACCAGAGATGCGCGCCGGCCGGTTCGCGGCCGCCCTGTCGCTTCATCGTGGCAACAGAGCCGGGGGAGCGGGCATGGCTTCGGCAGCCGGGGACGGGTAACCGGTTCCGGCGAACATTTGCTTGGCGAAAGATGGATGGAGCAGGCCGAGCCGCAGGTGGATTGGGAGACAGCGCTGCTGGTCAGCGAGCGCCGCTTCCGGCTGCTGGCCGACCAGGCACCGGTGATGATCTGGCGGGCCGGGCCGGACAAGCAGTGTGACTGGTTCAACAGGCCCTGGCTGGAGTTCACCGGCAGGACGCTCGAGCAGGAGCTGGGGCATGGTTGGGCCGAGGGGGTCCATCCCGACGACCATGCCCGCTGTCTGGAAATCTACACCACCGCCTTCGACGCCCGCGAGCGCTTCACCATGGACTACCGGCTGCGCCGCCATGACGGCGCGTATCGCTGGATCCGGGACAATGGCGCGCCCTATTTCGACGATGACGGCAGCTTCCTCGGCTATTTCGGCAGCGGGATCGATGTCAGCGACCATGTCGAGACCGAGCTGTCCCTGCGCCGCTCGCTGAGCCAGGCCGACCAGTACGATCAGCAGCAAAAGCAGGCGCAGTGGCGCCAGGAGATGCTGATCCACGAGTTGAACCACCGGGTGAAGAACACGCTGGCGACGATCCAGTCCATCGCGATGCAGAGCTTTCGCGCGGGCGTCGACGTGCGGGCGGGCCTCGCCAAGTTCGAGGGGCGCCTGGTGGCCTTGTCCCGCGCGCATGACGTGCTCACCCAGTCCAACTGGCTGGCGGCACCCCTGGACGAGATCGTCCAGTCCGGCATCGAGCCGTTTCGTACCCCGGGCGACGAATCCTTCATGATCGAGGGCCCGCCGGTCCGGCTGCCGCCCAAGATGGCGCTCAGCCTCGCCATGGGCATCCACGAGCTATGCACCAACGCGCTCCGGTTCGGCGCGCTCTCGGCCAGAGACGGCAGGGTGCTGATCGACTGGCGGCTGACGGGTGGCGAGGAGGCCGACCAGCTGGAGCTGACCTGGCAGGAAGCCGGCGGCCCGCCCGTGCACCCGCCCGGGCAGCGCGGCTTCGGCACCCGCCTGATCGAGAGCGGGCTGGCCCGTGAATTCGGAGGAAAGGTGACGCTGGATTTCGCGCCGGGCGGGCTGGTGTGCCGGGTGCAGGCACCGCTGCCGGCCGAGGAGCCTCCGCTGGTGGGCGGACTGGTCGTCCCCCATCATTGATATCATTTGTTAAGCCGGGGCAGCCGGACCGGGAAGAGCATGGGTCGTCGCGTTCTGGTGGTCGAGGATGAGAGCCTCGTCGCCCTCCTCCTGGAGGACATGCTGCTGGAGCTGGGCTTCACCGTCGTGGATGTGGCGAGCCGGCTCGAGACCGGGATGGCCGCGGCGGAGCAGGCCGCCTTCGACGTGGCGGTGCTGGATGTGAACCTCGGCGGGGACACGCGCAGCTTCCCGATCGCCGACCTCCTGCGCCGGCGCGGCATCCCGTTCGTGTTCGCCACCGGCCACGACCCGAGCAGCCTGGAGCAGACCTACCCGGACGCGCCGGTGGTGCGCAAACCGTTCCTGCGCGGCGACCTGCGCAATGCGCTCGCCCGGGCATTGGCCCGCTGAGCAGTCAGTCGGGCGTGGCCGGCACGATCAGCACGCGCAGCGCCCGCTCCGGCGCCAGATAGGTCTTCGCCAAGCCCTGCAGTGCTGCCGCGTCCCAGCTCTCCAGGTTGGCCCGGTCGGTGCGGGCCGCCTCCAGCCGCTCGGGAAACTGGTGCATCGCCAGGATCACCGCATAAGCCCACCAGCGGTTCGACTGGCGCGCGGCATCGCTCTGCGCCAGGCGCGGCTCGAGCGCGCGGCGCAGTTCATCCGCCTCGATGCCTTCCCGTAGCCCGGACGCGGCCGCCACCGTCGCCGCATCATACTGGAGCGCATCTTCTGCCCGCACGTCGAGCAGGGCGGCGAGGTAGCCGAAGTCCGGCAGCGTGATCGACATGTCGCTGTAGACTTCCGGCGAGTAGCTGGCCCCGGCCCGCTCGCGCACCGTGTCCAGCAGCCGGTCCTGCAGGATGTCTCCTAGCAGGTCGAGCCCGGCCTTGAGGCGCAGGTCCCTGCCGTCCGCGGTCGGCCAGTACACGGCGGACATGGCTTGGTCCGCCGCACCATGGTGGACGAACCGGACCGGCTCGGCTCCGGACTCGGGCATCCGCACCGACGGTACTGCCAGCTCGGCGCCCTCGCCCCGCTCGGGCAGGGCGCCGAACGTCTCGTCCACCAGCCGCACTGCCGCTTCCGCCTCGATGTCGCCCACCAGCACGACCTGCATCGGGCCGCGCCGCAGCGCGGGCGTCAGCCAGGCGCGCAGCTCGTCCAGGGTCCGCTCGGCCGCGTCCGCCTGGTCGGGCAGGCCGAAGCGCGGGTCGCCACCATGGAGGAAGCGCTCGACCGGCCCGCGCAGCAGGCCTGCGGGCGAGGCGTCCATGGCGCGGTAGAGGTCGGGGAGCTGGCGGCGGAATCGCTCCAGCGCGTCCGGCCGGTAGCCGGGATCGGTGACGAAGGCCGCCATCAGCCGGAGCTGGTCGGCCAGATCGGCGCGCGTGGTGGTGCCAGTCATGACGAACGAGGTCTCGGCCACGGTCAGGTCGACGCCCACCTGCTTGTCGGCGAAGATCCGGGTGAGCTCGCTGGCATCGTGCCGGCCGAGCCCGCCGGCGACGAAGCCCTGGCTGGCGAGCAGGTCCAGGCCCGGCTGGTGAGCCGGCATGCTGAACGAGCCCTGGCCGAAGCGCAGGGCCACCTCGATCGTGTCGGCCCGCAGCTTGGTGGGCTTCATGTCCAGGCGCACGCCGTTGCCGAACCGGATCGAGCGGATGTCCAGGTCCTCGATGCGGCTGTCCTCGACCACGCCGGAGGGCTGGCCGAAGTCCTGGTAGCCGAAGGCCACGCTCGCCGTCTCCGCCGGAGGCTCCACCGGCACCGCACGGCTGGTCGCATAGGCATCCAGGATGCGCTGGCGGCCATTCTCCAGCGGAAACGGGCCGGACAGCATGATCCGGGCCGTGCCGTCACCCCAGGCGGCCTTCAACGAGTCCTGCAGCTTCGCCGGGTCGAGCCCTGCCAACGTCCGCTCCAGGAGTTCCAGGTCGGCCGCTTCGCTGGTGTAGATCTCGCCGTCCTCGACCGTCGAGATCAGGGCCTCGGCCCGGCGCTCGGAGGACATGGTGGCGGCACTGGCGGCACGGTTACGGAACTCGCTGCGCAGGATCGCCACCGCCTCGTCCATCTCCTGCTGGGAGAAGCCGAAGGTCAGGGCCCGGCGCAGCTCCTGCTCGCCCGCGGCCAGGGCCTTCTCCCAGTCCGCTTCGGTGGTCTGCAGCGTCACCGCGCTGATCTGGGCCACGGGTGGCATGTCGGTGGTCCAGGCCCCCGCCTGGCTGAAGGGGGCGCCCGGGGTGAGGCCCAGATTCTGCAGCCGCCGGCTCAGCATCAGCTGGGCCATCGCCTGCACGAGGCGCCGGTCGACGCGCTCCAGCGTGTCGGCGGGCGGCAGGGCCGGCTCCGCATGCATGAGCTGGATGACGGTGGGCAGGCCCGGATCGACGAAATGGAGGGCATCCGTCCCGGTGGCGGCGAGCGTGCCGAGTTCCGGCGGTGCCGCCGGGGACTCCGGCTGCACCAGGCCCGCGAAGTGGCGCTCGATCAGCGGGACGACCTCGCCCGGCGCCACGTCGCCCGCCACCACCACCACGCTGCGCTCGGGCGTATAGAAGTCACGGTAGAAGCGCTGGAAGTCGGCCTGGGTCGCCTGTCGGATAACCTCGTCGGTCCCGATCGGATTGCGCTCGGGATAGAGCGTGCCATCCAGCATGAAGGCCAGCAGCGTATCGGCGCTGCGGGCACCCGGCGTGTTGCGCAGCCGCTTTTCCGACAGGATCACGCCGCGCTCCGAATCGATCCCGTCCGGCGGGAAGGTCAGCCGGCCGGCGACCTCGCTCAGGATCATCAGGCCGCTGTCCAGCAGCTCCTCGCCGTTGCCGGGCAGCTCCAGCTGATAGACGGTGCTGTCGAAGCCGGTCCGCGCGTTGGTGTCGGCGCCGAAGCTCAGGCCCTGGCGCTGCAGGTAGCGCACGAATTCGCCGGGCGGCACGTTCTCCGATCCCTTGAACGCCATGTGCTCGAGGAAATGGGCGAGGCCGCGCTGGTCGTCCCGCTCCATCAGCGAGCCGGCCTCGATCAGGAGGCGCAAGCTGACCCGGCCGGGCGGCGTCCGGTTCGGGATGATCGCGTAGCGCAGCCCGTTCTCCAGCCGGCCCCAGGTCACCGCCGGGTCGGGCACCAGCGGTGCTTGCGCGGTGCGCGGCCAGGGCTCTTCTGCCGCGGCGGACACCGCTGGCAGGAGCAGGAGCGCCAGAGCGAGCAGCCGCATGGCGGAGCCCAGCCTGTCCAGGTAGTTCGCCAAGGTCATCGGGCACCCATCGCGGCCAGTCGGAGGCCGAGAGCCATCCCAGCTATGGGCCGGAACGGCAAGCAGTCTCGTGCGTTCGGAACTCCAGGTGCCCGGACCGGTTGAAGAAGAAGCTGCAACCATTGCCGGGCCCGCCTCCCGCCCGGCCCTTCCAGGAACGACGTGATGCATTCAGCGCGGACCCGGGCCGCGACCCGAGCCCCGACCATGCGTGCCGCGACGGTCACCGGCCCCGGCCGGATCCGGATCGACGAGGTCCCGCTGCCGGAGCCGGGCGACCGGCAGGTGCGGATCCGCCTGGAGGGCTGCGGCGTGTGCGCCTCCAACCTGGTGCCCTGGTCCGGGCCGGACTGGATGCGCTTTCCGACCGAGCCGGGCGGGCTCGGCCACGAGGCCTGGGGCGTGGTCGACGCGGTGGGCGCGGCGGTGGATGGAATTCGGGCCGGCCAGCGGGTCGCGGCGCTGTCCTATCACGGCTATGGCGAGTACGACCTGGCCGACGCGGAGGCGGTGGTGCCGCTGCCCGATGTGCTGGCGGGGCGCGCCTTTCCGGGCGAGCCGCTGGGCTGCGCCATGAACATCTTCAGGCGCAGCCGGATCGAGTCCGGGCAGACGGTCGCCATCATCGGGATCGGCTTTCTCGGCGCCCTGCTCACCAGGCTCGCCAGCAACGCCGGGGCGCGGGTGATCGCGATTTCGCGGCGCCCCTTCTCGCTGGAGATCGCCAAGGCCTACGGTGCGGCCGAAGTCGTGCCGATGGACGACCACCAGCGGATCATCGACCGGGTGCAGGACCTCACCGACGGCCGGTTCTGCCCGCGCGTGGTGGAGGCGGTGGGCAAGCAGTGGCCGCTCGACCTGGCGGCGCATCTGACGGCCGAGCGCGGCCGGCTGGTGATCGCCGGCTACCACCAGGACGGGCCGCGCCAGGTCGACATGCAGCTCTGGAACTGGCGGGGCCTGGACGTGATCAATGCGCACGAGCGCGATCCTGCGGTCTATGTGGAGGGGATCCGGCAGGCGGTGGCGGCGGTGGCGGCGGGCCGGCTCGACCCGGAGCCCCTGTTCACCCACCGCTTCCCGCTGGAGCGGCTGGACGAAGCCCTGGATGCCACCCGCGACCGGCCGGACGGGTTCATGAAAGCGCTGGTGACCCCATGACCGGCGCTGCTCGCCCGCGGCTGGGCTTTCTCGGAGTCGGCTGGATCGGCCGGCACCGGATGGAGGCGATGCTCGCGACAGGTGCCGTGACCGCCGCCGCGATCGCCGACCCCTCCCCTGAGACGGTGGCAGCCGCCAAAGAGCTGGCGCCGGAAGCCGAGGTGGTGCCGGATCTCGACGCACTGCTGGCGCTCGACCTGGACGGGATCGTGATCGCCACGCCCAGCGCGCTCCATGCGGAGCAGTCGATCCAGGCACTGAAGAGCCGGCGCGCGGTGTTCTGCCAGAAGCCGCTCGGGCGCACGGCGCCGGAAACCCGGGCCGTGGTCGAGGCCGCGCGCCAGGCCGACCGGCTCCTGGGCGTCGACCTCTCCTATCGCCACACCGAAGGGATGCGCCGGATCCGGGAACTGGTGCAGGGCGAACAGCTCGGCCGGATCTTCGCGGTCGATCTGGTCTTCCACAACGCCTACGGGCCGGACAAGCCGTGGTTCTACGACCCGGAAGCCGCGGGCGGCGGCTGCGTGATCGACCTGGGGGTCCATCTGGTCGACCTGGCCTTATGGACGCTGGGCTTTCCCGAGGTCGCCGAGGTGCATGCGCATCTGCAGGCCGGCGGCCGGCCGCTCGCGCAAGCGACCGGGCAGGTCGAGGACCATGCGGTGGCGACTCTGGTCACCGAGGCTGGCACGGTGATCCGGCTGGCCTGCTCCTGGCGCCTGCAGGCCGGCTGCGACGCAGTGATCAGCGCGGAGTTCTACGGGACGGAGGGGGGAGCCGCCCTGCGCAACCAGAACGGCTCCTTCTACGACTTCGTGGCCGAGCGCTTTGCCGGCACCAGTCGGCAGCTCCTGGCCGAGCCCCCCGATCCCTGGGGGGCGAAGTCCGCGGCGGCCTTCGCCCAGCAGCTCGCCAGGTGCCCCCGCTTCGACGGGGAGATCGCCCGCATCACCGAGGTCGCAGCCGTGCTGGACCGGATCTACGGGCGCTGATGCGAAGGATGGGACCTAGCGGCTGCAGGCCGGTACCTTGGGCCGCGCGGTCGAGACCCGCTCGAAGGAGTACTTGCAGGTCTCTATGTCCGAGATGCCCCGGTAGCCGGGGCCGTGGCGGGTGAAGAAGTTCGACATGCCGTCGAAGTACCCCTTCTTGCGCGTCACCACGACGGGCCGCAGGCGGATCACCTCGTCGGCGGCGTAGTCGCCACCACAGGCAATGGCGGCAGCCTCCACCTGACCGTTGTCGCCCCTTTGGACATAGCCGCGATAGACGAGGTCGTCCGGGGCGTCGCCGGTGCCCTTGTAGAGCGCGGTGAACTGCCAGCCGGTCTGCGCGATCGAGAAGGTGGTGTGCTCCTCGAAGCCGCCGAACTTGCCGCCGGTCAGGCCATCGCAGAGGACGGTGCCCTTCCATTCCCCGGTGAGGTCGGGCGGGGCGGCGGTGGCGGCCGTTGTCGAGGTTGCAAGCAATACCAAGCCGGCCATCACGCCGGCAGTTCTGGCAAC
>NZ_DATMFZ010000125.1:0-22989 GCF_035556675.1 Geminicoccus sp. | reverse complement strand
GCCTGAATCTGCGGCTTCTCGCCGACGCACAGCACCAGGGCCCGGTCCGGCGGGTTCAGGTAGAGACCAACCACGTCGCGTATCTTCTCCACAAAGGCCGGATCGGTGGAGAGCTTGAACGTCTCCACCCGGTGTGGCCGCAGGCCAAAAGCCCGCCAGATCCGGCTCACCGCCGTCTGGCTCATCCCAGCCCGCCTGGCCATCGACCGCGTGCTCCAGTGCGTCGCATTGGCCGGCATCTCCTCCAGGGTCAACGCGATCAGCCGCTCGACGGCCTGGTCATCGATTTGCCTTGGCGCGCCAGGACGTGGTGCATCGACCAAGCCCTCCAGGCGATGCAGGGCAAAACGCTGCCGCCACAGGGCCACCGTTGGCCGGCTGACCCCAAGCGCCCTGGCCACCCCAAGATTGGTGGCCTCCGGCTCGGCACAGGCCAGCACCACACGGGCGCGCTGTGCCAGCGCCTGTCCCACCTTGCGGCGCCGGATCAGGTTCGCCAGCGCCACCCGTTCCGCCGATGTCAGTTCGAGAGCAAGCGCCTTCGGTCCATGAGCCATGGCAGCCTCCCCTGACGAAGATGCTACCATCGCTCACTTCATCCAAAGTGCAAGTCCATCTCCAACTCACACCTCTAGACGGTATCTGGATATCAGCACGGGCACGTCCTGCCTTGCAGCATTGAGTTCCATGACCGGCGAGGAGCAGGTGGAGGTGAACGGTCGATGGAGCTCGAACCAGCCGCGCGAATTGCTCCCCTGCCCTCCTCGGATGGCAAGGTCCTCGTCTGCCGGGACCAACGCTTCCTGTCGTCACGACAGCCGATCCTGCTGCATCATCCTGTCGCGCTCAAGCAGCCTGAACGTTTCCATCATCGGGTGGCTGGGGCGGGGCAATTTCCAGCCACGCCATCGCGTGATTTCCGGAACCCAGCAACTACAACCAGTGTTGCATGGTGGGCCGCGGAGCCGAACCGGCCGCCATATGTCAATAAAGATAGAAGGTCCCGCCCAAGTGCCTGAATTGCCTCCATTCTTCTATCAATGATTGAATAACGCAATAAATCAAGCTACCAGTGCGTTGGCGACGTCGTCTCGGTTTTTTGGCACGTGGAGGCAAGATGCACAGGCATGTCCCACAGCAGCACCGTGGTCGCCCGACCGGGCTGGGGTGGCTTCTCGTGTCCGTTCTGCCGTGCGCCGGCGTCTGGTACGGACTGGCGCTCATCATCGCCGGCATGGTCGCCCCCCCATCGCCCTGAGCGTGCGGGCAGAATGCCGCCCGGAGCGAAAGCCGTCCGGTACTGGCCATCCTGCTGCGGAACGACCGCGTTCCTGGCGTAATCCCTTGCTGACCATGGGCATTGGTGGCCCCAGAGGCGCAGGTCAGTTGTTGTTCCGGCGCGTCCCCTTCCATGTCTTGTGGCCGGCCGGGCTGCCCGCACTGGACAGCGCAGCGGCCGGCATTCCTGCCACAGATGGCCATCCACCGGCGTCGCGCGCCTGCCCGATCCATTGCCACATTGAACATTCCATGCCACCAGCATGGAGCACTACATTCAATGCGCAGGATCGTGGCCGAAATGAATGCAGTCGGTAACCAGATCGGAGATCTTGCGGAAGCCGGCGAGCGCATGATCGAGCGGCTGAGGCGCAAGGCCTTCCTGCCGGAGAGCCGCAAGAGCCTGAACGTACGGATCGGCATCGCCGAGGCGGCGCAGCTCCTGGGGTGCTCCACCAACCGCATCCGGATGGCCGAGGAGGACGGCCGCCTGCCCCCTCCCCCACCCTCGGAGAATGGCCGCCGCCCCGGCTACAGCATTGAGGAACTGCTCCACATGCGCGAGGTGCTGGGGGCCAGCCCCAGGCGCGCGGAACTGGACCCGCCGGCGATCATCGCGGTGCAGAACTTCAAGGGCGGCGTCGGCAAGTCGACCGTCACCACCCATCTCGCTCACTATCTGGCCGTCCAGGGTTATCGGGTGCTGGTGGTGGACTGCGATTCGCAGGCGACCACGACTACGCTATTCGGGTTCAACCCGCACTTCAACATCACCCGCGACGAGACGCTCTATCCCTATCTCTCGATCGAGCCGACCCAGGCGGACCTGACCTACGCCGTCAAGCGCACGCCCTGGCGCAATGTCGACCTGATCCCGTCCAACCTCGAGCTGTTCGACATCGAGTACGAGCTGGCCGCGTCCGGTGCGGACGGCCAGTCGGTGCTGGCCGCCCGGTTCCGCAAGTTGAAGCAGGGCCTGACCGATCTGGCGCAGGGCTATGACATCGTGCTGCTCGACCCGCCCCCGGCACTCGGCACCATCTCCTTGGCGGTGATGCAGGCGGCCAATGCCCTGCTCATCCCGCTGGCCGCGACGACCCCGGATTTCTGCTCGACCGTGCAGTTCCTGTCGATGATGGACCAGGTGCTGCAGCAATTGGAGGCGGCCGGCATCAGCGTCGACTACAGCTTCGTGCGGCTGATCTGCTCCAAGCTGGACGGCAACGATCCCTCGCATGCGATGGTGCGGGCGATCATGGAGCAGACCTTCGGCCCGGCGCTGCTTCCCGTCCCCATCCTGGAATCGGCGGAGATCAGCCATGCCGCCATGCGGATGATGACGGTCTACGAGCTGGAAAAGCCGATCGGCACGCCCAAGACCCATAAGCGCTGCCGGGCCAACCTCGACGAGGCGCTGGGCCAGGTGGAGCAGCTGGTGCGCCAGGGCTGGGGCCGGATCACGCCGGCCGGTGCCGGGGAGGTGCTTTATGCGACCGCCTGAGGCGCTTCATCCGCCTGGGTTCCCGCAGGCGTCTTCCCGGAGTGTCGCTCATGGCGCGTAAGCAGGCCGACTATCTGGCGGCTCTTCTCGGCAACGACCAGGGTGATACGGAGGGAACCCCCTCCCCTGCCCCGCAGCCGCGCGTGCGGCCGACTACCCTGCTCAGCCGCGAATCAGCCCTGGCCCGGATCCAATCCGGCGAGGTGCGTCAGGTGACCCAGCTATGGCTGGATCCGGCGCGGGTGCGGGTCTGGCCGGGCAATGCCCGGTTCTACGCGCAGCTCACCGAGGAGAACTGTCGCGAGCTGATCGAATCGATCATCGCCGAGGGCGGCCAGAAGGTGCCGGCGGTGGTGCGGCGGATCAGCGACGATCCGGACCACGACTACGAGGTGGTGGCCGGAACCAGGCGGCACTGGTCGATCAGCTGGCTGCGCGCCCATTCCTACCCGCACCTGCAGTTCCTGGCCCAGGTGGCGCAGCTCGACGACGAGGCAGCGTTCCGCCTGGCCGATCTCGAGAACCGCGTGCGCAAGGATGTGTCCGACCTGGAGCGGGCCCGCAACTACGCTGTGGCGCTGCGCACCTATTATGGCGGCCACGTCACCCGGATGGCGGACCGGCTGAACATCTCCAAGGGCTGGCTGTCCAAGACGCTCAAGGTCGCGACCATCCCGGACGCGGTGCTGGCGGCATTCGGCTCGGTCTACGACCTCACGATGAAGCCGGCCTACACGCTGGCGCAGGCACTGGGCAGCGAGCCCGCCGCCAAGGCGATCACCGCCGCGGCCAGGCAGATCGCCCGGGAACAGGCGGCCCGCCGCACGGCTGGCCAGCCCGCCCTGCCCGCTTCGGCCGTCCTGCGCCGGCTGCTGACGGCTCCGGCAACGGACGATGCCGACGTGCAGGCCGACACATTCGTGGTGACGAGCCGGCTCGGCCGCACTGCCTTGTCGATCCAGTCCGCCAACCGCCAGGGCGTGACCATTCGCCTCCATGCCGGCTCAGGCGCCGACGAGGAGGAACTGGTGGCGGGCTTCCGCCAGCTTCTGGCTCGGCTCGACCCGCCGGGGCGGAGGCCGCTGCGCTAGTGTTTCCCCGGGGAAACGCTCCAGCGCTTCAGCCTCGCCCCCTTTTCGACGAGCCGCATGGCTGCCGCATCACCACCATGTTTCCCCGGGGAAACGGCCGATGAAGGACCCAGTCAGGGTACACGTCTCCGAGCAGATCGACCTGTTCCTGCCCTATCTCGCCGACCTGCCGCTGCGCGACCAGCGGGAGATGATGGAGCGGCCGTTCTTCTCCCTGGCCAAGTCCAAGCGGGTCAAGCCGATCGACTACCGCTCGCCCGACGGCAAGCTCTGGGTGCACGTCTCGGCGAACCCGGACTACGGGATGGCCACCATCTGGGACGCCGACATCCTGATCTACTGTGCCAGCCTGCTGGCCGACATGGCGCGCCGCGGCCGCAACGACATCCCGCGCAAGCTCAACCTCATGCCCTACGACCTGCTCCGCGCGATCGGCCGGCCCACCACCGGGCGGGCCTACGAGCTGCTGGGCCAGGCTCTGGACCGGCTGGTCGCGACCACGGTCAAGACCAACATCCGTGCCGAGAACCGGCGCGAGGCCACTTTCTCCTGGCTGGACGGCTGGACCCAGCTGGTCGACGAACGGACCGAGCGCAGCCGCGGCATGACCATCGAGCTGTCCAACTGGTTCTACGAGGGCGTGCTGATGACCGGCGGCGTCCTGTCGATCGACCGGGCCTATTTCGACATCAGCGGCGGACGGGAGCGCTGGCTGTACAAGGTGGCGCGCAAGCATGCGGGCGGGGCAGGCGGGGAGGGTTTTGCCATCTCGCTGCCCACCCTGTTCGAGAAGAGCGGCGCCGAGGGCCTCTACCGGCGCTTCAAGTTCGAGATCGCGAAGATCGTCGAGCGCGACGAGCTCCCGGGCTACGCACTGCAGCTGGAGCACGGGTCCGGCCGGTCGGAGCCATCGCTGCGCATGTGCCGGCGCCAGGAGACGGGGTCACACGCGCCCGCTGGGCAGGCGAGGGCGGGTCGGCCGGGGACGACCCGCAAAGCCGGAGCGAACCCCGCACCCCAAGACGGTGCCGTCACCGAGGCGACACTCGCGCAGCTTCGCGCCGAGTGCCCGGGATGGGACTATGACGTGCTCCATGCCGAATTCCGCGCTTGGATAGATGGCGATCCCGCGCGCATCCCGGCCAACTACCAGTCGGCCTTCATCGGCTTCGTCCGACGCCACCACGCCCGGAACCGGCACATCGTCGCCGGCTAACGGACGGTCGGAGCATCACGCGACTGCGTCGGCGCTGTTCCCGAAGTGTCGGGTCGAGTGACGGCGAGGAGTATGTCTCTGCGACAGGCGGTTCCATGGGCAAAGAGTTTGAACGTCCCTCCGCCATCGACGTCAGAAACTGATTCAATCCCGAACGCATGTTCCTGCCGAAATTCAGGGTTTCGACACTCCGGGAACGGCAGCCGATCCATCGGGAACGCAGCCCCGACACTTCGGGAACGGCTCACCCGATCCATCGGGAACGATCAGGCGACCCATCGGGAACGTAGCGCCGGACAGAAGCCCAGCGTTCTCCGACACTTACGCTCTGTGCAGGACGCCTTAACCATCTAACCTATCTAGATAAACCATCTAACGCCCGAGCTGCGCCAGCGGCCTGTACAGTCTTGCGAACGTTGGTCCAGCCGGTCCCGCCAGGAAAGGCGAGGGCAGGAGACCAAGGTGCCGGTCGGAACCGTCTGGAGCCAACTTCCTCCGCAGGGCAGCTACCAAGCAGGTTGTCCGGCAGCCACTGGCAGGCCATCCAGGTCCAGCTGGTCGAGTTCCCAGGCACGCCTGAGGTCGGTGATATGTTCCGCCATCCAGGCGGCAGCGGCAGCACGGTCGCGCCTGCCGATCGCTGCCACCACCTGCCGGTGTGCCTGGGCCAAGCCGGTACCGGTCTGCGGCAGTTGCGAGCCGATCGCCTGGCAGGCGGGGTAGAGCAGGAACCCGATCGGCTCGCGCGCCAGGATCAGGGCGCGGTTCTGGGTGGCGGCTGCCACCAGGCTGTGGAACTCCATGTCCAGCGCCACCGGCGACTGTCCCGCCGCGATCGCCGCCTCGGTCTGCGCGAGATTGGCTTCCAGGCGCTGGAGCAGGTCGTGCTGATGACGCTCGGCGGCGAGCCCGGCCGCCAGGGGCTCCAGCGCCAGCGCCACTTCCCAGAGCTCGCGGAAGGTGACCTGCTCCAGCAGCATCGCCCGGCTGGCCCTGGACGCCAGCTCGGCCTGGCCCGGCCGGGAGACCAGCAGGCGCTTCCGGCCATCCCGGCGCAGGAGCCCCTGGGCCTCCAATTGCCGGATGCCCTCCCGCACCGTCGAGCGGTTGACGCCGAACCGACCCGCCAGCTCGGTCTCGCTCGGCAGTGCCTCGCCCTGCTTGAGCTGGCCGCTCACGATCAGCCGTTCCAGCGTGCGCGAGACCGCCTGGTAGGCCGGCGCCGGCGTCAGCCGCTCGATCGGCACGTCCATCACCTGCCGTCGGGCCCGGGCGGCGTGAAGTAGGCGGACAGGTCCACCGGCTCCTGCTTCGCCTTGTTCAGCTCGTGGCGCGAGACGACGCGCAGATGGACCTCGTCCGGCCCGTCGATGAAGCGCAGCGCCCGGCCCCAGGTCCACAAGTAGGCCAGCGGCGTGTCGTTGGAGAGGCCCATGGCGCCGAAGATCTGGATCGCCCGGTCCAGCACGGTCGTCTGCAGCCTTGCCGCGACGACCTTGATGGCCGAGACGTCGACCCTGGCCGCCTGGTTGCCGTTCGTGTCCATCAGCCAGGCCGCGCGCAGGCAGAGCAGGCGCGCCTGGTCGATCTCCAGGCGGGACAGCGCGATGGCGTCCTGGTTGTTGGCGAAGTCCGACAGGTGCCGGCCGAACACCTTGCGCTCGCGGGCACGCTGGCACATCAGCTCCAGCGCCAGCTCGCACTGGCCGATCGTGCGCATGCAGTGATGGATCCGCCCGGGACCGAGCCGCGCCTGGGCAATGGCGAAACCGGCGTGTTCCTCGCCCAGCAGGTTGGTCACCGGCACCCGGACGTCCTGGAACAGGACCTCGCAATGTCCTTCAGGGGAGTGGTGGTTCATGATCGGCACGTTGCGCACGACGCGGAAGCCCGGCGCATCCATCGGCACGATCACGAAGGAATGACGCTGATGGCGCGGTGCATCCGGCTCATGGTTGGAGACGCCCATCACCAGCACGAACTTCGCGTTGGGATGGAGCGCTCCGGTGTTGAACCATTTGCGACCGTTGATAACGTAGTGGTCGCCGTCCCGACGGATCCGGGTTTCGAGGTTGGTCGGATCGGAGGAGGCGACGTCCGGCTCGGTGATCGAGACGACCGAGCGGATCTCGCCCCTCAGCAACGGGTCCAGCCAGCATTGCCGCTGCTCCGGCGTGGCGAAGAGGTGCAGGATCTCCATGTTCCCGGTGTCGGGGGCGTTGCAGTTGAAAACTTCCGACGCCCAGGGGATCCGGCCCATGATCTCGGCCAGCGGCGCATATTCGAGATTGGTCAGCCGCGTGCCGGGCTCATCGGGCTTCAGGCCCGGCAGGAACAGGTTCCACAGGCCGTCTGCCCGCGCCCGCTCCTTCAGCGGCTCGATCACCTCCAGAGGGTAGGTGCCGGCCTCGGCCAGCCTGGTCCAGCGCCGATGCTCCGGCAGGACATGGTCGGCCATGAAGACCTGAAGCCGCGTGCGCAGTTCCTCGACCTTGGGCGAGTAGGCGAAATCCATGGGTCTCCTGGCTCCGATCAACTGGCTCTGGCGAGGTCGAGGGCCCGGCCGGCGAAGTTCCCGGCCAGCCGCCCGATCTCGCCGGCATTGCTGCCCGCGGCATTGCCCTGGCGCGCCCGGTCCGCGATGCCGACGAAGATCACGGCGAAGCGGAACAGGGCGAACACGACGTGGAAAGGCTGGAGCTCGCCCGCGGGCTTGGCCTGCAGCTGGTAGCGCTGCACGAACTCGTCGACCGACGGGATGCCCAGAGCCGCATGGTCCAGGCCCAGAATGCCGCCATACTCGTCCGGCGCGGTATGCCAGGTCATGCAGCAGAAGCCGAGATCGGCCAGCGGATGGCCGAGTGTCGACAGCTCCCAGTCGAGAATGCCGATCACCCGTGGCTCACTCGGGTGGAACAGGAGGTTGCCCAGGCGGAAGTCGCCATGCGCGATCGCGACCCGGCCATCATCCGGGGGCAGGTGTCCTTCCAGCCAGGCGACCAGCTCATCGAGGGCCTGAATGTCGTCGGTCGGCGACTCCCGCCACTGGCGCGACCAGCGGGCGAGCTGGCGGGCGAAATAGCTGCCGGGCCGGCTATAGTCGCTGAGGCCCACTTCCTCGGGATCGACCGCATGGAGCCGGGCGAGGGCATCAGCCATGCCCAGATAGATGCCGCGCCGCTCGGGCGACGTCAGGCCGGGCAGGGCACACTGATCGAATACCCGCCCGTCCAGCCGCTCCATCAGGTAGAAGGGCGTGCCCACCACGTCCGGGTCGGCATGGAACAGAAGCGGCCGCGGCACCGGCACGTCGGTCGTGGCCAGCGCGTTCAGGACGCGGTACTCGCGATCCACCGCATGGGCCGATGGCAGGGTGGGCCCGGCCGGGCGCTTGCGCAGGACCAGGCGCTGATCCGGGAAGCTGACGAAATAGGTGGGGTTGGACTGGCCACCGCCGATCCGCTCGACCGACATCGGGCCCTGCACCCCTTCCAGGGCGCCCGACAGGAACCGGCGCAGGCGCAGCGGGTCGAAGTCGAGCGTCCCGGTGATCGTGCCGATCTCGTCCGATCCCGCCATGTCGCCTCCTGCTGCCCCGGCGCCCCTTGACCGGCTGTCGGGTTTGTCCGACAGTCCGACAGAAATGCCGGAGCGTGTCAAGGAACTCCAGGCGAGGGGAGGCGGCATGGTGGGTGACGGACTGGCACCGCGTGGGGCGAACTGGACGGCACTCAGCCCGCTCGATTTCCTCGACCGTTCCGCCGATGTGTACCCCGACAAGGTCGCGGTGGTGCACGATGCCCGGCAGCTGACCTATGCGGAGCTGCGCGGCCGCGCCCGGCGGCTGGCTGGCCTGCTCCGGGAGCTGGGCGTCGGCCATGGCGAGGTCGTGTCGGTGCTGGCACCAAACGTGCCGGAGATGCTGGAGGCCCATTTCGGTGTGCCGCTTGCCGGTGCCGTCCTGAACGCGATCAACACGAGGCTCGATCCGCAGGCGGTGGCAGGAATCCTCGCTCATGCCGAGGCGCGGGTCTTCATCGTCCATGTCAGCTTGCTGCCGGTGGCCGAGGCGGCCCTGGGGCAGGGCAGGGACCGCCCGAAGCTGGTGGCAATCGGTGCCGATCCGGAAGCCTGTGCCCGGCTGGGTGCGATGGACTATGACGAGGCCCTGGCAGGCGCCACGCCCGCCTCCTGGCAAGGGCCGCGGGACGAGTGGGACTCGATCGCACTCAACTACACGTCCGGCACCACCGGCAATCCCAAGGGCGCCCTCTACCATCACCGTGGCGCTTATCTGAACGCGCTCGGCAACGTGATCACCTTCGGCCTGCGCCCGGAATCGGTCTATCTCTGGACCCTGCCGATGTTCCACTGCAACGGCTGGACCTATCCCTGGGCGGTCACGGCCGTGGGTGCCCGGCACATCTGCCTGCCGCAGATCGACCCGGCCCGGATCTTCCAGCTGATCCGGGAGCATCGGGTGACGCATTTGTGTGCGGCGCCGGTGGTACTGACCATGCTGATCCATGCGCCGGAAGCGAAGTCGGCACGTTTCGAGCATGGTCCGGTCGAGGTGGCGACCGGCGGGGCGGCGCCGCCCAGCGCGGTGATCGCTGCCATGGAGCGTATGGGCTTCCGGCTCACCCATCTCTACGGCATGACCGAGTGCTACGGCCCCTCCACCGGCTGCGCTCCGCAGGAAGCCTGGGCGGGATTGCCGCTGGAGGAGCGCGGCCTCCTGATGGCGCGCCAGGGCGTGCGCAACCTGACCATGCAGGCCCAGACCGTGCTCGACACCACGACCGGCCAGCCGGTACCGGCCGACGGCCAGACGCTGGGCGAACTGGCCCTGCGTGGCAACACGGTGATGAAGGGCTATTTCAAGAACCCGGCTGAGACCGACCGGACGCTCGCCGATGGCTGGCTGCACACCGGCGACCTCGCCGTGCTCCACCCGGACGGCTATGTCGAGGTCAAGGACCGCGCCAAGGACATCATCATCTCGGGTGGGGAGAACATCAGCTCGCTCGAGGTCGAGGAAGTGCTCTACCGTCACCCCGCGATCATGGAGGCGGCGGTGGTGGCCAGGCCCGACGAGAAATGGGGTGAGACCCCCTGCGCCTTCGTCACGCTCAAGCCCGAGGCCGGCGAGGTCACGGCCGAGGACGTGATCGGCTTCTGCCGGGCCAATCTCGCCCATTTCAAGTGCCCGCGCACCGTGGTGTTCGGCGCCCTGCCCAAGACCTCGACCGGCAAGATCCAGAAGTTCGAGCTGCGCGAGCGGGCGCGGGCGCGGGCGCTGGGCTAAATCCGTCTTTGCCGCGGCAGCCGGGGGTCAGACCTGCCGGCGATAGGCCGAGGGACTGGTGCCGGTGAAGCGGCGGAACGCGGCCGCAAAGGCGGATGGCGTCTGGTAGCCCACCGCCAGTCCCACATCGATGATCCTGATCCGCGGGTCGCGCAGCATCTCCTGGGCGCGCTCCAGCCGCAGCCGCGTCAGCCAGGCATGCGGTGTGGTGCCGGTCGCATGGCGGAATGCCGTGCAGAAATGGGAGCGGCTCAGCGAGATCAGCTCCGCCAGCTCGTCCAGCCCGACATCCTCGCCCAGCCGCTCGGCCATGTAGCTGGTCACGCGCCGGAGCTGCCAGGCGGGCAGGCCGCTTGCGGATGAGCGTACCGCGGGCTGGCATAAGGACGAGTGGACCCGCATCAGATGGGTGCACAGCAGGTCGAGCGCCTGCTCGGCCAGCAGCCGCTTCGCGCGATCCGGCCGGCCGGCAAGGCGCCCAAGTGCCCGCAGGATGTGCGCACCGATCGCGTCCGGTTCACCGACGCGCGGCAGGAGTTCCACCCGGCGGCCGCGCGTGAGCGGTGCCGCGAAGGCCTGAAGGCGCGCGTCACTGAGCAGCACGTAGGACAGCGACGATCCCTGGTCGATGTCCCAGTAGCCGCCCCAGTCCGCCGGCACCACGGCCACCCTGCCGGGACGGCCCACGCCGGCAAGGCGCAGGTGGCCGCACTGCCAGACCCGGGACGATGGCATCCCGTAATAGACACCGATCGTGTGCACCGGCAGGGCCGGGATCACCTCGTGCATCTCGCGGTGCAGCCACCGGGCCGTGAGCAGGGTGCCGTGCTCCGGGATCTCCGCGGCGGTCGGCAGAGGTCCTGCGATCACGCCGCGACAGATCTCGAAGGCCCGGCGCTGCGGTGACGACCGGAGGTCGCCACCGTCCCGCGCGGGCAGGTCCAATGGAGCATGGCGGTGAGCCGCAGCCATCCCACTCATCGCTGCCCCCGATGAACGCGCCCGCCGGCAGGAAGTCCCGGCTTCGGACCGAAGAGGTTATGCGTCAGAATGGCGCCGCAGGCCAGATATCGGCCGAAGACTGTGATCAGCCCTACGGTCCGGGCTTCACCCGGGCCCACAGATCATCGAAGGCGATGCTGTCGAAGAAGGCCCGCGCCCGGACGATCAGGCCACTCTGCATGTCGAGGAACCAGGCGTAGCTGTTGGCATAGGTCCGCCCGTCCCGTGCGGTTCCGCTGGCGTCGAACAGGACGATCACCGTGTCGCCGTCGGCATAGATGCCCTGGATCGCAGGCTTGAGGCCGACGCTCATGCGGGCGTTGAACGGCCGGATGACCTCGCTCAGGAAGGCCTCCTTGCCGGCATAGCTGCCGGCTGCCGCCGAATTGCCGGTGATGGTCCAGGTCGCGTCCTCGGCCAGCAGCTCGAAGGGGCTGCCGGTCCCGGCACGCCAGGCATCGAAGCTCGCCCGGACGATCGCCTTGTTGCATTCTGCCACGCTTCCGTCAGCCTGAGCCATGCCGAAGCTTCCCATGAGTGAGCCGACCACAAGAAGGGGAGTGAATGTGACCATGCGCACGGTGGTCTGTCTCCTGGCCAGGTGCCGGTTTCAGATCGGGTTCTCCCAGGCGGCCAACTGATGCGCCTTCAGCATGTCCTCGGTGGCCTTGGGCACGACATTGCGGAACCGGCCGCTGTCCGCTGGCACGATCTCGATCATCCGCTCGATCATCTCCTGCGCGTCCATGCGGCCGTCCGGTGCCTGCAGGAACCGATCGAACTCGGCGCGCAGCGCGGCGCGCCTGGTGACGTGCCTGGCATCATCCAGCCAGCGGAACGGTGCGTCGGCCATCGTCTCGTTGTAGCCGGTATAGAAGGCACCGGGATTGATGGTCTGGACCTTGATCCCGAACGGTCGCAGTTCCTGCTGCAATGCCTCCGCGACCGCTTCCAGCGCATGCTTGGTCGAGACGTACACGCCCCAGTTGGCCGGCGTGAACAGGCCGCCCATCGAGGAGGTGAACACGATCTTGGCCGGCTTCTGCGCGTCGATCCACTTGCGCACGAAGCCCTGGGTGAGCTGCAGGGGCAGGAAGACGTTGACCTCGTAGTTCTTGCGCACGAGGTCGAGCGGGATCTCGAACACCGGTCCGGCCTCGCCCATGCCGGCATTGTTCCAGAGCACGTCGATGTCGAAGCCCTGCGCCTGGGCGATGTCGTAAGGATCGGTCAGGTCGAGGCGCTCGACCTGAAAGTTGCGCAGGTCGAGGGCCCCCGCTTCCTCCCGAAGTGGTGTCACCTGTGAGGCGACGTGCACCGTGGCGATGACGGTGTGGCCGTTCCTGGCCATGCCGATGGCGGCGGCCTTGCCGAAGCCCGAGCCGGCGCCGGTGACGAGGATGGTCTTGGACATGGGGCTGGATCCTCTGGAGGATGTGCCGTGGCAATGGTCGCCCTGTGGCGTACGGGATCAGGGGACTGGTCAGGTCCGGCAGGCGGCCGCACCGGCCCGCGCGATCTCCAGATCCTGGGCGATCGCGGCACCGGAGACCCCGACGGCGCCGACCAGCGTGCCGCCCGCGGCGCGGAGCGGGATGCCGCCTGCGTAGGGGGCGAGGCCGTCATTGCTGAGTTCCAGCGCGGGCGCGGCAGCACCCGGCCGGCAATACTCCCAGACGGCCTCGCTTTCGCACCCGAACAGGACGGCGGTGCGCGCCTTGCGCATCGCCACGTCGATGGAGCCGAGCACGGCGCCATCCATCCGGCAGAAGGCCTTCAGGTGGCCGCCGGCATCCAGCACCGCGATGTTCACGGTCACACCCAGTTCCGCCGCCATCGATCTGGACGCGGCGACGACGTCATGAGCCTGGTCGGCGGTGATCATGGTCCTGTCATCCGCAGGCAGTCGGGATGCAGGGAGTTTAAGAACAGTTGCCGATGCGGTGCTGTTCGCAGAGTACGGTGACTATCGTGTTCTTCCGATGACGTGCGGGAAAGCCTTGGACAGCAGGTCCGCAGGACGCGCCGCCAGCACCCATGGCACCGCGGCTAGACGGCAGCATCGTCCTGAAGGGACCGGCCCAGGAACAATGTGCCCGTCACCGGGGTGTCGTAATAGGCCGGGATCGGCCGGAAGCCCATCTGCCGGTAGAGCGCGATGGCGGCTGTCATGTCGGGCAGCGTATCCAGCCGCATCTCGCGGTAGCCAGCAGTTCTGGCAGCCGCGAGCGCGGCCTCGACCAGAGCCCGCCCGAGCCCCAGGCCCCGGCCGTCCGGTGCCACAAACAGCCGCTTCATCTCGCACACCACCGGCGGGTCGAGCGGCCGCACTGCGACGCAGCCAAGCGCCTGGCCGGCTGCGTCGCGGGCGAGCAGCAGGGCGCCCGAAGGCGGCGCGTAGCTGCCAGGCAGTCCCGCCAGCTCTGCGGCGAAGTCCTGGTAGGCGAGGTCGACCGACAGTGAACCGGCATAGGCACGGAACAGGTCGGCGACCATGGCGAGATCGGCGGGCGTGCGAGCAGGGTCGATCGTGGTGGCGGGCATGGGCACCTTGGCTGGACGGCCGGTCGTTCCGGCCCGGTCTGGATCAGGGCCGGCGGTCCGACAACATCGTGATCGACAAGCGCCGCGACTGCCGACAGCTTCGGGTCATCGATGCTCGGTGCAGCCGATCAGGGAGGGGGTTCGCAGCCATGAAGATGACCACCGAAGAAGCCTTCGTCAAAGTCCTGCAGATGCACGGCATCCAGCATGCGTTCGGCATCATCGGCTCGGCGATGATGCCGGTCTCCGACCTGTTCCCCAAGGCTGGCATCACGTTCTGGGATTGCGCGCACGAGAGCAATGCCGGGATCATGTGCGACGGCTACACGCGTGCCAGCGGCAGGATGGGCATGGCGATCGCCCAGAACGGTCCGGGCGTCACCGGCTTCGTGACCGCGGTCAAGACCGCCTACTGGAACCACACCCCGATGCTGCTGGTCACGCCCCAGGCGGCGAACCGGACGATGGGGCAGGGCGGCTTTCAGGAAGTGCCGCAGATGGCGCTGTTCCAGGACATGGTCTGCTACCAGGAGGAGGTGCGCGATCCCACCCGGATCGCCGAGGTGCTGAACCGGGTGATCGAGAAGGCCTGGCGTGGCTCCGCCCCAGCGCAGATCAACGTCCCGCGCGACTTCTGGACCCAGGTAATCGACATCGAGCTGCCGCAGATCGTGCGGCTGGAACGGCCGGCCGGCGGCCGGGAGGCGATCGCAGAAGCGGCGAAGCTCCTGTCGGAGGCACGGTTTCCCGTGATCCTGAACGGTGCGGGCGTGGTAATTGGCGGTGCGATCCCGGAATCGGTGGCACTGGCCGAGCGGCTGGATGCGCCGGTCTGCGCCGGCTACCAGCATAACGACGCTTTCCCCGGCAGCCACCGCCTGGCCGTGGGCCCGCTGGGCTATAACGGCTCCAAGGCCGCCATGGAGCTGATCGCCAAGGCCGACGTGGTGCTGGCGCTCGGCACGAGGCTCAACCCGTTCTCGACCCTGCCGGGCTATGGCATCGACTACTGGCCGAAGCAGGCCAGGATCATCCAGGTCGACATCAATCCCGACCGGATCGGGCTCACCAAGCGGATCACGGTCGGCATCTGCGGCGACGCCAAGCAGGTGGCGCAGGCGATCCTGGATCAGCTCTCGCCCGAGGCGGGTGATGCCGGACGGGCCGAGCGCCAGGCGCTCATCCACCAGACCCGCTCGGCCTGGCTCCAGGAACTCTCCTCGATGGATCACGAGGACGACGATCCCGGCACCAGCTGGAACGCCGACGTGCGCGCCCGCGAGCCGGACCGCATGTCGCCGCGCCAAGCCTGGCGGGCGATTCAGGCGGCGCTGCCGGCAGACGCCATCATCTCCACCGACATCGGCAACAACTGTGCCATCGGCAACGCCTATCCGAACTTCGAACAGGGCCGCAAATATCTGGCACCCGGCCTGTTCGGTCCCTGCGGCTACGGCCTGCCCTCGATCGTCGGCGCCAAGATCGGCTGCCCGGACGTACCGGTGGTGGGCTTCGCCGGCGACGGCGCGTTCGGCATCTCGATGAACGAGATGACCTCGATCGGCCGCGACGGCTGGCCGGCGATCACCATGGTGATCTTCCGCAACTACCAATGGGGCGCCGAGAAGCGCAACACGACGCTCTGGTTCGACAACAACTTCGTCGGTACCGAGCTGAATCCGAAGCTCAGCTATGCCAAGGTCGCCGATGCCTGCGGCCTGAAGGGCGTGCAGGTGCGCAGCCCGGCCGAGCTGACCGAGGCGCTGGGCATGGCCTGTACGGCCCAGATGAAGGGCGAGACGGTCTTCATCGAGGTGATCCTGAACCAGGAGCTGGGCGAGCCGTTCCGCCGCGACGCGATGAAGAAGCCGGTGGCGGTGGCCGGGATCGATCCCGCCGACATGCGCCCGCAGCCGGGCGTCTGAGGCGAGGGGAGGCGGCTCAGAGCGAGCTGACCAGGTGCCCCCCGTCGACCGCGACGACCGACCCGGTCATGAACCGCGAGGCATCGCTGGCCAGCAGGAGGAGCGGCCCGTCCAGGTCCTCCTCCTGGCCCAGGCGGCGCTGCGGGATGCGGGCGATCAGGGCCTTGCCACGCTCGCTCTGAAAGAAATCGCGGTTGATGTCGGTCTCGATATAGCCGGGTGCGAGCGCGTTCACCCGGATCTGGTGGCGGGCCAGCTCCAGCGCCATGGTCTGGGTGAGCTGGATCAGGCCGGCCTTGGATGCGGCATAGGCCGAGAGATGGCCCGCCACGCGCAGGCCCAGGATCGAGGCGATGTTGACGATCGCACCCTCGTGCTTGGCCGCGATCGCCTGGCGGGCGAAGGCGCGCGCCACGAGCCAGGCACCCTTCAGGTTGGTGTCGACGATCCGGTCCCAGTCGGCCTCCTCCATCTCGACGGCAGTGACCGTGGCGGTGACGCCGGAATTGTTGATCAGCACGTCGACTGGCCCGGCTTCCTGAAAGGCCTGATCTACCGACCGCGCATCCGTGACGTCGAGGCCGACCGTGCGGGCCCTGCCGCCTGCTGCCTCGATCCTGTCCGCCGCCTCGGCCAGTGCGTCCTGCCGCCGTGCGGCCAGCACGACCTCGGCGCCCGCCAGGGCCAGCACGCTTGCGAAATGCCGGCCGAGCCCGCCGGATGCACCGGTGACCAGCGCCACCTTGCCGGTCATGTCGAAGCGATCGGCCATGTCGTTCTCCCGTCTTGTGTCGCAGCCTTGATCTTCAATGGGCCGCGTCCAGCAGGCCGGCCAGGATGGAGCGCACCCGCGCGAAGGCCGGCTCCGGCAACCGGCCGACCCGCTCTGCCCGTATGGTTTCGATGGTGGCGATCTTGACCGGCCGGATCACCGAGGCCACCGGAAGGCCCACCGATTCGTGATCCTCGATCAGGATGTCGTCTGCCCAGCCCTGGTTGGCCGCACTGGTGATCATCACCACCCAGAGCAGGCTGCCTTCGGGGCCGATCCCGCCCCGGGAGACGACCAGAGCCGGGCGGTGCTGGCGGCGGTTGCGGTCGATATAGGGGAAGGGGACCCGGACGATGTCGCCCGGTGCCAGGCCCGGCTCAGAACCCGGCATAAGCCTCCTGGTCCGCCTCGCTCTCCCATTCCTTGAACGTGACGAACGGATCCTCGGCCGGGCGCTGCCTGGGCTTGGTGATGATCACCCGGTCCTCCTCGATCTGGTAGACCAGTTCGTCGCCGGTCTTCAGGTCGAGTGCCGCCCGCACCGGCTGGGGGATGGTGGTCTGTGCCTTGCTGGTGATCCTGCTGGTGATCATGGAGCCGCCTCCTGCTGCCTGCTATGTAAGGAAAATCCTTACCAGCGGCAAGTGCGGCCGGTCAGGCCTGCGCGGCAGCCTGCTCCGCCGGTGTCCGCACCATCCCAGGTGGCTGCCCGACCACCCGCTTGAAGGCACGGCTGAAGGCAGCCTGCGAGCCATAGCCCAGCCGGTACGCCGCGGTCTCGATTGGAACGCGGTCGCGGCCGATCCACTGCGCGGCCAGACGCATGCGCAGCTCGGTCAGGTAGCGGACCGGGGTCATGCCGGTCATGGCCAGGAACCGCTCCGCGAACACCGAGCGGGAGCTGCCCATCTCTGCCGCCAGCTCGGCCACCGTCCACCGCCGCCCGGGATCGCGATGCACGGCCGCGATCACCCGGCCGAGCCGCGGGTCGCGCAGGGCCTCGACCCAGCCCGACGCATCGCCGCAGCCGCACTCCACCCAGCCGCGGACGATGAACGCGGCCACCACGTCGGCGAGCCGTGCCAGGATCCCGGCGAATCCGGCCCGCTCGCCCTGGGCCTCGCGTTCCATCGCCTCCAGCATGGGCAGGATCTCCGGGTAGCGCGCGAGCAGCGTGCCCACCGACATCACCTCGGGCATCAGTGCGACGAGCGGGTGCATGCTGCCGAGGTCGAGCTCCATGCTGCCGCTGAAGATCACCGTGTTCTTCGACCGGCACGCCTCGCTGTCGCACCACTGCACGGTGCTGACGGTCCGGCAGAGGCAGTCCTGTGCGAAGCTCGCGATGTCGCGGCTCGGCAGGTCCGGCGCGGACAGGAGGTCGTGCGCACCACCGCGCGGCAGCAGCACGGCAGATCCCGGTGCCAGTGCATGGACCCCGCCGCCGGGGCTGCGCAGCACAGGTTCGCCGCGCACGACGAAATGGAACTGAGCGCGGCCTTCCTCCCGGCCGAAGCTGATGCCGAAGGGGGGCGTCACCTCGATGCGCCGGTACCGCACACCCTGCAGGCGCATGCCCATGAGCAGCTCGCTCACCAGGTCGGGTGCCAGCTGCGGCCGGTGGGGCTGTGCAGCAGTTTCGGACGATCGATCAATCATGCCGGATCTGGTGGCATAGTTCGTACGGAATGTCGATCCTAACCTTTGGCCGGAGTGACACCCCCCGCGTGGGGAGAGGATGACCGGATGAGCAGACAGACCAGCGAGCCCTCAACCATGGCGACACCGGACCAACCGGCCTGGCCAGCCGTGATCTCGATGGCGCTCGGCGTGTTCGGGCTGGTGACCGCCGAGTTTCTGCCGGCGAGCCTGCTGCCGCCGATCGCGCGCGAACTCGGAATCACCGAGGGGGTCGCAGGTCAGGCCGTGACCGCCACCGCGCTGGTGGCGCTGGTCACGAGCCTCCTGATCGCCACTGCGACGCGGCGGTTGGACCGGCGCCTGGTGCTCCTGGCCTTCTCCGTCCTGCTGATCGGCTCGAACCTCCTGGTCGCGTTCGCCGACGGCCTGCCGCTCCTCCTGCTCGGCCGGGTGCTGCTGGGCATCGCACTCGGCGGCTTCTGGACCATGTCGGCTGCGGTCGCGATGCGCCTGGTTCCGCCGGCACTGGTGCCGCGTGCCCTGTCGATGATCTTCAGCGGCGTCTCAGCCGCGACGATCCTGGCGGCACCGGTCGGCAGCTATCTGGGCGACGCACTCGGCTGGCGCAGCGTATTCCTGGTCGCAGCCGCCCTGGCGCTCGTGACGCTCGTCGTGCAGTTCCTGACCCTGCCGAGCATGGCGCCGAGCGGTGCCACCCGCCTGCGCACCCTGGTCGAGGTGCTGCTGCGTCCCGGCGTCGCCGCCGGCATGATCGCGGTGGTCCTGGTGTTCACCGGCCATTTCGCCTTCTTCACCTATCTGCGCCCCTATCTCGAGGCAGCGACCGGTGCGGGCATCGCGGCCGTATCCGGGATCCTGCTGGGCTTCGGCCTCGCCAACTTCGCCGGCACGCTGCTGGCCGGCCTGTTCCTGGAGCGCAGCCTGCGCCTGACCCTGGTATCGATGCCCCTCCTGATGGCCGCGCTCGGCCTGGGCCTCGTCATGCTCGATCCCGCGCCGGTCGCCGCCTTCCTGATGGTGGCGCTGTGGGGCCTGGCCTTTGGCGCGGTACCCGTCGCCTGGTCCACCTGGGTCACCCGCACGGTACCCGACGAGGCGGAAAGCGCCGGCGGCCTGGTCGTCGCGGCGGTCCAGCTGGCCATCGCGCTTGGTGCCGCGGGTGGTGGCGCGATCTTCGACATGAGCGGGGCTGCCGGCGTCTTCGCCGCCGCCAGCTTGGTCCTGCTGCTCGCAACCCTGCTGGTCCTGGGCAAGGTGCGGCTGCGCTCGCCTGATGCCAGTCCTGCCGGCCAGCCGCGAGGCAAGCGGCTGAAGCCGGCCAGTCTCTGATCTTCCCCGTCCCGGGCGATGCCGGCCGGGCGACCAGCAGCCCGCTGGTGTCGCCCATCCGCGATACCACTGCCCGGGCCGGTAGCGGAGGCGTCCTGAGATGCGGCATGAAGTGAGCCCGGCCGTACGAAACGAACCCGGCGCATCACGGGCAGCCCTCGACTGCGCCCGATGCTGCCGGTCCTCGTCATCGTCGTCCTGGATGCGGCAAGCCACCTCTTTGACCATATCGGGCGCAAGCGGATCGCCAGGCCGGAGCGCCGGTCAGCCTCTCGCTGCCCCGTGGGCCGGACGGGTCAGCTTGCCGCATAGCCCATGTTCGACTTCGTTCCCCGGTCGGCCAGGATCTCGCGCGCGGCATTGTAGCCGTTGATGCCGGACACGCCGCCGCCCGGATGAGTCGAGGCGCCGCACAGATAGAGGCCGTGGATCGGCGTGCGATAGTCGGCATGGTGCGGGACCGGGCGCTTGAAGAACAGCTGGTCGGCGCTGAGCTCGCCCTGGAAGATGTGGCCCTGCGGCAGATGGACGATGTTCTCGATGTCCTGGGCGACCAGGAACTGGCCGCCGATGATGTCGCTGGAGAAGCCCGGCGCGAACCGGTCCATCGTGTCCAGCACGGTCTTGCGGAACTTGTCCTTCTCGGTCGCCCAGTCGCCGTTCTTCAGCTCGTAGGGCGCATGGCCGCCGAACAGGTTGACGACATGCTTGCCCTTGGGCGCCAGGGTGTCGTCGACGATGGTCGGCACCACCGGGGTGATGAAGGGGGCCGACGAGTACCAGCCATGCTTGGCGTCGTCATAGGCCCGCTCCAGATAGTCGATGTCCGGGGCGATGTGGACATAGGTGGGATAGGTCCAGTTCCCCAGCGCCCCGTCCTTCAGCACCCGGTCCAGGCAGCTGTATTGCGGTGGCCGCTCGACCGCGAGGTTGGCCTTGAACGCCGTGGAGAAGCTCCGATAGGTCTTGATGTCGCGCACCACGTCCGCGGGCAGGTGCCGCTCGCCCACCAGGTTCAGATAGAGGATCTTGGCGTGGGCGTTGGAGATCACGATCGGCGCCTGGTATTCCCGGCCGTCCTCGGTCAGCACGCCGCGTACCCGCCCGTCCACCACCCGGACCTCCCTGACCGGGCTGTCGGTGAGGATCTTGGCACCATGCTCGGTGGCCGCGGCGGCGATCGAGGCGGAGATGGCGCCCTGGCCGCCCCGGATGAAGCCCCAGCCGCCGGCCCCGGCGTTCTCGCCCATCACATGATGCATGATGACATAGGCGCTGCCGGGCGTCTTGGGCCCGGCGAACGTGCCGATCGAGGCGTAATAGGCCAGCACCGCCTTGATCCGGTCGTCCTCGAACCATTTCGACAGGAAGTCGTAGGCGCTCATGGTGAGCATGTCGTAGACCCGGAAGAACTTGTCGCCGTACTTCCGGTTGCGCTTCGCGAAGCCGAACATCTGCTTGACCGTCTTCCAGTCCCGCTTGGTCGGGTCGAACGGCGTCTCCCAGAGCAGCTTGCGGAAGACGTTGGCGTTCTCGTTCAGGAACCGGTCGAACTCGGCATAGATCGCCGCGTCCTTCTTGTTGAAGCGGGCGAAGCTTTCCTGGGTGCGCTGGACGTTGTCGGAGAAGACGATGTAGTCGCCGTCGTCCAGCGGGGAGAGCATGTCGCTGCACGGCATGATCTGGAGGCCATGGCGCTTGAGTTCCAGGTCCGCCTGGATGCGCGGGTGGAGGATGCTCATTAGGTAGGAGAAGATCGACGCCCGGAAGCCCGGCGCGATCTCCTCGGTCACGGCTGCCCCGCCGAACACCGGGCGGCGCTCCAGGACCAGCGGCTTCAGCCCGGCCTTGGCGAGATAAGCCGCGCAGACCAGCCCGTTGTGTCCGCCACCGATGATGATGGCATCATAGGATTCCGTCACCGTGCCGCTCCTCCATTGCTGCTGCCGTCTTGGCCAGGAAGTGCCCCGCGATCAAGCGGGCCCGGATCGGCCCCGGGTCCGGCCGCAGGATGCTGCCCGGCCGGCTCGCCGGATCAGGGGGGTGACGCGATCGGCCTTCGTCGGGCCGAACCGGAAGCTGATATATGGAAGCGACAGGTTCGGGTCATCCGTACAGGCGCGCTCTGGACCGCCTGCACGAGCCGGGGCCGCGCAACACCTGTTCGATTCGTTCGAATGATCTGGCTATGAACCACGGCCAAAGAGCCCCGGGTTCGTCCACCGACGCTCGCGCAGGGATGCCGGGTGGTGATCGCCCGTGGGATCAGGGCCGGCATGGGTAGCGGTACCCGACGGCGGCACCTCAACTTGACGGCAAGCTGAGCACAGATGTAGATGAAGAAGATGTCATAGTAGTATCTTTAGGGTTTATTCAAGATATGAATAATAGCGTTGCAGGATTACAAAAAATCTTCTGGAAATTTTTGTGATCACAATCTAGACACTCGCGCAGCGACGCCCATCTACCGGGTGGCTCGGCACCTTCCTGCCCCAAGACATGGCTAGACATCGCACCGTCTGCAGACCGCAGACGGTGCGATGTCTCTGCGCGCGGGTCAGCCTCTTCCTGCGGTGCCGTCGGCGTTCCTCATCAATCCATTGAGGTGTCTATGGTTCGCGTTCGAGGCGCGGCAGTTCTTGCCGCGGCTGTGCTGGCTTGCGCCCTGCTTTCTGCTGCCCCTGCCCCGGCTCAGACTGCCGTCGATCTGGGTAGTGCCCCCATCGCCAATACTGGCTGGCGCTACAACCTGGTGGTGATGCGCGCCGCCGGCCAGACCAACGCCTTCAAGGCCGAGCAGTATTTGTCCTACCTGGACAAGTACAAGCTCACCGACGAATGGGTGGTGGCCTATGCCGCCGCGGTCTCGGCGCAGTTCGGCACGCCGCTCGCCACCGGCCCCACCCCCAGCCCGCTGCCCAGCGATCCGACCATCGACCCGATCCTGGGCACTACACCCATCGAGAAGTCCGGCTGGCGCTACCGCCTCACCGTGCTCAAGGAGGAAGGCAAGTACAGCACGGCGAAGCAGACCGAATACGAAAAGTATCGTGACCAAAACAAGGTCACCGACGCCTATGTCGACGCCTACGCCAAGGCGGTGGCGGCGAAGTTCCCCGAGGATGCGGTGACCGCCCCCCCGCCGGCGGCCAAGAAGCCCTATTTCAAGTTCTATCGCGGCTTCCGCTACACCGGCATGCCCTCCTCGTTCGCCAATTGTGGCATCAGCGAGTTCATGCGGATCCTCTACGTGGAGGAGCTGTTCGGCAGCGGCTCCCGTGACGTGCCCAACACGGCGCACCTGCAGAACAAGGTCATCCCCACCCTGCTCAAGGAAGACAAGCAGTACGTGGTGATCGAC
>NZ_DATMFZ010000124.1:0-3732 GCF_035556675.1 Geminicoccus sp. | reverse complement strand
GGCTCGAAGGAAGAGCTGTTCCGGGAGGCTGCCGCCCGCTACGAGCAGCGCTTCGCCTCCCGGCTGAACCAGCTCCTGGAGGAGGCGCCCACCGCCGTCTCGGCAATCCGCGCCTTCTTCGCCGAAGCGGTCGAGACCTATGTCGAGTGCGCCAGGGGCTGCTTTCTGGTCATGGCGGCGGCGAACGGTCCTGCGGACAGCGTGGTGGTCCGGGAGCGCCTGGCCCACAAGCGGGAGAAGGGGCTGCAGGCCATCCGCGCCCGGCTGGAGCGGGGGCGCCGCGAGGGTGACCTGGACCCGGCCTGCGATGTCGACGCGCTGGCCGCCTACGTGATCACGGTCGCCCAGGGCCTCGCCATGCAGGCGCGCCAGGGCGTGCCCAGGGAAACGCTGGCAGCGGTGACGCAGACCGCCCTGGCCGGAGTCGAGCGGCATGGCTGGCCATAGGTCCGCCCATGGCCAGCCCTCCGGTCAGTTGACGAACTGCGGCATCATCAGGCGCGGCAGCCATAGCGAGAGCGCCGGGATGAAGACGACGAGCGCCAGGATCGCCAGCATGGGCAGGAGGATCAGTCCCACGTCGCGCAGCGCCGCCTTCACCGGGATCTTCGCGATGGCGCAGGAGATCAGCAGGCACAGGCCATAGGGTGGCGTGACCAGTCCGAAGGCCAGGCTGATGATCCCGATCATCGCGAAGTGGATCGGGTGCATGCCGACTTCCAGGGTCACCGGATAAAGGACGGTGCCCATGATGATGATGGCCGGGATCGCGTCGATGAAGCAGCCGATGATCAGGAACGCGATCGCCACGGCCAAGCCCATCTCGACGACCCCCAGATCCAGGGTCTGCACCACGCCGATCAGGGCCGCCGGGATCTTGAAGTAGGCCAGCGTCCAGCCGAACGCGCTGGCGGTGCCGATGCAGAACAGGGCAATCGCGGCGAACCGGCCGGTATCGTAGAAGACTTCCGCGATCTGGCGGGTGCCGGTGGTGCGATACACGATCATGCCCAGCGCCAGCGCGTAGAGGGCGGCGACCACCGAGGCCTCGGTCGGGGTGAAGAAGCCGCCGACGATGCCGCCGACGATGATCACAGGGGTCAGCAGCGCCAGGAGGGCACCCATGAAGGCGCCGCCGAGCTCGGCGAGCGTGGCGCGCCGGTGCAGCCCCATGCCGTGGCGGCGGGCATAGACATATACCGCCACCATCTGGGCCAGACCGATCAGGATGCCCGGAATGATGCCAGCGATGAACAGCCCGCCGATCGAGACCGACATCAGCCCGCCCCAGACCACCATCAGGATGGATGGCGGGATGATCACTCCCATCACCGAGGAGCAGGCGGTCACGGCGACCGAGAAGGAGGCGGTGAAGCCTTCCTTCCGCATCTGTGGGATGAGCAGGGAGCCGATGCCGGCCGCGTCGGCGGTGGAACTGCCGGAGATGCCCGCGAAGAACATCGAGACCACGACGTTGACGTGGCCGAGACCGCCCGGGAGGTGGCCGACCATGGCCCGGGACAGGCGGATCAGCCGGTCGGTGATGCCGGCCGCGTTCATGAGGTTGGCGGCCAGCAGGAAGAACGGGACGGCCAGGAGCACGAAGGAGTTGTAGGAGCGGAACATCTCCTGCAGCGCCAGGACCGGAGTCAGGCGCGGCTCCAGGAGGAAGATCGGGATGCAGGAGAGCAGCAGCGCGAAGGCCACCGGGACCCGCAGGATGATCAGCAGGAACAGCAGCCCGAACAGGATGCTGGCAACGACCCCAGGCGTCATGCTCGTGCACCCCGCATGATGGAAATTTCCCTGGCGATCTTCTCGGCCAGGAACAGGGCCGAGACGACGCCCATCAACGGCCAGGCGACGAAGATCCAGTTCATCGGCAGCTGGGCGATCTCCGAGACCTGGAACCAGCCGAACAGGATGAACCGCCATCCGTACCAGATGAAGATGATGGCGACGATGAAGATCATCAGATGGACGAAGATCCGCTTGGCGGCCTCGA
Source organism: Geminicoccus sp. (assembly GCF_035556675.1). Classification (GTDB taxonomy): domain Bacteria; phylum Pseudomonadota; class Alphaproteobacteria; order Geminicoccales; family Geminicoccaceae; genus Geminicoccus. The sequence goes on along the minus strand of NZ_DATMFZ010000124.1, from coordinate 1,727 downwards.
CCTTGGGGTTCGGCGATTCCGGCAGGATCTCGAGGTCGAAATGCGTGCCGTCACGCACCGCGCACATGGCGCCGACCATGATCATCCAGACGAAGCAGAACCGGGCGATCTCCTCGGTCCAGATGTAGCGGGGGATGAAGTCGACGAAGCGGGCCAGGATCTGCATCGTCACCGGCACGAGCAGGCCGGCGACGAGCAGGCCCAGGGCCAGCTTGAGCACGAGATGAATGGCGTCGAGCACGCGGGTCATCAATGCCCTCCGAGGCGGGAGCAGGTGCAGAACGTATCGGACAGGGAAGCGGCCGGGGCCATGCGGGCCCCGGCCTGGTCACGTTCCGCCGAGCGGCAGGTCACTGAACGGCCTGGACCGCCTTCAGCACGTCAGTGGCGCCCAACTCCTCGGCATAGGCCTCGAGGACCGGCGTGGCGGCCTCGATCATCTTGTCACGCTCGGTGAACTCGTGGGTCGTGAGCAAGCCCTGTTCCACCAGCGCCTGGATCTTCTGGGAGTCCTCGCTGCTCTCCGCCTCGCGGGCGAACTTCGCGGCCTCCGGGCCGGCCTGGTCGATGCACTGCTGCAGCTTCTCGGGCAGGCGCTGGTAGGTCTTGTTGGAGATGAACAGGGGCCTGATGGTGATGGCATGCTGGGTCAGCGAAAGTTGCGGGCCCACCTCGTAGAACTTCATCTGCTCCACGCCGGCCGCCTCGTTCTCGCCTGCCTGGATCACGCCGGTCTGGATGCCGTTATAGATCTCGTTATAGGCGATCACCGTCGGTGCTGCGCCCAACGCATTGAACACGCTGGTCCAGATGGGCGCGCCCTGCATGCGGATCGACAGCCCCTTCAGATCCTCCATGGTCGTCAGCGGCTTGGTGGCGAAGATGTTGCGCACGCCGCCGCCGCCATAGCCCAGCAGGCGGATGTCGGCCTTTTCCAGGATGTCGTCGGCCACGGGCTGCATGGCGTCCGTTTCCAGCACCTTGTTCCAGTGGTCCAGGTCGCGGAACAGGAACGGCATGTCCATCAGCGGGGCCATCTGCGAGAAGGTCGACATATGCGCCGGCGAGGCCACCGCATAGTCCACCGAGAGGCCCTGGTTCATGTAGGCCACATAGTCCTTCTCGAGGCCCAGCTCGGAATTGGGATGCATCTCCCAGGTAATCGGCTCGTCCGTGTAGCAGGCGCTGACCAGCTCCTCGAACTCGCGCATGTGCCTGGTATAGACATGGTTCTCGTCGAACTGGCTCGCACCCACCAGGGTGATGTCGGCCTTCGCCAGGGTGACCGCCACGGCATTGACTGCAAGTCCCGCGACGCCGACCAGGCAGACCGCGGCCATCTTCGAGATTGTGCTGAAATTCTTCTTGGTTCTTGCCTACCCTGAGCAAAGTCGTGCTGAGACGGTCAGTCGAACGACTTGCGGCTGTGGCACAGTATCTTGCTGTACCGTCACATTGTCATTTCGGGTATAACCGTTGACCTCATGAGGTCAACGGCACCCCTCGCGGATTCGTGATTCCGGCTGCCGGCACCGCCTCCGGCAGCGCTCAGCCCAGCGCCTTGCGGACCGTGCCGCTGCCACGCATCAGCAATGCCAGCGCGCCGACCGTGATGATGCTGAAGCCGATCAGCAGCGTGGCGATCGCGGTGATGGTCGGGTTCACCTGCAGGACCAGCTCGTTGAACATGCGCTTGGGGATGGTCTCGATCCCGCCGGCCAGGAAGA
>NZ_DATMFZ010000123.1:0-6819 GCF_035556675.1 Geminicoccus sp. | reverse complement strand
TCCTCGCTCGCATAGGGCTCGACCAGGGCGGGATCGCGGATCGCCGCGACCAGGAAGCCGATCGCATCGTGCAGGCTCAGGCCGTCCACCTCGCGGGCATAGAGGTCCACCCCCTGCACCGCGGCGATCTCGGCGATCGTCACCAGCGAGGCGACCGCATGGCGCTGGTACCACAGAGCCCTGGCACCCCGCCGGGTCTCGAGCGGCAGCGAGCCGTCCGGCCGGAGCTCGGCCAGGGCATCCATGTAGGCGGCCACCCCCTGGTCGAAGGCCTCCTGACTGCCGGTGAGCGCACCCCAGGCCATGTCGACGCTGGCGTTCAGGTAGTGGTGGTTGTTGCGCGCGGTGGTCTTGCCCGGCGCCGGCGCCATCTGCCGGCGCATCTGCATGAGCTCGGACAGCCAGCGCTCGATCCGCCCGACCTTCTCGCGGTCCATGCCCGGATCGGACTTGAGCGCGGCGAACGAGACGATCACCGGCAGCACGGTGCGGTTGACGGCATAGAGCTCGTTGCTGGTCTCATCCACCTTGGTGAGCGCCTGGCCATTGGCCCAGCGGTTCATCACCCGCGCCACCGCCCGCCCTGATGCACGATCGTGGGTCGCGACCGTCCAGGCCGTGGCACGCATCACCTCCATGGCGAACGGCTCGGCCGACTGGCCACGATCGCTGCCGGGCGCCTTCGGCCGGGTGATCGCCTTGAAGCTCTGCCATTCGGCACTGGGCGGGCCGCACAGGAAGCTGCGATCGGCCTCCGTCATGGCGGCCAGTTCCTGGTGGCGCGCTTGCGGGTCGAACAGCACCACGCCCGGCCTGGTCAGCCGGCTCGGCTCGACGAGCTGCCAGGACAGGCCGTCGCGGCCCGGGTCACACCCGGCCAGTCCCAGCAGCGCAAGGCTTGGAACCGCCATCCGGCCGAACCACTTGTCCGACAGTTTCATCGATGCCATCAGGTCGATTGCAGGTCTTGTTCCTATCGCAACTGAGTGGAGGTCTGTCGACGATGATCCACCGGCGCGGGCTGCTCATCGGGGCGCTTGCCATGATGTCGCTGCCCAGGCTCGGCATGGCTGCCACCAGCGGGGCCGAGGATTTCCGCCTGGGCGTCAACTGGGGCGGCATGCATGTCGCCGACGTGGCACTGGGCTTTCGGGCGAACGGTGCCGCCATCGACGGCAGCATGGGCATCACCAGCCGCGGGATGGCCTCGTTGCTCACCTCCTATGGCGGCGAGATGCAGTCCGTCTCGCGCGACGAGGCGGGCGAGCTGCGTTCGAGCCACTACCGCGCGCACTATGAGAGCCGGCGCTACACGCGCGACATCGAGATCCGCTACGACGATGCGGGCGACCCGGTGGAGGTCGCCCTGTTCAAGCGGGGTGAGCCGCAGGGCGTCGACATCCCCAAGCGCCTCTGGGCAGGCACGGTGGATCCACTCACCGGGATCCTGCGGGTGCGGCGCTGGATGGTTGGCGGCAACCGGCCGGACCGCCTGGTCGTCCCGATCTTCGACGGGCGCTCACGCTACGACATCGAGGCGACGCCCCTGGAGCCGACCGACGACGTCGCCCGTGCCAGGCTGGTCGTCAACCCGTTGGCGTCTGCGAGCCGCTCGTCCTGGCTGGCAGGCTGGGAGAATGACGACGGCCGCTGGATCGAGGCCAAGGTCAGCAACGATCCGCGTGCCGTGCCGCTCCTGATCGAGACCCAGGACGGCGGGACCGCCTCCTCGGTCGAGCTGGACAAGGACTGCTCGAACACGGCGAGCTGCAGCTAGAGAACGGCATCGGCCGCGCCCCTCCCGGGACACGGCCGGCTGCTACTCGGGCGCTGGCGGCTCAGGAGGCCTTGGCGACCGCCTTTTCCTCGAACAGCTGGGCGAGTTCGCCCGACTGGTACATCTCGCGGACGATGTCGCAGCCGCCGACCAGCTCGCCGTCGACATAGAGCTGCGGGAAGGTCGGCCAGTTGCTGAATTCCTTCAGCCCCTGGCGCAGCTCGGCATCGTCCAGCACGTTGTAGCTCTGGAACTTCACACCGGTCTGGGAAAGGATCTGCACCACCGCGGCGGAGAACCCGCACATCGGGAAGACCGGAGTCCCCTTCATGTAGAGCACCACCGGGTCGCTGGTGACCTGGGTGCGGATCGTCTCGTTGATATCGCTCATCTCGACCGTTCTCCGGGCTCGTCAGGACGCAGGGACGGAGGTGGACAGGGCCAGGGCATGCAGCTCGCCGCCCATCCGGCCGCCCAGGGCGGCGTAGACCATCTGGTGCTGCTGGATGCGTGACTTGCCGCGGAACGCCTCGGACACGATGACCGCGCGATAATGGTCGCCGTCACCGGCCAGGTCGTCGATCCGGACGGTGGCGTCGGGAAAGCTCTCCTTGAGCATGCGCTCGAGATCGTCCTTGGCGACTGGCATCAAAGCTCCTCTGTCAGGCAGCGACGGCGTCGCCGCCCATGAAGTCCGGGAGCCAGGCCTCATGGACACGCCGCAGTTCCTCAACCGATATGGGGGGCAGGTCCTTGACCTGCAACGCATCGCCCCCGACCCGGCCGATCTCTCGCGCGATCACCCCGTCCCGCGCGGCATCCGCCAGCAGATCCTTGAGTGCTGCCGGCTCGACCGCCAGCACGTAGCGGCCCTGCTCCTCGCCGAACAGCCAGCCGACCGCGGCCAAGCCCTGGGGGATACGCAGCTCCGCACCCTTGCCGGACGCCATGCACATCTCGGCCACCGCGATCGCCAGGCCGCCATCGCTCACGTCATGGCAGGCCCGCACCGTGCCGCCCCGGATCTGCTGGAGCACGAAGTCGCCATTGCGCTGCTCGTGGGCGAGGTCGACCGGCGGGGGTGCCCCCTCCTCGCGGCCCATGATCTCGCGCAGGTACAAGGAAGCACCCATCCAGCCATAGGTCTCGCCGATCAGGATCAGGATCTGGCCGTCCGCCGTGGGGGCAATCCCCACCACCCGGTCCAGGTCCTCGATCAGGCCGATGCCGCCGATGTCGGGGGTGGGCTGGATCGCCTTGCCGTCGGTCTCGTTGTAGAGCGACACGTTGCCGGACACGACCGGGAAGTCGAGCGCCCGGCAGGCCTCGGCCATGCCCTCGATGCAGCCGACGAACTGGCCCATCACCTCCGGCCGCTCCGGGTTGCCGAAGTTCAGGCAGTTGGTGATGGCGAGCGGCCTGGCGCCGGTGGCGATCAGGTTGCGCCGGCACTCGGCCACCGCCTGCATCCCGCCGGTGCGGGGGTGGGCCTGGCAGTAGCGGGGCGTGCAGTCGGACGAGACCGCGAGCGCCCGGTCGCCGCCCAGCACCCGGACCACCGCGGCGTCGCCGCCGGGGCCGATCAGCGTATCGGCGCCGACCGTGTGGTCATACTGCTCCCAGATCCAGCGCCTGGACGCGAGGTCGGGGCAGCCGACCAGCCGGAGGATCGCCTGGTCGTGCGGCAGGACCGGCACGGCCGGCTCGGACAGCGCCACCGGGATCGGTGCCGCCGGCTCCTCGTAAGGACGGTCATAGACCGGGGAGCTGCCGGCGATCGGCGCCACCGGCAGGTCGGCCACCACCTCGCCATGGCGCTTGAGCACCATCCGGCCGGTATCGGTCACCCGGCCGATCACCGCGAAGTCCAGCTCCCACTTGCGGAAGATCGCCTCGGCCTCGGCCTCGCGGCCCTCCTTCAGCACCATGAGCATCCGCTCCTGGCTCTCGGAGAGCATGATCTCGTACGGGGTCATGCCGGGCTCGCGCATCGGCACCTGGTCCAGGTCCAGCTCGATGCCGGCATCGCCCTTGGACGCCATCTCGAACGAGGACGAGGTCAGGCCGGCCGCACCCATGTCCTGAATCGCGACGATCGCGTCCTTCTCCATGAGCTCCAGGCAGGCCTCGATCAGCAGCTTCTCGCGGAAGGGATCGCCCACCTGCACGGTCGGCCGCTTCTCGTCGCTGTCCTCGCCGGAGAACTCGGCGGATGCCATGGTGGCGCCATGGATGCCGTCGCGCCCGGTCTTGGCCCCGACATAGACCACCGGATTGCCGATGCCGGCGGCGGCCGCATAGAAGACCCGGTCGGCCCTGGCCACGCCCACGCACATGGCGTTGACCAGGATGTTGCCGTCAAAGGCGCGATGGAAGGTGGTCTCGCCGCCCACGGTCGGCACGCCCACGCAGTTGCCATACCCGCCAATGCCGCGCACCACGCCGTCGACCAGGCGCTTGGTCTTGGGATGCTGCGGCGAGCCGAAGCGCAATGCGTTCAGGTTGGCGATCGGCCGCGCACCCATGGTGAACACGTCGCGCATGATGCCGCCCACCCCGGTGGCGGCACCCTGGAACGGCTCGATATAGGAGGGGTGGTTGTGGCTCTCCATCTTGAAGATGGCCACCAGCCCGCCGCCGATGTCGACCACGCCGGCATTCTCGCCGGGGCCGCACACCACCCAGGGTGCCTCGGTCGGCAGCTTCCGCAGATGGTTCTTCGACGACTTGTAGGAGCAGTGCTCCGACCACATCACCGAGAAGATCCCGAGCTCGACCAGGTTCGGCTCCCGGCCGATCAGCTCGATGATCCGCTGGTACTCGTCCGGGCTCAGGCCGTGGGACTTGACGATGTCGGGCGTGATCATCCGCGGGTGACCGTTTCGAGCAGGGACTGGAAGATCGCGCGCCCGCCGGTATGGCCGGTGCGCGGGTCCACATGGCATTCCGGATGCGGCATCATGCCGAGCACCCGGCCGCTGGCGTCGGTGATGCCGGCGATGTTGCGCAGCGAGCCATTCGGGTTGTCGACATAGCGGAACACCACCCGGCCCTCGCCTTCCAGCCGGTCGAGCGTCGCCTCGTCGGCCGTGTAGTTGCCGTCGCCATGGGCGGTGCTGACCAGGAGCTGGTCGCCCTGGCTGAGCCCGGCGGTGAACGGCGTGCCGGCCCGCTCGACGCTGAGTGCGCAGGGGTGGCAGATGAAGCGCAGGCCGACGTTGCGGACCAGCGCGCCCGGCAGCATCCCCGCCTCGCACAGGATCTGGAAGCCGTTGCAGACGCCGAGCACATGGCCGCCGGCGCGGGCGAAGTCCGCCACCGCGCGCATGGCCGGCGAGCGGGCGGCGATCGCACCGCAGCGCAGATAGTCGCCATAGGAGAAGCCGCCCGGAATGCCGACCACGTCGACCGGCGGCAGCTCGGTGGCCTCGTGCCAGACCAGATGGACCTCGGCGAAGCCGGTGTCCTTGAAGGCGCGCACAAGGTCGCGGTCGCGGTTGGCGCCTGGGAAGGTGACGACGGCAGCGCGCATCAGCGGATCACTCTTCCACCGTGAATCGGTAGCTCTCGATCACCGGGTTGGCGAGCAGCTGCTCGCACATCGCCTTGACCGAGGCCTCCGCCGCCGCACGGTCCTTGGCCTCGAGGTCGAAGGTGAAGACCCGGGTCTTGCGCAGCCCGCTCACCCCCTCGAAGCCCAGATGGAGCAGCGAGCGCTCGATCGTGACCGCCTCCGGGTCGAGCACGCCCTGCTTCAGGCCCACTTCCACGCTGACCTTCACCACCAGTCTCCGAACCCGTGCCTCGTGCGATGCGGCCTTCCCTAGTGGCCAATGCGTCGCCAGACAAGCAGTGGCACGAATCAGCCGAAATAGAAGTCCAGCTCCGCCGCCGCCAGCCGCTCCAGGTTCGGGATGAACACCTGCGTGTGCTGGATCGGCCCGAAGCCGCTGAGATAGCCCAGGTCGAACAGCAGGCCGGTCTCGTTCCGCCCGGGCACCACGGCGATCGTGGTGTAGGCGACGCCCCGGTCGAACGTGTCGATGCTGCCGTCGCCGTTGTTGTCGAAGTGATGGGGGAAAATCTGGTTGTGGTCGTCCGGCGCGATGCCGATGCGGTCGACGCCCTGGGTGAAGTCGGCGATCACCGTGAATGTCTCGGGATAGGTGGGCTCCTCGCGGATGCCGAAGCCGTAGCCAAACAGGAACAGATCGGAGCCAAAGCCACCGGTCAGCTCGTTGCGGCCGGCTTCGCCGTTCAGGAAGTCGTCGTCGTCCCCGCCGGACAGGAGGTCGTCGCCTTCGCGTCCGAACATCCGGTCGGCGCCGGTCGAGCCCTGCAGCTCGTCGTTGCCGGTCCCACCGATCAGCCAGTCGTTGCCGCCCTCGCCGAACAGCCGGTCGCGGCCGGGCCCGCCGACCACCATGTCGTCACCCAGGTTGCCGAAGAGATTGTCGTGGCCGTCATGGCCGTCCAGCCGGTCGTTGCCGCTCCCGCCGAACAGCCGGTCATCGCCGAGCAGGCCGGCCAGCCGGTCGTCATCCGGCCCGCCCACCAGGATGTCGGCCCGGCTGGTACCGATGAGCGGGGCGATGCCGCCCGCCCCATAGGTTCCAATTGCCACGGGCGGGATCTCGGTGACACCGAACAAGGTGACGGTCTGCGGTCCGGCAAAATGCAGGTCCATCGCACCCTTCAGGTCGAACACCAGCGAATCCCTGGTCACGCCGCCCAGTGTTACCGGCTGGATCGTCACATGACGGTCGCCATCGCCCAGGCGGAAGGTGTCGTTGTCGTCGAGCTGCTCGAAGGTAAGGCGTGGGCGGAGATCACTGAAGGTCGGGCCGAGCTTGTCGTGCAGGACCAGATGGTCTTCCGAGGGGTCGAAGTCCGTCACGATATCCTGGCCATTGGCCCGGATGAAGCCGAGCTGATCTACCAGGAAATCGAACTCGTCGGGTCCGGCACCGCCGGTCAGCCGGTCATCGCCCGGCCCGCCGAACAGCGTGTCGCGGCCCTCGCCGCCGCGCATCTCGTCATTG
>NZ_DATMFZ010000122.1:0-22834 GCF_035556675.1 Geminicoccus sp. | reverse complement strand
ATGCAGGTCGAGGCCGCGCGTGGCGGTGACGATGCCCCAAGAGGCACCGCCACCGCCACCCGACGAGCATCAAACCGGGCGTTTCATCCGGCACGGCGTCTTGGCGCGCCATGTTCCGGATCATAGCACGAAGATTGCGGGGGATTCATGAAAAAGCGGAACGGTCCATGGCGGCCACCTTCCCGGGATAGGCCAGCAAGAAACGGATGGCCGGACCACCGGCCGCAGCGGCATCCGGCAGGCGTCGACCCACACCGTCTGCCACGGATGCCGATGCCGCCCTCACGCCCCCATGCGCCAATGACCCCCGCCGAATGGGCGATGCTGCTGACCCTGGCCGCCTTCTGGAGCGGCTCCTTCCTGTTCAATGCGGTGGCGGTGGCCGAACTGCCCGTCCTTTCGGTGGTGTCCCTGCGGGTCACCCTGGCCGGCCTGCTCCTGCAGCTGGTCCTGCGGGCAGCGGGCCAGCGGCTTCCTGGCGGAGCCCGCCTCTGGAGCGCCTTCGGCTTGATGGGTCTCCTGAACAACTGTCTGCCGTTCGGGCTGATTGTATAGGGGCAGCAGCATCTGGCCAGCGGTGCCGCCACGCCCCTGTTCACCGTACTGCTCGCCCACGCGCTGACCCCGGACGAGAAGCTGACCCGGGCTCGGCTTGAGTAGCGTGCTGCTGGGCTTCATGGGCGTGGCCGTGCTGATCGGCAGCGACGTGCTCAGGACCCTGGGCAGCGGCCTGATCGCCCAGCTGGCCTGGCTGGGTGCTGCCGTCAGCTACGCGCTGGCCGGCATTCTCGGCCGACGCTTTCGCGCCCTGGGGGTGAGCCCCATGGCTGGTGCCGCCGGCCAACTCACCGCCTCCAACCCGCTGCTCGTCCCGGTCACCCTGCTGGCCGACCGTCCCTGGCTGCTGCCCATGCCAAGCGCGGTGGCGCTCTGGGCCCTGCTCGGCCTAGCACTCCTGTCGACCGCGCTGGCCTATGTGCTCTACTTCCGGCTCCTGGCCACAGCCGGCGCCACCGATCTCCTGCTGGTCACCCTGCTAGTCCCGCCCGGCGCCATCCTCCTGGACAGCCTATTCCTCCACTAGCCCCTGCAGCTGCGGCAGCTGGGCGGCATGGCTCTGATCGCGCTCGGCATGGGCGTGATCGATGGGCGGCTGCTGCGGATGGTCGGGAGGCAAATGAGGCGGCCGAGGGTTGGCTAAGATTGCGTGCCAGCCCCGCCATGGTCGCTGCCGGACCACTCAGATTCATCCGGCCGGACCGATCCAACCTCATGCGCCTCTTGAGAATCGACACTTACCTGCAGGGCCCCTCGAAAAGTCAGGTTAACCATATGGCCTCTTAAAAGACTGAACTTCAGCCAAAGAACCGCAGCCCGAAACTATCATGACATCGAGCAATAGACATCATCATCGCACAGCATCTGTCCCTATAATAGATTTATCACTATTATGGAAATACACGTCACATTAAATGCTGCCGTTTCTTAATAATAACAATATCTCACCAAGTAATTGCCCAGCTGACTCCCAAGTGCGTTCATCCAAGAGGTCGGCCAGCCGCAATGGCTGGTAACCTTCGAGGGACTTCGCGCGTGAGCGGTATCCTGGGATGGAGCTTATTCGCTCGAAAAGCTCCGTGCGAACATTCTGCGACTGGAACGGCGGGACGTTGCAGAGGTTGCGGTGGACAATCTCAATGTTCGGGGGCTGCTGCCTGATAAAGAAGGCTCTCACCGCATCTCCACCTAATGCACTCACATTAATGCAGAGTGAGTGGGCGCCTTCATCCGTGAGGCTAACGTCACAATTCTGGACTCGAAACCAGGATAGAGCCCTTTCAGCTCCCCGCCTGGAAGCCGGACCAGCTTTCTGCTCGAGTTCTCTGAGCCATTCATTCTGAAATGTTGGCGTAAGCATATGTTCCTCGGCACTGGATCATACCGAAGATCGTAGCCTGCACTTCTTGATGAACCGTTACTGTTAGCCCTGCGCCCGCTTAGCAATCCACCACGCTGACCGGCACCTCGACCACGTTCACGGCAAGGCCGCCGCGGGCGGTTTCCTTGTACTTGGTCTTCATGTCGGCACCGGTCTCGCGCATGGTGCGGATGACCTTGTCCAGGCTGACGAAGTGCTCGCCGTCGCCGCGCAGCGCCATGCGGGCGGCGTTGATCGCCTTCACCGAGGCCATGGCGTTGCGCTCGATGCAGGGGATCTGGACCAGGCCGCCGATGGGGTCGCAGGTGAGGCCCAGATTGTGCTCCATCGCGATCTCGGCGGCGTTCTCGACCTGGCGCGGACATCCGCCCAGCACCTCGGCGAGACCGGCCGCGGCCATCGAGCAGGCGGAGCCGACCTCGCCCTGGCAGCCGACCTCGGCGCCCGAGATCGACGCGTTCTCCTTGAACAGGATGCCGATGGCGCCGGCGGTGAGCAGGAAGCGGCAAATGCCGTCGTCGCTACGGCCGGGCACGAAGCGGGCGTAGTAGTGCAGCACGGCCGGAATGATGCCGGCGGCACCGTTGGTGGGTGCGGTGACGACCCGGCCGCCCGCGGCGTTCTCCTCGTTCACCGCGAGCGCGTAGAGGTTCACCCAGTCGATGATGGTGAGCGGATCGGTGAGCGAGCGCTCGGGCTCGGCCAGGAGCTTCTCGTAGAGGGTGCGGGCGCGCCGGCGCACCTTGAGCCCGCCCGGCAGCACGCCCTCGCGGCGGCAGCCGCTCTGCACGCAGGCCTGCATCACCGCCCAGATCTCCAGGAGGCGGCGCCGGATCTCGGTCTCGTCGCGCCAGGCCCGCTCGTTGGCCAGCATCACGTCGCTGATCCGCATGCCCGTGTCACGGCAGATCGCCAGCAGCTGGTCGCCGGTGGTGAACGGGTAGGGCAAGGGCGTGCGGTCGGGCTTGATCCGGTCGGCCCCGGCCTCGGCCTCGTCCACCACGAAGCCGCCGCCCACCGAATAATAGATCGCGGCATGCAGCTCCCGGCCCGCCTCGTCCAGGGCGGCGAAGCGCATCCCGTTCGGGTGGAACGGCAGGCTGCGCTTGCGGTGCAGGACGAGGTGGGTGCCTTCGGCGAACGGCACCTCGTGCCGGCCGAGCAGGGCCAGGCGCCCCTCCGCACGGATCGCCGCCACCCGCTCTGGAATGCGCAGGACGTCGACGCTCTCGGGCGCTTCGCCCTCCAGGCCCAACATCACCGCGCGGTTCGAGCCGTGGCCCACGCCGGTGGCGCCCAGCGAGCCGAACAGCTCCGCCTTGACCGCCGCGGTCTGCTCCAGGAGGCGGGAATCGGCCAGGGCCAGGGCGAAGCTGCGGGCGGCGCGCATCGGCCCCACCGTGTGCGACGAGGATGGGCCGATCCCGATCTTGAAGAGGTCGAAGACGCTGATCGACATGAGTTCAAGTATACCACTGCCAGGACATGCACCCATGATGGCACCGCCGGCGCAACCCGGCTTCCACGCAAGCAGCCGATCCGCTTCGGATCACGACACGCTCCATTTCCTGCACCTGCCACCCATGTCTTGCTCATGCCGCGAGCCCGGCCTAGCTGTGCAGCCGTTCCACGGCAGCGACGCCGCCTGCCCCAGCCCATAGGGAACCGTTGCGCATGCACAGGCTCGTCCTAGCCCTGCCCTTCCTCGTCCTGGCGGCTGCTCCCGCCGGTGCCGAGCCGGCGGACAACGAGACGATCCGCCAGGCGCTGAGCGGCAATACGGTCGAAGGGGAGATGGCGCTCACCGGGCCCTATGTCGAGTATTACGATGCGGACGGCAGCATCCGCAGCCGCGACTACGAAGGCAGCTGGCGGGTGCGTGACGACCGGATGTGCTTTCGCTACGGCGAGGAGCCGGCCACCTGCTACGAGGTCGAGATCGACGGGGAGTCGGTGACCTGGCTCAAGGACGGCCAGGAGAACGGCAAGGGCAGGATCGTGCCCGGCAACCCGAACGGGTTCTGAACCGGCGATGATGGCCTACGCGCGGCTGGGCGTCCGCCCGATCATCAACGCCAAGGGAGCGGCGACCCGCCTCTCCGGCGGTCCGATCGCCCAGCCCGTGCTGGCGGCGATGGCCGAGGCCGCGGCCGCCTGTGTGGACATGGCCGAGTTGCAGGCGGCGGCTTCCCGGCGGATCGCTGCCGTGACCGGTGCGGAGGCGGGCCTGGTCACCAGCGGCGCCGCGGCCGGCCTGCTGCTCGCCACCGCCGCTGCCGTGACCGGTCTGGACCCCGGCCGGATGGCCCGGCTGCCGCACACGCGCGGCATGAAGAACCAGGTGCTGGTGGCGCGCTCCCAGCGCAATTTCTACGACCATGCGGTGCGCACGGCCGGCGTGCGGCTGGTCGAGGTCGGGCTGCCGGACCGGTATGCCGGCGCCGGGGTGCGCGACGCGGAGGCCTGGGAGTTCGAGGACGCGCTTGGGCCGGACACGGCGGCGATCCTCCATGTCGCAGGGCCGGATGCCCAGCCGGAGCTGCCGAAACTGGTGGCGGTGGCGCGCGCCGCCGGCATCCCGGTGATTGTCGACGCCGCGGCCCAGCTGCCGCCGGCCGCCAACCTGCGCCGCTTCATCGACGAGGGTGCGGACCTGGTGGCCTTCTCGGGCGGCAAGGCTCTGGGCGGGCCGCAGGCCTCGGGCATCCTGGCCGGACGGCGCGACCTGATCATGGCCGCCGCCCTGCAGATGCTGGACCTGGACGTCTGGCTGGAACAGTTCCGGCCCGATCCGGATTTCATCGACCTGGCCCGGCTCAAGGGGCTGCCGCCGCACGGGATCGGCCGGCCGTGCAAGGTCGGCAAGGAGCAGATCGTCGGTCTCCTGACCGCGCTCGACCTGTTCCTGGCCGAGGGCGACGATGCGCGCACCGCGCGCTGGACGGGGCTGCTCGAGGAGCTGCAGGGCCGGATCGGCCGCATTCCGGGTGTGACCACCGGCCTGGTGCCGGGCGCCGTGCCGCTCCTGCGGCTGGATCTGGCGGAGCGGGAGGCGTGGCCGGTGGTGATGGCGCTGGAGACCGGCAGCCCGTCGGTCCGGCTGGATGCCGAGCGGCACCGCAGCGGCTGCCTGCTCATCAACCCGATCTGCCTGCAGCCGGCCGAGCTGACGCCGCTGGCGGATCGCCTGCGCGAGGTGCTGGCATGACGGTCTTCCCTGCCCGGACGGTCAGCGTGGCGATCGATCGCCCCTGGGACGAGGTGAACGCCTATCTGTCGGTGCCGGAGAATTTTCCGGCCTGGGCGTCCGGGCTCGGCCGCAACTTCCGCACGGATGGCGACGGCTATTCGGTCGACGGGCCGGATGGCAGCTGGCACGTGCGGTTCACCCTGCCCAACCCGTTCGGCGTGCTGGATCATGACGTGACCGCGCCGGACGGCAGCCGCACCCACAATGCAATGCGGGTGATCCCGAACGGGGATGGCTGCCTCGTGATGTTCACCCTCTTGCGCATGGACGGGGTGACGGAGGAGAAGTTCGCCGCCGATGCGGCGTGGGTGCAGCGCGACCTCCAGGCGCTCAAGGCCCTGCTCGAAACGGCGATCGCCTGAACCCAGCGCCGACGGACGATTCCATGAGCTTGGCTGCCCCGCCGACCGGCGATGTTCCGGCCGATCCCGCCGCAACACCGAAGGCCTGCCCGTGCAGCATGCGCTGACCCGTTCCCCGCCCAGCGAGTCCATGGCAGCGCGGCTGGCCGAACCCCGCATGGTGCTGGGCATGCTCGGCCTCTGGCTCCTGCTCCACGCGGTGCTGCGCCTGCTCACCGGCCCGACGCTCGGCATGGACGACGCGGAGCAGGCGCTCTCGGCGCAGGCCTGGTCCTGGGGCTACCGGACCGAGCAGCCGCCGCTGTTCACCTGGCTCCTGCTCCTGCTGGAGCCGGTGCTGGGGGTGGGCTACGTGCCGATCACCGTGCTGCGCTACCTGTTCCTGGGCGGCTGCTGCCTCGTCTATTGGCAGGCGGCGCGCCTGTGGCTGGGCGACGACGAGCGGGCGGCGGTGGCGGTCCTGGCCCTGCCGGCCATGTACACGTTCGGCTGGTACGCCCAGGTCGACCTGACCCATTCGACGGTGCTGGCCACCGCGGTCGCGATCCTGCTCTGGCTGGCGGCCCGGCTGGCCCGGCAGCAGCGCTACCTGGACTATTTCCTGCTGGGCGTGACGCTGGGCCTGGGCGTGCTCGGCAAGTGGAACTTCGCGCTGGCCGGCCTGGCCCTAGTGCTGACCGGCCTGATCCGGCCCGAGCTGCGCCGCGTCGTGCTCCACCCGGGCACGCTGCTGACCGCAGGGGTCGCCGCCCTGATCGTCCTGCCGAACGCCTGGTGGCTGCTCGGGCACAAGTCCATGGGCGATGCCGGGACGGCGGTGCTGGTGCGCGGCGACAAGAGCCAGCTGGCCAGCCTGGGCGACCTCCTGCTGGCGGCCCTGGCCTTCGCCCAGCCCTGGCTGGTCCTGGCCCTCATCCTGTTCCTGCCCGCGCTGCGCCGCTGCCGCCGGGACCAGGTCGCCTGGCCGGCGGTGCGGGTGCTGGGCACCTATGTCGCGATCGCCCTCCTGCTCCACGCCCTGCTGGTCCTCCCCTTCGGCGGGGTGAACTACAGCGAGCGCTGGATGATCGGCCCGCTCCTGCCCCTGCCGATCCTGTTCGCCGCCTTCCTCGCCCCGCAGCACCTGCCGATCGGCCGCTGGCTCGTGGCGCTGGCGGTGCTGGTGGCGGTGACGCTGGGCCTGCGCATCGCCATTCCGCTGGCCGGCGGCGATGTCTGCCTCGGCAAGTGCCGGATCCTCTACCCCTACGACGCCATCGCCGACGGGCTCCGCCAGGCGGGCTTCCAGGACGGTACGGTGGTGGTCGGCGACCTGCATCTGGGCGGCAACCTGCGCGTACGCATGCCGCACTCCCGCGTGGTCGAAACGAGTGCACCCCCCGGCGTGTTCGGCCCACCCATCGGCCATGGCCAGTGTCTGCTCGCCTGGATCTCGCCCGAGCCGGGCATGCCGCCCCCGCCGGAACTGCTGGAGGGAGCCCGGGCTAAGCTGGGCGTCGATGCGACGCTGCCGGCACGGCGTGGCGCGGTCACTGCCCCGCTGCTGGGGGCGGTCGAGCGGCGACTGTCGATAGGCTATCTGCTGTTCGAGCAGCCGAACGGGGAGTGCCGATGAACGCGCCCTTGTGCAGCCATGCCGGGCCGGCCGCCGCCGCGGCACTGGACCTGGCGGTGGTGATCCCGATCAAGGACGAGGCCGGGACGCTGGACGAGCTGACCCGGCGGATCCTCGCGGTCTGCGCCGAGCACGGCCTGAAGCTGCGCGAGGTGATCCTGGTCGACGACGGCTCGACCGACGGTTCCTGGGCCGAGATCGAGCGCCTGTCCGCGGAGCGGCCGAAGCTGCGCGGCCTGCGCCTGCGCCGCAATTTCGGCAAGGCCACGGCGCTGGACCTGGGCATCCGCGAGAGCCGGGCGGCGGTCGTGGTCACCATGGACGCCGATCTGCAGGACGATCCGGCCGAGCTGCCGCGTTTCATGGCCGAGATCGCCACCGGCCTGGACGTCGTCTCGGGCTGGAAGCAGATCCGCCACGACCCGGCGCACAAGACCTTGCCGAGCCGGCTGTTCAACCTCGTGACCGCCAAGGTGTCGGGCGTGCCGCTGCACGACTTCAACTGCGGCTTCAAGGCGTACCGGCGCGAGGTGTTCGCCGACATCCGCCTCTATGGCGAGCTGCACCGCTTCGTGCCGCTGCTGGCCCACGGGCTGGGCTTCGAGGTGGGCGAGCTGGTGGTGACCCACCATCCGCGCCGGCATGGCAAGTCCAAGTACGGGCTGCAGCGCCTTCTGCGCGGTGCGGTGGACCTGCTCACCGTGCTGACCATTACCCGCTACGACCAGCGGCCGGGCCACCTGTTCGGCGGGGCGGGCGTAGCGATCGGTGCGGTGGGCGGCTTGATTCTCCTCTACCTGTTCTGCCTGAAAGTGTTCGCCGGCGAGCTGATCGGCCACCGGCCGCTGCTCCAGCTGGGCATCCTCCTGGTGATCGTGGGCGTGCAGACCGTGCTGTTCGGCATGCTGGCCGAGCTGATCAACGCCCGCACCCGGCCGGTGGAGAGCGGCAACCTGATCCGGGCGCGCACCGGTGGCTCAAGCGAATGAGCCGCCGGACCCTCGGCACGATCATCGCGGTCCTGCTGACCGGCCTGTTCTTCTGGTGGCTCGCGGCCAGCCAGCGCCTTGCCCCGGTGCTGGAGGGGCTGGCCGCGGTCGACCTGCGCATCCTGATCCTGGCCTTCCCGCTGGTGGTGCTCCTCCAGCTGGGGCGAGCCGGGCGGTTCGTGCTGCTGCTGGAGCGGATGCGGACGGGCGGCCTGCTCGCGAGCTTCCGCATCTCCTGCGTCCATATCGCGCTGAACTTCCTCCTGCCCTTCAAGCTCGGCGAAGCCGCGTTTCCCCTGCTGGCGCGCCGGCTGATGGGCGTGGACCTGGCGGCCGGCACCGGAGCCTTGCTCACCGTGCGCCTGCTCGACCTGGGTGCGCTCGGCGCCATGCTGGCCCTGTCCGCGAGCTTTGCCGTCCCGGCCCTGGCAGGCTGGCGCTGGCTGGCGGCTCTCGCGGCCTGCCTGGCGCTGGCGGCCCCGCTGCTGCTGGTGCTGGGTGGCCGGCTGGTGGTGCATCGGGTGCAAAAGCTCGCGACCGTGGCCGAGGTGCTGGCGCGTGCCCGGGCCCGGCACACGTTCGGCCGGGTCACCGCCTTGTCCCTGCTGGTCTGGTTTTGCCATGCCGCCGTGGCATGGCTGGCCTTCGCGTCGCTGGGCCTGCCGGTCGACCTTGCGACCGCGGTGTTCGCCGGTACGTGTGCCAATTTGGCCTTCGCCCTGCCCTTCCAGGGCATCGCCGGCCTGGGTCCGGTCCAGGCGGCGTTCGCCTGGGCGGCCAGCAGTGCCGGCGTGCCGCTGCCGCAGGCGATCACCGCCGCACTGGCCTGCCACGCCATCCTGCTCGTCTCGGGCTGCCTCCTTGGCGCCCTGGCCGTGCTGATGGAGCCGCGGCTGCAATGGTGGCGCCGGACGGAGCCGCGGATCGCCGACTAGCGGCTCGTCAGGCGGCGAGGCCCGGCCGGCCGGACGCGGTGGCCGTCACCACCGCTTCCACGAAGATCGAGCCGCCCTCGATCCCGTCCACCATCGTGACCTGCTCGTCCAGGCTGATCGCCACCTCGCCGGCACCCGCGGCCAGGGCCCTGGCGCGAGCCTGTTGCTCCGCCTCCAGTCGGGCATGGGCCAGCGCGTCGGCCAGGACGAAGGTGTCGAACGGGCCGTCGGCACCATGGACCCGCAGCCGGTCCTGGCCGATCCTGCCGATCGTCACCCGCGCCTGCTGGATCACGTCGCCGGCCACGGCACCCAGCGCGTTGCTCACCTCGGCGAAGGGCGGGATCACGGCGGTGGTGCCCAGGCGGGCACAGGCCTCGGGATATAGCAGTCGGGCGGGTGCGCCGATCGCGACCACGGGCAGGCCCAGCGCGATCTGCGGGCGGACTAGCCCGCCGGTATTGCCGGATACGGCCCGCTCCATCAGCGGTGCGGCCGCCGCCTGGTCGGGCAGACCTTCCTCGGCACAGGCGGCACCCAACATAGCCAGGGCGGTCTGGCGGGTGGCGAGTTCCAGCACCAGGCGGGCGAAGGTCTCTGGGTCCTCCAGGCCCGCGTCCTTGTCCGCCAGCGATTCCAGCCGGCCACGCAGCCTGGCCCCCAGCACCGCCGCCGCCCGGTTCCAGTTGCCCTGGAGGCCCAGCACATGGGCGGCATCGGAGGGCGTGAAGGCCGCCCGGATCACCAGGCCGCGGTCGATCAGCCGGGTGAGCTGGCGCTCGGCATGGCGGCGCTCGCACAGCTCGTCCAGCGCCATCGGCCCCTCGCCCAGCCATTCCCAGACCTCGCGCTGCAGGCGCGGCAGCACCGCGGGATCGGGCAGGGCGCGCAGGCGCAGGGCGAACATCCCGTCCAGCGGGCGCCAGAACGGCCGGGCGAGCTGGGTTTCCAGCTCCGCCAGCACGCGAGGATGCTGGTGCGCCAGGAGCGAGAGCGGCACGGCGCGCCTGGGCCCCAGCACCAGGCGGCGCCCCTCGTCGCGGCGGAGCTCGCTGTCGCCGCCGAGCCCCACCGTGTGGACCGCGATGGCTTCCACCATGGTGCGGAACCGGCCGACCCTGGCACCGGCGGCATCCAGTTCGGGCCGCCCATCGTGCAGGAAGGCGATGTCGGTGGTGGTGCCGCCGATGTCGGAGACCAGCGTGTCGCTCAGGCCGGAGAGTTTGGCAGCACCGACCACGCTCGCCGCCGGCCCGGACAGGATGGTCTCGACCGGCCGCTGCAGTGCGGTGGCGGCGGTGACCAGCGAGCCATCGCCCTTGGTCACCATCAGCGGTGCGGTGATGCCGCGGCTGGCCAGCAGGTCCTGCACGCCGCCGATCAGGCGGTGGATGTCGCCGATCAGCCGGGCGTTCAAAAGCGTGGTCAAGGCTCGGCGGGTGCCGTCCAGCCGCGCGGTCAGCTCGTGCGAGCAGGTCACCGGGCGTCCGGTCGCCTCGGCCAGCAGCCGGGCGGCGCGGCGCTCATGTGCCGGGTTGCGCACCGCGAAATGGCCGGTGACCGCGAAGGCATCCACCTGGGCTGCCGCTCGGCCGGCCTCGGCCAGCAATGCCGCCTCGTCCAGCGGCGCCTGCTCCGATCCGCTGGCGTCGTGGCCACCCGCCACGAAGATCACCGGGTCGCCGCGCAGCGCCTCCTTCAGATCGGCCCGCTCCAGCGCGTCGGAGCCGAAGCCGATCAGCACCAGGGCTACCGGCCCGCCATGGCCCTCGACCAGCGCGTTGGTGGCGAGTGTGGTCGACAGGCCGACCAGTTCGACCGGCGGCGGCGCATCGCCCAGCACCTGCGCCACCGCTTCGGCCACGCCCTGCGCCAGGTCGTGCTTGGTGGTCAGCGACTTGGCGGCCCGTACCACGCCCTGCGTCGGCGTATAGAGCACCGCGTCAGTATAGGTGCCGCCGGTATCGATCCCGAGCCTGAACCGCAACGTGCTCTGTCCCTTCACTGCCCTGCCCCGGGCGTAGCATGGCGCTCGTCGGAGAACAGCCGCTGGTAGGCCAGGCCCACGCCCACCAGCGTGATCCCCAATCCCAGGAAGGCGGCTGCCCGCCACAGGCCCTCGAGCCCGCTGAGATCGAGCAGGAACACCTTCAGGATCGCCACAACCAGCAGGGCCAGCGACAGGAGGCGGAGCTGGCGCTGCTGGGTCAGCAGGCCGAAGGCAAGCAGCCCGACCGCGGCCACCACCAGCCAGGCCGAGTAGAGCCAGTTCTCCGCCGGCTGGATGGCGGCCGCACCCCAGAGCTCCGAGCCCGAGAAGCCGCGGCGGATCTCCAGGATCGGCCAGGCCAGCAGGAGCAGCCCGCCGAACAGCGGCACGGCCGGGCCCAGCCGGTGCGGCAGCCGGGCAGGCAGGCCGCGCCAGGTGAGAAAGCCGATGGCCAGCGCCGGGACCAGCAGGAGCAGGAGCAGCGGGTTCATGACCGGCACGTCTGAGACGCGCAGGTCCTCGCCCCCGGCGATGCGCAGGAGCGGGTCCAGCAGGCTGGCCATGGCCACCAGCAGGGTCAGGAGGGTCGCGAGGCGGACCGGGCCGGTCTGCGGCCGGAGCGCCAGCCCGGCGGTGGTGAGGGTGAGAGCCGCCACCTGCAGGCCCGGCTCCAGCAGGTCGTCCTGGCCGCCGCGGGCCATTGCGGTAGCAGCGCGCATCAGGACGATGATCCAGCCGAGCGTGGCGGCCAGCAGGATCACGTCGCGCGACCAGAAGGGCTCCAGGCGCCGCCCGCAGAGCCAGGCGCCCAGCAGGAACAGGGTCGGCACGCCATAGGCCCAGAGGACAGCGAGGACGCCCGGCTCGCTGGTGCCGGCCTCGCCCGCCTGCCAGAGCAGCCGCCCGGCCACCAGCCCGGCCAGGGCGGCCGCCGCCCGGGCCAGGGCACCGTGCGGGAAGCGGACATGGACCAGCACCACCGCCAGCACCTGAGCTGCCAGCGCCACGGTCAGCCAAGCATGTTCCAGTGCCATGGTGAAGGCCAGGGTCAGCGCTGCGACCACGCCCAGCGCGAAGACCGCCACGGCCGCCGGGCGTTCGGCGAATCGCGCCGTCCGCTCGGCCGCCAGCAGGAACAGGCCGGCCATGACCAGGGCCACCACGGTCCAGCGCGGGGCGGAGGCGAACCCTTCGATCCGGGCATAGGCGATTGCCAGGAGCACCAGCGGGGCCACCACGGCCAGGGCCGCGAACCCGCCCGATGGCCGGGCGTGCAGCGCGCCGGTCCAGCCGGCCAGGAAGAAGGCCGCCGCGGTCAGCGCGCAGAACCAGGCATAGGGCGCCAGCTCCGGCGCGAGCCAGCGCCAGGCCGGGGTCGCGGTCACCGGATCGCCCAGCATCTCCGCCATCGCGGTCGTGACGATCGGCAGGTCGATCAGGAGGGCGGCCACGGCAACGGCGAAGGCGCCGGCAAAGGCGACATGGAGGCGGGCGCGGCCGGCCAGGGCGGCGGCGACCAGGACGAGCGCGGCGATCGGCAGCGGCAGCAGGGCGAGCTCGCTCTGCTCGTTCGCCGCCACGGCACAGGCTGCCAGCAGCAGGCCGCCCAGCCAGGCCCGCCCGCCGACTCCGGCCACGCGGCGCAGGATCCGCACAAGCGGCCGGTCCTCCGGCCGGTCCGGCTCCCATGCCAGCCAGACCGGCAGGGCGACGGCGGCGGCGGCCACGAGCGGCGCCAGCGTGGTGCCGGTCCGGCTGCCGACCATGAGCAGGATGCCCAGGGGGATGAGGCCCAGCAGGTCCAGCGCCAGCAGCCAGGTCCATGGGCGAAAGCGCAGGAGCAGGGCCAGGAACAGCTGGATCGCGACCAGCCAGACCGCGAACGCCACCGGGTCCGGCGCGTCGGTGGCCGCGAGGACGGGGGCCAGGTAGGCGAAGACCAGCGCGACCACCGCCAGAAGCGGGCCATGGTGCCAGGCGAGCAGCAGGGCCACGCCGGCGGCCACGGCCATCGCCGCCAGCGCCAGTTCCGGCCCCAGCAGGCCGTAGCGGCCGAACGAGGCCCAGGCGACGCCGAACAGGGCGGAAGCCCCGCCCGCGGCCAGGGCGGCGGCAGCACTGGCAGTCTGGCGAGTGCTGAGCCCGAGACGGCCCGGCTGCTTGCGCAGCAATTCGGCCATCACGATCAGGACGATGCCGGTCAAGAAGCCGAAAGCCAGCCGGGTACGCGGCCCGATCAAGTCCTGTTCGATCGAGTACTGCACCACGAACAACCCGCCGAGCGCCAGCGCCACCGCGCCGATCCAGACCAGCCAGCGCTGGCCGAACCGGCGCTCCAGGTCGCTGCCGGGCGGTGGTGCCGGGGGTGGCGCTGCCGGCGTGGCTGGCGGCGCGGCGCTGGCTTGTGCCACCGGCCCGGCAGGAGCGGCCACCGGTGCGGGGGGCATGGCGGGCGCCGGGGGCATGACGGGTGCGGCCGTGCGTCGCCCCTCCAGGGCGTCGAGCCGTGCCGCCAGGCGCCGGATCTCGCGGCGCTGCTGCGACCAGCCCACCGCTGCCACCACCACGAGCACCAGCCAGACCGCCTCCATGTCAGCCCTTCCACGCAAGCCGGTTGACGCTTCCACGCGAGATGGCGACTGGAAACGTGCCTAGAGGATCAGGTAGCAGGGCCACCAGCCGAGTCCGACCCGAAGGCCGGAGCCGCGAAGGAACGAGATGACCCGAACGATCCTGTCCGCCTGGTCGCTCCTCCTGGGAATGGCGCTGCTGATGCTGGGCCACGGGCTGCAGGGCACGCTCCTGCCGCTGCGCGCCGCCCACGAGGGATTCGCCCTCTCCACCACCGGCATCGTGATGTCGGCCTATTATCTGGGCCTGGTCGCCGCACCGTTCGTGATACCCCATTTCGTGGGCTCGGTCGGCCATGTCCGGGTATTCGCCGCGCTGGCCTCGCTGGCTTCGGGGACCATCCTGATCCACATCCTCCTGGTGGACCCGATCACCTGGTTCATCCTGCGCTTCACGACCGGGCTCGCCCTGTGCGGCGTCTACATCACCGCGGAGAGCTGGCTGAACAGCAAGGCCGACAACCGGACCCGCGGCGGGCTGTTCTCCTTCTACATGGTGGTACAGACCGGCGGGTTCGCCGCGGGCAATTTCCTCCTGAACCTGGCGCCGGTGCAGTCCTGGCAGCTGTTCGCCTTCGTCTCGGTGCTGTTCTCGATCGGCCTGATGCCGATCCTGCTCGCCGACAACCAGGCGCCTCCGCCATCCCGGCCGGCCCATGTCGGTTTTCGCGAGCTGTGGCGGCTCTCGCCGCTCGGCCTCGTGACCATCTTCGGCATCGGCATCGCCCAGGGCGGGCTCTACGCGATGGGGCCGATCTGGGCACGCGCGTTCGGCATGTCGATCGCCACCGTGTCCATCTTCATGGCGGTGACGCTGATCGGCGGTGCCCTGTTCCAGCTGCCGATCGGCCGGCTGTCGGACTGGCTGGACCGACGGCTGGTGATCACGGTGGTGACGTTCGGCGCGGCCCTGTCGTCCGCACTGGTCCTGTTCACCGATCCCAGCGACGAGAGGCTGGTGCTGGGACTGTTCTTCCTGTTCGGCGGGCTCAGCCTGCCCATGTATTCCCTGGGTGTGGCGCACACCAACGACTTCATGCGCCCGGACCAGCTGGTAGGAGTGAGTGGTGCGCTGCTGCTCGCCAACGGGCTGGGTGCCGCGATCGGCCCGACCCTGACTTCCTTCGTGATGGAGCATGTCGGCGTCTACGCCTTCCCGCTGCTCCTGGCGGTGGCCCATGGCGCGATCGGGCTGTTCGCCCTCTGGCGGATGACCCGGCGCCCGGCGCCGGCTGCGGCCGAGCGCGGCCCGGCCCAGGCGATTCCCACCGGCAGCCCCTACAGCACGGTGCTGGCCCAGGAGGCCAGCGCGACACGGCGCGAGGAGGTGCAGGCGACCCGTCAGGACGAGCCTGCCGCAGCCTGAACCGGCTGGCGCTCGGGCGGAGCCGGGGTGATCGAGCGGTAGCCGAGCCGCCCCGCCACCTCAGCACAGGCCGACCATACCGCCTCGGCCTGTTCGTCGGTGCCCTGCCAGCCAGCGACCTTGCCGGCCCGGTAGCGGACCGGGTTCATGGTGTTCATCCGGTCGAAGCTCGTGATCTTCGGCTGGTCGAGCGGCAGGTCGAGATAGGCGGCGATGGTGCGCACGCTGGCCTCGGGATGCTGGAAATGCCGCTCATAGGCCAGCCGGATGGTCGGCACCTCCGCCGCCAGCCACCGCTCATGGAACTCGACATAGCCGGTCAGCGTGGTGCCGTTGCCGTGCACCGCCAGGAACTCCGGTGCCAGTTCCCTGTCCTCCTTGCTCAGGCAGTGCCAGGACCAGCAGGCGGGCAGCGGGTGGCGGATCATCTGCACGACCCGCTCGCCCTTGAAATAGCTGTCGAAGGGCGGCTCGTGGGTCTTGAGGTAGTAGGTGACGGGCTCGGCGGCGAGTTCCCGGCGGCGCTCCTCGGTGAGCCAGCCGAGCCAGCCCGGCACCAGGCCCACCGCCTCGCCCAGGCGGAAGACCTGCGGCCGGTCCGCGTCGATCACGATCCCATGCTTGCGGGTCATGATCTCCCGCCAAGTCGCGATCCCGGCTTCCGGCATGTACGGATCAGTCACCGTGAGGCGCCAGTTGAGCCAGAACAGGTCGCGGAGCACGCTGTTTCCGCAGCGCGGCCAGGTCGCGACATAGACGATCATCGTGCCATCCAGGAGGAGCGAAGCAGATCCAGCGGGCCCGGTCAGCCTCGGCCCGTGCCGATTGATAGGCCGGCGAAGCGGCCCATGGGAAGCACCCGACCGGGCCCGGGCTTCAGCTCCGGTAGCCGCCGGCCGGTGGTTCGCGCAGGAACACCCGCAGGCCCGGCAGGCCGCGGACCATGCTCTCCACCCGCCCCTTGAGGCGCGCCACCGTCATCACGTTGTCGATCCGCCGGTCGAGGAACGCCCGGGTCTCGGCGTCACCCTCGCTACGGTCCTCCAGCCAGAACAGGAAGGTCGAGACCCAGACCGCGGAAAGCAGGCCGCGCCTGGTCCAGTAGTCGAGCTCCCGGCTGGTGCCCTGGTCCCCGGCCATCCGCCACATGTCGTCGGCCCCGGCCCAGATCCGCCGGGAGGTGGCGTACAGGTTGCGCGGCAGGGCTCCGGCGGCTACGGCCCGGCGCATCGCCTCCTTGTGCCGCGCCAGCACCTCCAGGCGGACCGCGACCAGCCGGGCGATCCGCTGGCGGATGCGCTGCCGCTCCAAATTCTCGTCGGCTAGGCGCCTGGCCGCCTGCCGGTCCAGCCAGTCGCCCAGCCAGGCCAGCAGGCTCTCCTGGCCCTGCGGGAACAGGCGCCGCGCGGTGATGGGCGTCATGCCGAGGTCGGCGGCGGCGGCCTGCAGGCTCTTGCTGCCCCAGCCGTCGAACGGCACGTGCTGCAGGACCATCTCGAACAGCCGGTCCTTCTCCAGCGCCTTGAGCGCCAACGCCTCGTCCGACTTCATGAGCCGCTGTCCTTTGCCGCTGCCTGGCCGCCTTCCGGCGCGTCGTCCGGCACAGCGTCCAGGAATGCCAGGGAACGTAGGTTGGTCATCCGCATCGGGTAGAGGATCCCGTCCAGATGGTCGACTTCGTGCTGCAGCACCCGGGCGAACAGGCCTTCGGCGATCCCGCCGACCTCCTGGCCGGCCAAGTCGCGCGCGCGCCAGCGCAGCTTGGCGAATCTCGGCACCTCGCCGCGCAGGCCCGGGATCGACAGGCAGCCCTCCAGGCCCTCCTCCATAGCCTCGCCCACCGGCTCCAGCACCGGGTCGGCCAGCACCAGCGGCTCGACCTCCTCGATCGCCCCGTCCTTGCGCCGCGCACGCAGCGGCAGCACCACGATCAGCCGCAGGGACTGGCCCACCTGCGGAGCGGCGATGCCGATCCCTTCCTCGGCATGCATGGTCTCGACCATGTCGGCGGCCAGGCGGTGGATGGCGGGGGTGGTCGGGTCGCCGACGGGCTGGGCGACCTGAAGCAGCACGGGGTGGCCCATGCGCAGGACAGGCAGGACGGTCATGCCGTGGATTTTAGAGCCTGAGCCCGCGGGCGTCACCTGCAAGCAGTTCGGCGGCGGCGATATTGCCCGGACGCGGCGAGGGTGCTATAGGCGCCGCCGCGTCGGTCGGCACCTCGACCGCGATGCATTTCCTGTCCCCTTTTCGCCGAGGAGAACGACCATCGTCGAGGTTCAGGTCCGCGACAACAATGTCGACCAGGCACTGCGCGCTCTCAAGAAGAAGATGCAGCGTGAAGGCCTGTACCGCGAGCTGCGCATGCGTCGGCACTACGAGAAGCCCTCGGAGCGCCGTGCCCGCGAGAAGGCGGAAGCCGTCCGCCGGTTCCGCAAGCTGATGCGCAAGCGCGCCGAGCGCGACGAACTCTAGGGATCGCGCGCCGACGCCCTGACTAGGAGTGACCCGGGCAGTTCGCCCGCGGCTTTGCCCTGTTGGAGCGCAGCCATGCAGCAGACGATCTGAGCCCGCCGGGGCCACTCGGCGGGCTCGTTGCGTCTGGGACCTCGCATATTTTACATTTAATATTAGATATATAGATCAGATAACAGTGTAGTTTACGAAATATCGATCGGCGGTTGCCGGTTCGAGCTGTAGTTTTACCTCCCGCGCCGATGCGTCCGGAGGACCGCCATGCTCGAAGCCGCCATCCAGTCGAGGCCCGCTCAGGCCGGATCCGATCTCGACGGCCAGTGTGCCGCCCTGATCCGGAACTATGGCCATCTGTGCGGGCAGGACCTGCTGGCAGCGCTGCTCGGCCCGGGCGGCCGCCTGCACGGGCGGACCGCCCTGGTATCGTCGTTCGGCGCGGAAAGCGTCGTGCTCCTCCACATGGCGGCCAGCGTCGATCCCGGCATCCCGGTGATCTTCCTGGACACGCTGGCCCACTTCCCAGCGACCCTGGCCTATCGCGCCCTGCTGATCGAGCAGCTGGGCCTCCGCGACGTGCGCAATGCCACGCCCGACCTGCGCATGCTGGGTAGGCTCGACCCGCGCGGCGACCTGCATGCGAGCGATCCCGACGTCTGCTGCCACTTCCGCAAGACAGAGCCGCTCGACCAAGCCCTCGAAGGGTTCGCCGCCTGGATCACCGGGCGCAAGCGCTTCCAGGGCGGGCAGCGCCAGGGCCTGCCGACCTTCGAGGTCGAGCAGGGTACCGGCCGCCTCAAGATCAATCCGCTCGCCCAGTGGGGGGCAGACGACCTGGAGGCCTACCGGCAAAGCCACGGCCTGCCCGCCCATCCCCTGGTCGATCAGGGCTACCGCTCGATCGGCTGCGCCCCCTGCACTCGGCCGGTCAGGGCGGGCGAGGACCCGCGGGCCGGCCGCTGGGCAGGAACCGGCAAGACCGAGTGCGGCATCCACGTCTCGCATGGAGGCGGCATATGACGATCCTGGCATCCCCGGCCGACCCAGTGGCGCGGCAACATCGCGTCAGCCTGCCGCCGCCCCGGCCCTGGCCGCTCCTGCCGGCCGACGAGGTCGGCTGGCTCCTGGTCGAGGCGAGCTCGCGCCTGCGCGCCTCGGGCAGCTCCGACCTGGTCATCGGCCTGGACGAGGCGACGCCGCTCGGCCGGCTGGCGCACGATCCGCGGCTGCAGCTCCTGGCCTCGGAATTGGCGGGCACGGATCAGGCGCTGGCGTGGATCGAACTGGGTGAGGCCGGACAATTGTCCGACGGGTGGTTGGACGGTTCCGCCACGCTGTTCGTGGAACTGGGCGGCGATGCTGCCAGCCGTCCCGGCCGTGTCCACGCCTCGCCCGCCACGCTGCCCGCGGCTGCGCTGGTCCTGGTCGTGTCGTTCCGCCCATGCCCGGCCGCCGCAGCCCATTCCTGCACCCCGGCGGCGGTCGACCTGTGGCCGCCGGCCGCCGTCGTGGCCGGTTGAGCATCCGCCCCTGCAGAAACCGCGTGCAAGCTGCTCCAAATTAGACTACTAAATTAGTAGAGTTTATCAACTGGAGCATGCCCATGGGCGGACTGACCCGTCGACGAGCCCGCGGCATCCTCGTGCTTGGCGGCCTTGCCATCCTCCTGCCATTCCTCCATCTGGGCGGCTCCGCGGAGCGGCCGGAATCCGTGCAGCCCGAGGTTCGGGCAGAGGCGGCCCTGCCCCTGCAGGCTGCCGAGCCGGGCCCGTCGCATGCCGGGACACTGGTGCCCGTGACGCCCGTGTCGCTGCACGACGACGCCCCGGTGCCGGAAGCCGCCGCCCTGCATCTGCTGGTTGCCGACTGATCAGAAGCCGCCATGACCAACGGCCATTCCGCGTGAGCACCGCCAGCCTCGCCCGTCGCCGCCAAGGCCCGGTCCTGCCCGGGTTCGGCCTGACCATGGGAGTGACGATCACCTATCTGTCGCTGATCGTCCTGATCCCGTTGGCCGGGATGTTCGTCCGCAGCCTGGGTGACGGGCCGGCCCATTTCCTGGAGGTCGCCACCGACCCCCGGACGCTGGCCGCCTTGCGCCTGAGCTTCGGCGGCGCACTGATCGCCGCCCTGATCAACCTCGTGATGGGCGTGCTGGTCGCCTGGGTGCTGGTGCGCTACCCGTTCCCCGGCAAGCGCCTGCTCGATGCCGCCGTCGACCTGCCTTTCGCCCTGCCGACCGCGGTGGCCGGCATCACGCTCACCGCCCTGTTCGCCGGCGACGGCTGGATCGGCCAGTTCCTCGAGCCGCTGGGATTGCAGGTGGCGTTCACCCCGGTGGGCGTGGTGGTGGCGATGGTGTTCATCGGCCTGCCCTTCGTGGTGCGCACCGTCGAGCCGGTGCTGGCCGACTTCGAGAAGGAGGTGGAGGAAGCCGCCGCCACGCTCGGTGCCAGCCGGCTGCAGACGGTCGTGCGGGTGATCCTGCCCAGCATCCTGCCGGCCGCGCTGACCGGCTTCGCCCTGGCGTTCGCCCGGGCGGTCGGCGAGTACGGCTCGGTGATCTTCATCGCCGGCAACATGCCCTACCAATCGGAGATCGCGCCCCTGCTGATCGTGATCCGCCTGGAGGAGTTCGACTATTCGGGTGCCGCCGCGGTGGGCGTTATGATGCTGCTGGGCGCTTTTCTCCTCCTGCTGCTGATCAACCTGCTGCAGGCCTGGAGCCGGAGCTACGAGCGACGATGATCGCGACCCTCACCCCCGCCGCAACCACCCTGCCCGTACGCAGGCGCGCCAACCGGGAAGGCCGGGGCGTGCGCTGGCTGCTCACCACAGTCGCGGTGCTGTTCCTCCTGGGCTTCCTGGTCCTGCCGCTGATCGCCGTGTTCGTGGAAGCGCTGCGCGCCGGCTGGGGCACTTATGTGGCGGCGATCTTCGAGCCCGACGCGCTGGCGGCGATCCGGCTCACTCTGCTGGTCGCGGCGATCGCCGTGCCGGTGAACCTCGTCTTCGGCCTGTGCGCCTCCTGGGCGATCGCCAAGTTCGACTTCCCCGGCAAGTCGGTGCTGATCACGCTGATCGACCTCCCGTTTTCGGTCTCGCCGGTGATCTCGGGCCTGGTCTGGGTGCTCCTGTTCGGCACGAGCGGCCTGCTCGGCCCCTTCCTGGCCCCGCTCGGCATCAAGATCGTGTTCGCGGTGCCGGGCATCGTGCTGGCCACGATCTTCGTCACCTTCCCGTTCATCGCCCGCGAGCTGATCCCGCTCATGGCCGAGCAGGGCCGGGAAGCCGAGGAGGCCGCGGTGTCGCTGGGCGCATCCGGCTGGCAGACCTTCCGGCTGGTCACCCTGCCCAACGTCAAATGGGGCCTGCTCTACGGCGTGCTCCTGTGCAACGCGCGGGCCATGGGCGAGTTCGGCGCGGTGTCGGTAGTCTCCGGCCATATCCGCGGCCTGACCAACACCATGCCGCTGCATATCGAGATCCTCTACAACGAGTACCAGTCGGCCGCCGCGTTCGCGGTCGCCAGCCTCCTGGCCCTGTTGGGCCTGGTCACGCTGGTGATCAAGACCCTGCTGGAGTGGCGCTACGGCGCCGAGCTCGCGGCGACCCGGCGCCACTGACCGGACAATCGGAGCCCTCTTGCAATGACGATCACGGTCAAGGGTGTGGCCAAGGAGTTCGGCGGCTTCCGTGCCGTGGACGATCTCGACCTGATCATCCACGAGGGCGAGCTCGTCGCCCTGCTCGGCCCCTCCGGCTCAGGCAAGACCACGCTGCTGCGCATCATCGCCGGTCTGGAGTTCCCCGACCGCGGCCAGGTGCTGTTCAACGGTGACGATGCCACGGCGCGGGCGGTGGGCGAGCGGGCGGTGGGCTTCGTGTTCCAGCACTACGCCCTGTTCCGGCACATGACCGTGTTCGAGAACGTGGCGTTCGGCCTGCGCGTCAAGCCGCGCGCCCAGCGGCCGTCCCGGCCCGAGATCACGCGGCGGGTCCACGAGCTGCTGCGCCTGGTCCAGCTCGAAGGCATGGCGCAGCGCTACCCCACCCAGCTTTCCGGCGGCCAGCGCCAGCGCGTGGCGCTGGCGCGGGCGTTGGCGATCGAGCCCCGCGTGCTCCTGCTGGACGAGCCGTTCGGCGCGCTGGACGCCCAGGTGCGCAAGGACCTGCGCCGCTGGCTGCGCCGCCTCCACCAGGAGATGGGCCTGACCTCAGTGTTCGTGACCCACGACCAGGAGGAGGCGCTGGAGCTGGCCGACCGGGTGGTGGTGATGAACAAGGGCCGCATCGAGCAGATCGGTGCGCCGGCCGAGATCTATGACCGGCCCGCCAACCCGTTCGTGTACGAGTTCCTGGGCCAGGTGAACCGCGTCCCCTATCGCGGCGAGGGCAACACCGCCCGCGTGCTGGGCCGCAGCTTCGCGCTGGAGGGGACTGCTGGCGACGGCATCGCCTATGTGCGGCCGGAGGAGATCGAGATCACCCGGGAGCCTCAGCCGGACAGCGTGCCGGCCCTGGTCCGCCACGTCACGGCGCTTGGCCCGGTGATCCGGATCGACCTGGACCTCGAGGGCAGCGACCCGGTCGAGGTCTCCCTGCCGCCGGCACGCTGGCGCGACCTGTGCGTCACCAAGGGCGATGCCGTGCATCTTCGCCCGGCCAATGTCCGGATCTTCCCGGCAGCCTGACCGTTGTCGGGCATGACCCTGCACCAACTACCGGGCAGTCCATGACGGGTTTCATCGATGCCCTGCCGGAACAGCGCCAGCAGGCGGCCCTGGCCATGATCCCGGGCGCCAGGCAGGGCGCGGAGCTGTCGCCGTGAGTTCCGTTGCCACTCTTCCTGCCGAAGAACGGATCGGGCGCAACCGGCTGGGGACGTCGGCCATCTTCATGGTCAACGGCACGGCCGTCGGCCTGTGGGCCGTCCACATCCCGCTCATCGGGGCCGCGCAGCGCATCGACGAGTTCCTGCTCGGCATGATGCTGCTCACGGTCGCCGCCGGCGCCATCGCGGCGATGCCGGTGGCCGGCTGGCTGGCCGGCCGCTACGGGGCCGATCGCACCACCCTCGGCTTTGCCGCCAGCTTCGTGCTGGTGATGTCGCTGCCGGTGCTGGCGCCGGGCCTGCCGAGCCTGTTCGCCGCGGCCCTCCTGTTCGGCATCTGCAATGGCGGCCTGGACGTCGCGATGAACGCGCAGGCCACCGATGTCGAACGGGTCCGGGCCCGCCCGACCATGTCTTCGTTCCACGGCTTCTGGAGCCTGGGCGGGCTGGCG
>NZ_DATMFZ010000121.1:0-5832 GCF_035556675.1 Geminicoccus sp. | reverse complement strand
ATACGCCGTGAACGACGCACCTCCCGCTTCCGCCAGGATCTTCGTGATCGCGGCCGTCAGCGTGGTCTTGCCATGATCCACGTGTCCGATCGTGCCAATGTTCGCATGCGGCTTCGTCCGCTTGAACGTCTCTTTGGCCATGGCGGCAACTTATCCGGGGCTTTGGTGGGTCGAGGTGGTGAGGCTCCGACGTGGAGCGGGCGACGGGGATCGAACCCGCACAACCAGCTTGGAAGGCTGGGACTCTACCATTGAGCTACGCCCGCGCCGCACGGAGGAAGCACTCGCACCGGAGCGAACCCCGGGGGCGGGATGGTGGAGGGGGTTGGATTTGAACCAACGTAGGCTGACGCCGGCAGATTTACAGTCTGCTGCCATTGACCACTCGGCCACCCCTCCGGTAGCCCTGCCCGCAAGCGAGAGCGGCCGGGTGGTAGACGTCCGAGCGACGCCTTGTCAATCGACTGCACCCATAAAATCGCGAGATTCCCGTTGAAGCGACGTCCCGCGGCCAAGAGCCCGACCATTCTGCTGTTCGGCCGCCACGCCGTGGCGGCCGCCCTGGCCAACCCCGCAAGGCGCGTCCGCCGCCTGCATATCGGCGAGGCGGCGCTGCGCTCGTTCGAGATCCCGCAGGAGCGCGCCGGTCTGGAAGTGCGCAAGGTCGACGAGCGGGGCTTCGAGCTGCTGCTGGGGCGGGGTGCCGTCCATCAGGGGGTGGCGCTGGAGGTGGAGGCGCTCGCACCGATCGACCCCGACGCCTTCCTGGACGAGCATAAGCAGGCGCGCCGGATCGTGGCGGTCGATCAGGTCACCGACCCGCGTAACCTCGGCGCGATCCTGCGCTCCGCCGCCGCGTTCGGGGTGGATCTCGTGATCCTGCCCGAGCGGCATGCCGCGCCTCTGGACGGGGTCTGTGCGCGGGCGGCGGCGGGCGGGCTCGATCTCGTCCCGATCGCCCCCGTCGTGAACCTCGCACGCAGCCTGACGGAGCTGAAAGAGCGCGGCTTCACCGTGGTGGGGCTGGCCGGCGAGGCGGAGACCAGCCTCGACGCCGATCCGCCGGCGGAGCCCTGGGTGCTGGTGCTGGGCAGCGAGGGCGAAGGCATGCGCCGTCTGGTGCGCGAGCGCTGCGACCGGTTGGCTGCCCTGCCGATCGACCCGCG
The DNA here is from genome assembly GCF_035556675.1 of Geminicoccus sp. Taxonomy (GTDB): domain Bacteria; phylum Pseudomonadota; class Alphaproteobacteria; order Geminicoccales; family Geminicoccaceae; genus Geminicoccus. The sequence continues at coordinate 4,666 of NZ_DATMFZ010000121.1, read as the reverse complement.
GATCGAGAGCCTGAACGTGTCGGTGGCAGCCGGCATCGCGCTATGGGCGCTGAGCCGCCCAGGCCGCGGCTGAACCAGAAGCCGGCGGCACTTTCACAGCTTCTGCCGCATGATCTAATGTCCTCCACGCGCCAGCGTGCGTGGGGGGCTCATGGCGGACGGGATCGACGGGGTTCGGGCACTGCTGGGGGCGAAGGCGCGGCCGGTGGGATGGGCCGAGCGCCGTGCCCGCCTCGACGAGGTGGCTTCCGTCGATCCGCCGGCACCGGACCTGATGTTCACGCCCGTCCGGATCGGCGCGCTTCCCGCGGAGTGGTCGCTGGCTCCCGGCAGCGACCCGGCCAGGGTGCTCCTGTACTTCCATGGCGGCGGCTACTGCTCGGGCTCGATCCGGAGCCATCGCGGCATGGTCGGTGCCACCGGCCGCGCCGCAGGCGTGCGGACACTGGCTCTGGGCTACCGGCTGGCGCCGGAGCACCCCTTCCCTGCCGCCCTGGACGATGCGCTGGACGCATACCGGTTCCTGCTCACTGAAGGCTACCCGCCCGGCCGGATCGCGCTTGGCGGCGACAGTGCCGGCGGCAACCTGGTGCTGGCCTGCATGCTGCGCCTGCGCGCCGAAGGCCTGCCCTTGCCTGGCTGCGGCTGGCTGGTCTCGCCCTGGATCGACCTTCGGATGACCGGCGACAGCCTGGTCGATAAGGCCGCGGCCGACCCGCTCATCCAGCGTGATTACCTCCACAGCCTGGCCCAGGCCTTCCTGGCCGGTCACGATCCGGACGATCCGCTGGTCTCAGCGCTCCATGCAGATCTTTCCGGGCTGCCGCCGATGCTGGTCCAAGTAGGCTCGGCCGAGACCCTGCTGGACGACGCGGTGCGGGTCACCCGGGCGCTCGGTGCCGCCGATGTCGAAGTGCGCCTGGAGATCTGGCCGCACATGATCCATGCTTGGCATCTCTGGGCAGCGCGGCTGGCCGAGGGGCAGGCCGCGATCGCCGCTGCCGGCGGCTTCATCGCCGGCCGGCTGAAGGCCGCCCCTTCTGAGACGCTTACCGAAACCGGCGGACGCTGATAGAACTCCCCCGCGTGGGCCGGCGTAGCTCAGCTGGTAGAGCATCCGCCTTGTAAGCGGGAGGTCACGGGTTCGAACCCTGTCGCCGGCACCACTTCCCGTCCGGCCCATATGCCGCGCCGGCTCCGCCACTGCCATGACATCACCGCTGCTGTGAATTCCGCGGAAATCGCAGGGGTTGTCGTCGGTTTCTTTCTCACCCATCTTCGTCCCCGGCCGGCCGGGAGCCCGGCAGAAGGAAAACCGCAGATGTCATGCCGCCTGGAGCGGCTGGCCAGTTGAATGGAGCGGCGCGATGCGTCCACAGGATGCGCACGTTGCCGACCGCCGACCTGTCCGCCGCGACCGCCCGGCGCGGTGGCTCGTTGCCGGCCTGCTGGCCGGCGCGGCGGTGGCCCTGGCAGGTGCCGGCTGGTGGGGCTGGCAGCTGAAGACCGATCTGGCCCTGCGTGAGGCGGCGATCGAGCAGCTGGCACGCCGCAATGAGACGCTGCTGGATGCCCAGGCCCAGGCGCAGAAGCTGGAGGCCCAGGTCGAAGCCCTGAGCCGTACGTTCGAGGACCAGCAGCGCGCCATCGGCCTGCTCGCGGACCTGCAGGACGGCCGGCTCGACATGCCCGCCAACCTGCCGACCAAGATGGCGGATGCGGATGCGCGGCGCATACAGATCGCGGCGGCGCTCGAACGGCTGTCGACCAGGCACGGCTTCGCGGCTACGGACCAGGAGTCCGTCTCCGACCGGCTGACCGACGCGCTGGACCGGGCGCTGGCCGACCAGGCGGCGGCCGAGGTGGCGCTACGGGCGCTCGCCGCCAAGAGCGCCGCGCTCGCCACCGAGCTGGACCAGAAGGATGCCGAGCTCGCTGCGACCAAGGAGCAGTTCCAGACCTGGGTGAAGCAGCATTACGGCATGCTGCGCGGGGTGCTGCGGACGTCCGGCATGCGGGTCGATCCCCTGGTGGAGCAGGCGCAGGCAAAGCTCAGCGGCGAAGGCGGCCCCTACGTGCCGCTCTCTTTGACCGACCCGCGGGCCGGGCGCAGCACGCTGGTGCCGCTGCCGCCCGAGCTGGGTGAGGATGCCCGGGCGGTCGACCTCTTGAGCGGCATCCTCACCGTGCTGCCGCTGGGCATGCCGGTCGTGGACGCGGAGACCCGCAGCGGCTTCGGGATCCGCGTCGACCCGTTCACCCGGCGCAAGGCGATGCATACCGGCCTGGATTTCACGCCGGGCTCCGACGGCCTGGCGGCCGCCACCGGGCCAGGCAGCGTGGCCTTTGCCGGACGGGCCGGCGCCTACGGCAACATGGTCGAGGTCGACCACGGCTTCGGCGTGACGACGCGCTATGCACATCTGGCCGGGATCGAGGTAAAGCTCGGCCAGCAGGTGACACAAGGTATGGTCGTGGGCCGGATCGGCTCGACAGGCCGCAGCACCGGGCGGCATCTGCACTACGAGATCCGGGTCGACGGAGTGGCCGTCGACCCTGCCGACTTTCTGGAGGCGCGCGTGCGCTTGGCCCATGTTCTTTCGCAGGAATAAGCGCGCGAAGGAGGCTGCTGCCGCCACCCGGGAAAGCACCGCCACCGGCACGGCCCTGATCCCGACTAGCTCGCGCGGCGGCGTGCCGGCACTCACCGGCGGCGGAAGGGGTGCGCCCACCATCCTGGGCTCCGACCTGATGATCACCGGCGACGTGACCGCCGACGGCCATCTCCTGATCGACGGCCGGATCCAGGGCGGGGTCGAGGCGCGCATGGTGACGCTCGGCCGCGACGGCGAGATCAACGGCCGGATCGAGGCCGACGAGGTCGTGCTGCACGGCTTGGTGCGCGGCAGTGTGCATGCGCGGCGGGTCCATCTGATCCGCGGCTGCCGGGTGTTCGCCGACATCCATCATGATGTGCTGCAGATCGACGAGGGCGCCTATCTGGAGGGTGCGATCCGGCGCCTGTCCGGCAGCGATGTCCTGACCGACCCGCTGGCAGCGCGCGAGCACGACGCCTGACCATCCCTGCCCTCTTCGCGATGATCGCACCGCTCCTGATCGGCCTGCTGTTCGGCGCGATCGCGGCATATTCCCATTTCTGCACCATGGGCGCGCTGTCGGACTTTTTCCTGTTCGGCAGCACCAGGCGGCTGCGCGGAATCGCGGCGGCACTTGCGGTGGCACTGGCAGGCACCGCCCTGCTCGCCTTCCTCGGCTGGCCGGTGTTCGGCTCCGGGCAGAGCGAGCTGCCCTGGCTCGCGGCACTGCTGGGGCCGCTCGCGTTTGGTGCCGGCATGACGCTGGCCGGCGGCTGCATCACCCGCAACCTGGTGCGCGCAGGCCTGGGCAGCGCCAAGGCGGGGCTCACCCTGCTCGTGGCCGGCCTGACGGCTCTGGCCGTCACCGGTGGCATCCTCGCCGCCCCGGCCGCCTGGCTGCGCCGACCGGCAATGGTGCTGGCGCTGCCGCCGGGCCTGCTGACGTCCGCAGCGGCACTGGCGGCCCTGGCACTAGCCGCCTGGGTGCTGCTGCCGGCGCGCAAGCGGGGCCGGGCTCGGACCGACATCGCGGCCGGTGCTCTGCTCGGCCTGACGGTCCCGCTCTGGCATCTCCTGGTGGCGGCCGGGCCCCTTCCGCCGATGCCGTCCTTCATCCTGCCTCTGGGGGAACTGCTCGCCCGCTGGTCGTCAGGGCCCGGCGCCCATGCCGGTGCCCTGCTCGTGCTGGGCACGCTCGCCGGTGCTGCGCTGCTGGGCCTGACGCGGCGCAGCCACCGCTTCGAGGGGTTCGCCGATGCGGGTGACCTCCAACGACACCTCCTGGGCGGCCTGCTCATGGGCCTGGGCGGCGGGCTCGCCGGTGTCTGCAGCTTCGGTCTGGCCGTCTCCGGATCAGCCGCGTTGCTACCGGCCGCAATTCTCGGCACTGTCGCCCTTGCGGTCGGATGCCGGCAGACCCTGCGCGTTCTGGAAGGTCGTTCGTTCTTCAGCCGATAGTCCGGCTTGCGCAGCAATCTCCGAGATGGGGGCCACCCAGCGCTTGAATGCGCCGGCGCCTGAGCCTGCTGGCCGGAACCGGGGGAGGTGAACGATGCAGACGGTGCTCTTGGCCGAGCGGGCGGAGCATGCCACCCGACTGCTCAGGGCAATGGCCAACGAGCACCGGCTGACCATCCTGTGCCGCATCGCCGCCAGGGAACGCTCGGTAGGGGAACTGGCGCGCCAGACCGGGCTCAGCCAGTCGGCAATCTCCCAGCACCTCGCCCGGCTGCGCCGGGAGAACGTGGTCCGCGCCCGCCGCGATGCCCAGACCGTCTGGTATTCCCTGGCCTCCAGCGAGGCCCGTGAGCTGATCGTGACGCTGGGCCGGCTGTTCGCCGGAGCAAGGCCGGACGAGCCGCCGGGCGGCCGGAGTGACCAATGAGCCGAGGTGCCCGTGCCGGCATCCTGGTCGCCCTGGTCCTGCTGGCCGGCGGCCTGGCAGCCCGGGCGGCCGGTTTGGTCGCCGACCTGTCGCATCACCTGATCGCCATCACCACCGCGTTCACCGGCAGCGACGTGCTCCTGTTCGGAGCGCTCGAGGAGACCGGCGGCGATGTCGTGGTGCT
>NZ_DATMFZ010000120.1:0-9641 GCF_035556675.1 Geminicoccus sp. | reverse complement strand
GTGGCCGCCCATGCCGGCTCGCTCGGCCAGTTCGCCGGGGTGCGGCTGATGACGCTGGGCGACGGGGTGGAGCGCGGCATCCGCATGCTGGAGTTCCGCACCGGCACCGGCCTGCGCTTCACCGTGCTGGTCGACCGGGCGCTGGACATCGCCGACTGCGAACTGAACGGCAGGGCGATCGGCTGGCACTCGCCGGCCGGCTTCCGCCACCCGGGCCTGCATGAGTACGAGGGCGAAGGCGGGCTCGCCTGGCTTCGCTCCTTCTCGGGCCTGCTGGTGACCTGCGGGCTGGACCACATCCTGTTCATGGACGAGGAGCCGGCGGAACACTTCGTCTATGGGCCCCGCAAGACGGTGAGCCACTCCATCCATGGCCGGGTGTCCACCATCCCGGCCAGGCTCACCGGCTATGGCGAGCGCTGGGACGACGACGAGTGCTGGCTGTGGTGCGAGGGGATCGTCCAGCAGGCGGCGGTGTTCGGCGAGGACCTCCATCTGGTCCGCCGGATCGAGGTCAAGGTCGGCACCAACGAGATCCACCTGCACGACCGGGTGGTGAACCACGGCTTCTACCGGACCCCGCACATGTACTGCTACCACATCAATGTGGGGTATCCGGTGCTGGCGGACGGGTCCCGCTACCTGGCACCGATCACCGACGTGGTGTGGGCGGGCCATGCCGGCGAAGCCTACCACAGGCAGGGTGTGGGCTACCGGACCATGCCGGCCCCCCAGCCGAACTTCCACGAGCAGGTCTGGCAGCACGAGCTGGCGGCCACGGGTGCCGGGCAGACCTCGGTGGCGCTGGTCAACGATGCGCTCGGCCTGGGCTTCGAGGTCGAGGTGCGCAAGGACCAGTTCCCCTGCATGTTCGAGTGGCAGAACCTGCAGGCCGGCCAGTATGCGCTGGGCCTGGAGCCATCCACCAACCATGTGCTGGGCCACGCCTACGCCCGTGAGCATGGCGAGCTGATCTGGCTGGAGCATGGCGACGAGCGCGCCTACGATTCCACCTTCCGGATCCTGGACGGCGCGGACGCGATCGCGGCCGCCGAGCAACGGATCACCGATCTCGCGCGACAGCCGGACGAGGACTATCCGGAACCGTCCAACCAGCACCGCCCGCTGCGGGGCCGGCCGTGACCGGGCAGCTCACGGTGGCGGGCCGCACGGTCCTCTATACCGGTGCCGCCGGCGGCCTCGGCATCGAGACCAGCCTGGCCTTCCTGGAGGCCGGTGCCCGGGTGGTGGCGGTCGACAACGACCCCGCCAAGGTGGCGCGGCTGGAGGCGGCGGCCGCAGAGGCGGGCCATGGCCGGCTCCTGGTCCGGCGCTACGACCTGTCCGACCTCCAGGGTCTCCGAGACGGGCTGGGCGCCACCGCGGCCGAGGTCGGCGGGTTCGACATCGTCATCAACAACGCGGCGATCTATCCGGCCAAGCCGTTCGAGGACTTCACGATCGAGGAGTTCCAGGCGGTCCAGCGGGTCAATGTCGATGCCGGGATCGTCTGCGTGCAGGTGGCGCTGCGGCACATGCGCGAGCAGGGCTTTGGCCGGATCATCAACATCGCGAGCGTGACGCTCTCTGGCGGATGGGCGAATCTCGCCCCCTATGTCCAGTCAAAGGCGGCCCTGGTGGGCTTGGCCCGTGCCTGGGCGCGCGAGTTCGGGCCCTACGGCATCACCGCGAATGCCATCGCCCCCGGCGCCTTCCCGACCGATGCCGAGAAGATCCATCCGGACCCGGAGGGCTACAACCGCTTCGTCCTGGAGCGCCAGGCGATCAAGCGGCGCGGCCATCCGCGCGACATCGCCAACGCGCTCCTGTTCCTGGCGTCCGAGGAGGCCGGGTTCATCACCGGCCAGACCCTGAACGTCGATGGCGGCTGGTGGATGGACTAGCCGCACCGCCCCTTCCCCGCCCCCTTCTCCCTGCAAGGCCAGCTGATCCCATGGGCATCCTTTCCGGCTACCGCGTCCTCGACTGCTCCATCGCCATGGCCGGGCCGTTCGCCGCCCAGCGCCTGGGCGATCTCGGCGCCGACGTCATCAAGGTCGAGCCGGTCACCGGCGAGTGGCAGCGCCATGTCGCGGCCGGCGGGGCGCGCGGCAACCGCGTGAACGTCTCGTTCCTCTCGCTCAACCGGAACAAGCGCTCGCTGGCGGTCGACCTGAAGTCGCCGGACGGCAAGGCCCTGCTCCTGGACCTGGTCAAGCAGTCTGACGTGTTCCTGCAGAACTACCGGCCGGGCGTGGCGAAGCGGCTGGGCGTGGACTACGAGAGCCTGGCGGCGATCAACCCGCGCCTCGTCTATGTCTCGATCTCGGGCTATGGCGAGGACGGGCCATATCTGAACCGGCCGGGCCAGGACCTGGTGCTGCAGGGCATGTCGGGGGCGATGCTGTCGGCCGGTCGCGAGGGCGAGCCGCCCACGCCCGCCGGCCAGTACCTGGTGGACGCGATCACCGCCTACAACGCCTTCGAGGGTGCGCTGGCAGCATTGCTCCATCGCGAACGCACCGGCGAGGGCCAGCTCGTCCAGGTCAACATGCTGGACTCGATCACCACGATCCAGATGCAGGAGCTGTCCGTGTTCACGGTGGCGGGCAAGCCGCAGCAGCGCTCGGCTGAGCCGCATGCCCATGTCTATATCCGGGCACCCTACGGCGCCTTCGCGACCTCGGACGGCTTCATCATCGTGGCCTTCCCAAAGCTCAGGACGCTGGGAGAGGTGATCGGCGAGCCGTCCTTCCTCGAGATGGACGACGAGACCGACACCTGGACCCGGCGCGACGAGATCTTCGCCAAGACCCGCGAGCGGCTGAAGACCAGGACCTCGGCCGAATGGCTGGCAGCCATGCGCCAGGCCGACATCTGGTGCGGCCCGGTCTATGGCTATGCCGATCTGGTCGAGGACGAGCAGATCCGGCACAACGGCACCTTCGTGGAATACGACCACCCGACGGAGGGTCACGTGAAGACGCCGGGCTTCGCGATCCGGTTCTCCAAGACCCCCTCCGTGGTCGAGCGCGGGGCACCGGTGACCGGCCAGCACACCCGCGACGTGCTGAAGGAGATGGGCCTGGACGAGGCCAGGATCGACGAGCTCCTGAAGAAGGGTGTCGTCGGCGAGGAGCAGGTCTGACCATGAGCGACGATGTCCGCTTCGAGACCGACGGCCACCTGGCCGTCATCACCCTGAACCGCCCGGCCAAGCTGAACGCGGTGACGCCGGCGATGGCGGATGCGGTCGTGGCGGCGGTCGAGGAATGCAATGCCAGCGACACGATCCGCTGCGTGATCGTGACCGGCACCGGCAAGGCGTTCTGCGCCGGCTCGGACATCGCCGAGCTCGACAGCTACGAGACCCCCTGGCAGTTCCGCAACCGGCCGGACTATTGCGACGCGATCCGCCGCCTGCTGAAGCCGTCGATCGCCGCGGTGAACGGCTATGCGTTCGGCGGCGGGCTGGAGACCGCGCTTTCCTGTGACATCCGGATCGCCGCGGAGACCGCGCAGTTCGCGGCACCCGAGATCAAGCTCGGCTGGATCGGCGGCGGCGGCATGGCTTCCTTCCTCGCCCATTCGATCGGCCCGTCCAATGCCGCCATGATGATCATGACCGGCGACCCGATCCCGGCCGGCCAAGCCCATGCCTGGGGCCTGATCAGCGAGATCACCGCACCTGACCGGCTGCTCGACCGGGCCAGGGAGATCGGCAGCACGATCGCCAGCCGGGCGCCGATCGCGGCGGAGACCGCCAAGCTCAACCTGCGCGCCGCCTTCACCATGCCGCTGGAGAAGGCCATCGAGTACGAGCGCGACCTGCAGACGATCTGCTTTGCCACTGCGGACGCCGCCGAGGGCCGTGCGGCGTTCAAGGAGAAGCGCCAGCCGGTGTTCCGGCGGAAGTGATCGGGGTGCGGCCGGAGAGCAGCGGCGTCTGCCTGGTCGTGGCGTTCACTTGTAGCTGACGGTGGAGGAACCCGGCGGGCCGGCATCGGCTAGAAGGGCAGGCTGAGGCGGCTGACGCGTTGGCCTGTCCTGCCCACCGCAATGGGACCTGGCGATGTCGACGGCCACCTCCGTGCTGCTCTTCCTGGTCGCTCTGTTCCTCGGGATCGGCGGCGGCTGGCTGATCGCGCTGGGTGGCAGCTGGTACTATCTGATCGCCGGGATCGCGTTCGCCGCCGCCGCCATCCTGGTGTTCCGCCGCCGTCCGGGGGCGCGGCTGGTCTATGCCGGCATCATCCTGGGCACCCTCGGCTGGGCCTTGTGGGAGGTCGGACTGGACTGGTGGGCGCTCGGCACGCGTGGCGGGGTCGTGGTCCTGCTCGGCCTCTGGCTGCTCACCCCCTGGGCGATCGGCCGGCGCTCGGGCTGGGATCTCGGCCGCGGCGTCCTGGCCCTGGCCGTCCTGGTCTCGGTCGGCGCTGCCGGTGCCTCGCTGCTGCACGATCCGCATGACATGCCGGGCCGGCTCCCGAGCGATCCGGTGACCCCGGCGGCTGCCGAGAGCCCGGTTCCGCCGGGCGAGTGGCACCACTACGGGCGGACCCTGCATGGCCAGCGCTATTCGCCGCTCGACCAGATCAACGCCGAGAATGTCGACCAGCTGGAAGTCGCCTGGACCTACCGCACGGGCGACGTGAAGCGCCCTACCGACGTGACCGAGACGACGTACCAGGTGACGCCGCTGAAGGTGGGCGACCTGCTCTACCTCTGCACGCCCCACAACCTGGCCATCGCCGTCGACGCTGCGACCGGTGAGGAGCGGTGGCGGTTCGACCCGCAGATCCCGGAGGAGCAGGACCGGCAGCACCAGACCTGCCGCGGCGTGTCCTACCATGCCGATCCGGCCCGGGCCAGGCAGGCCTGCGCGGCACGAGTGTTCCTGCCGACTGCCGACGCAAGGCTGATCGCGCTGGACGCGGCGACCGGAGAGGTCTGCCCGGGCTTCGGCGAGAACGGGACGGTGAACCTCTGGGCCAACATGCCCAACCAGAAGAAGGGCTACTACTACTCGACCTCGCCGCCGGTGGTGGCGGCCGGACTGATCATCGTGGGCGGCTCGGTCAACGACAACTATGCGGTCGAGGCACCTTCCGGCGTGATCCGGGCCTACGACATCGACACCGGCGCCCTCGTCTGGAACTGGGATTCCGGCAATCCCGACCGCACCACGCTGCTCGGCCCGGACGAGACCTACACGCCGAACTCGCCGAACAGCTGGTCGGTGTTCAGCGCCGACGAGGAGCTGGGCCTGCTCTACGTCCCGCTCGGCAACCGCACGCCGGACCAGCTGGGCATGAACCGCAGCGAGGCCGTGGAGCGCTTCTCCTCGTCGATCACCGCGCTGGACCTGCGGACCGGCCAGGTGCGCTGGGTGCGCCAGACGGTGCATCACGATCTCTGGGACATGGACGTGCCCGCCCAGCCAGTGCTCCTGGACATCACCACCGCGAACGGGGAAGTGCCGGCCCTGGTCGGCCCGACCAAGCAGGGCGACATCTATGTGCTGGACCGGCGCAGCGGCGAGCCGATCCTGCCGGTCGAAGAGGTGCCGGCCCCCGGCGGTGCCATCGAGGGCGACTTCACCGCGCCGACGCAGCCGGTCTCGGCCCTGACCTTCATGCCCGAGCCGCTGCGGGAAGCGGACATGTGGGGTGTCAGCCTGTTCGACCAGCTGGCCTGCCGGATCCAGTTCCGCTCGCTGCGCTACGAGGGCCGCTACACCCCGCCCTCGCTGCAGGGGACCATCGTCTATCCCGGCAATTTCGGCACCTTCAACTGGGGCTCAGTCGCGGTCGACCCGGTGCGCCAGGTCATGTTCGGCATGCCGACCTACCTGGCCTTCACCTCCACGCTCATCCCGAGCTCGGAGATCGGCCCGAACCAGAAGGTCAACACCGGCGAGGCAGGGCTCAACCTCAACATCGGCGGCGAGTACGGCGTGATCATGGGACCGTTCCTGTCGCCGCTGGGCCTGCCCTGCCAAGCTCCCCCCTGGGGCTATGTGGCGGGTGCCGACCTGCGCACCGGCGAGATCGCCTGGCGCCACAGGAACGGGACGATCCAGGACATGGCCCCGGTGCCGGTCCCGCTGAAGCTGGGCGTGCCCGGCATCGGCGGGCCGATCATCACGGCCGGGGGCGTGGCCTTCCTCGCGGCCGCGGTCGACAACTATCTGCGCGCCTATGACCTGACCACGGGCGAGCAGCTCTGGCAGGCGCGGCTGCCGGCTGGCGGCCAGGCCACGCCGATGACCTACACGGTGGGCGACCGCCAGTTCGTGGTCCAGGTGGCCGGCGGCCATGGCTCGATCGGCACCGATGCCGGGGACTACGTGATCGCCTACACGCTGCCGCGCTCCTGACGCCGGACATGGCCGGCCGGGCGGCAGGAATGGAGTGTCGAAACAATTCTAAGTGCCTGAGCGGCCTGGATTGCTCGGGTTCGTTTGTGCAGATTTACTTTTCACGAACCCGACGAGGCGGCGACCGGCCAGTGGCGCGAGCAAGCGCCGATCATCGCATGAAACCCGTGGCCGGGGGAATGGTTCATGCCGCCCGGAAGCTCGCCCGGAACAGGCGGTTCAGGTCGGCCAGCACCGCGTCGGCTCCCTCGCCCTGCTGCAGTCCCTGGCTGAGCCGCTCGGAGGCCGCTGCCTGAAAGGGCATGTAGCCGTCGTGGCGGGGGCGCAGATAGGAAGCTTCCAGGGTGGCGCGGGTGTTCTGGTAGAAGTTGCCGACCGGGCGGTTCACCTCCGGGTCCTCCCAGGCCAGGGCGTGGCCGGGCTGGCCGCCAGCGGCAGCATAGGGGCCGCGCTGGATGTCGGCGCTGGCGATCCAGTAGGCGAAGTCGATTGCCGCCTCAGGATGCTGCGTGCGGGCCGAGACGGCGATGCCGGTGCCGCCCAGCGTGCCGCCGACCGGGCCGTTCGTGCCGGCTGCGGGGATGTCGGCGAAGGCCAGCCGGCCCGGGCGGAAACCGTCCAGCGCATAGCTGACATAGCCGTAGGTGTAGGGGATGCAGGCAATGGGCGAGCCGGCCTCGGCCATGCACTCCGACGCGGCGATCGGGTCCATCGTGAAGCAGGTGGGATCGACCAAGGCCGCCAGCTCCTGCATCAGCCGATAGACTTCCGTGCCCGCGGCGGAATCGATCAGGTCGCCCGGCTCGGTGGCACAAGGGCTGCCGAGATTGGCGGCCAGCGTGTCGAAGGTCATCAGCGCATGGGGTGCGCGCAGCGGGATCAGCACCTTGCCGACGCGGGCCAGCGCCATCACCTCGTCGAGCCTGGTCGGTGCCGCAGGCAGCAGGTCCGGGCGCCAGGCCTGGACCTGGGTGGCGGCGTCGATCGGGAAGGCCCACTGGCGGCCCTGCCAGTCATAGCTGCGATAGGACGGGCCGACGCTCGCTTCTGCCAGGGCCTGCCGCTCCGCCTCCCGGCCCGGCACGTCGAGCGGCAGGAGGCAGCCCTCGGCGGTGACCTGGCCCACATGGGGGTGGTCGATCACGATCAGGTCGTAGGCCCGGGCCAGCTCGTCCACCGGGAAGGATTCGAAGTCCTGGAGCGAGCGCTTGTCCCAGCTGATCTCCACCCCGGTCCGTTCTCGCCAGAGCCTGGCGCAGGCGACCATCGGGTCGTAGCCGCGCGGGTGGCTCCAGGTCATGCCCTTCAGCGTCACGCTCACAGCCCGAACTCCCTGCGGATGGCCTCGCTCTGCTCGCCGATCTTCGGCGCTGCCCGCGATTGTGGCGGCCGCGCCCCGTCGACCCGGATCGGCGAGCGGGTGGTGGTGATCTGCACGCCGTCGTCGCGCTCGACCAGCTGCAGCATGTCGAGCGCCTGGAAGCCCTGGCTGTCCAGCAGTTCCGGCCATTGCAGGACCTTGGCGCACCAGATGTCGGCCGGCTGGAGGATGCCCAGCCAATGGTCGGTCGTGTCGGTCGCAAGATGCTGGGCGATGATCGCCTTGATCTCGTCGCGCGCGGAGAACCAGGTGGCCGGGTCGGCGCGGTAGGGCTCGAGGCCGGCGATGCCGAGCAGGTCGGCGAGCTTCGGGATCGGCGTCATGGCGATCGCGATGAAGCCGTCCTTCGTCGGATAGACGCCATAGGGGGCGGACAGATAGGCATGGGCGCTGCGGAACGAGGAGCGGCGTGGCAGGCGGCGGCCATCGTTCAGATAGGTGGTCAGCACCTCGAACTGGAAGTCGACCAGGGCCTCCAGGAGGCTGGTCTCGACATGGCTGCCCTGGCCCTTGATCCCGCGCCGGACCAGGGCCGCCAGGATCCCTTGGGCTGCCGCGGCACCGGCCAGCATGTCGGCGATCGCCAGGCCGAACGGTACGGGCCCCTGGTCCTCGTCGCCGTTCAGCCACATCACGCCCGAGCGCGCCTGGGCCAGCAGGTCCTGGCCCGGGAGCTTCACCCAGGGCCCCTCCTCGCCATAGCCGGTGATCGAGGCATAGACGAGGCGCGGGTTGATCGCCTTGGCCGATTCATAGTCCAGGCCGAGGCGGGCGATCACGCCCGGCCGGAAGTTCTGGATCACCACGTCCGCCACCTGGAACAACCGGCGCAGGGCCGCCAGGTCGTCCGGATTCTTCAGGTCGAGCGCCAGGCTCTCCTTGTTGCGGTTGATCGCGTGGAAGATCGTGGAATCGCCGCCGATCTCGGTGTCGCTCAAGTAAAGCCGGCGGCACAGGTCGCCGCCGTCCGGCCGCTCGATCTTGATGACCCGGGCACCCAGGTCCATCAGCCGGAGCGAGCAGTAGGGCCCGGACAGGAACTGGCTGAGGTCCAGCACGAGCAGGCCGGCCAGAGGCAGGTCGCTCTCGGCCGGCGTCGGATCCTCGGTCATGGGGACGGCATCCCTGGAGCACCGGCCCGGGTGTGACAGCCGGCCGGCGTGGTTCTTCTGCAAAAATCATTTTCATATATGAGCGACTGGCGCAAGATCGCGGCGAGGCCAAAGCGTCGGGAGGAGAAGAACCAAGATGGCGAGTGCGACCTACCTGTTCGTGGGCTCCCTGAACCGCCCGGCACCCTATTTCCAGGGGGCCAACGGGGCCGGCCTCTCGCTCTACCGGTTCAACGACGCGACTGGTGCCGCGGAACTGCTCTGCACTGCCGACGACATCGACAACCCGACCTTCCTCACGGTCGATCCGGCCCGATCCACGCTCTATGCGACCAGCGAGGTGTTCAACCGCAAGGAAGGCACGGTCTCGGCCTATCGCTACGACCTGGCTGGCCGGCGCCTCGACTATCTCAACATGCAGCCGGCCCTTGGCAGCATCACCGCCTACAGCAGCCTGGCCGCTGATGGCCGCCTGCTCCTGGTCGCCAACTATGCGATGGGCGAAGGCGGGCCGGATCAGTCGGTGGCAGTCCTGCCGATCGGGGCGGACGGCAGGCTGGGTCCCGCCACGGCCAGCGTCGCCCATGTCGGCAGAGGGCCGAACCAGGAGCGGCAGGAGCGCTCGCACGCCCATTGCGCGATCGAGCTGCCCGGGCATGGCAACATCCTGGTGGCCGATCTCGGCCTGGACCAGGTCGTGACCTACCGGCTGGACGCGGACGGCCAGCTGCAGAAGGTGGGCACCTATGCGACCGCGTCCGGGGCCGGG
>NZ_DATMFZ010000119.1:0-4546 GCF_035556675.1 Geminicoccus sp. | reverse complement strand
TGATCGGCTTGTCCGCCTTCAGCGAGACCGAGCTGATCCCGGAATGGGCGATGTGCTCGTCGTCGTGCTGGTAGTGGTGCCCACGCCCGTGATCATGGTCGTGATGATCATGGTCATGGTGGTGATGGTCGTGCCCGCAGTCCGGCCCGCACACATGGTCGTGGCCATGGTGGTGGTCGTGATGGTCGTGCCCGTGCTCCAGAAAGTCCGGGTCGAGCTCCAGGATGCGCGCCAGGTCGAAGGCGCCGCGGTTCAGGATCTCGTCCAGCGGCACCGCGGAGTTGCGGGTCTCGTGGATCTTGGCGAAGCGGTTGATCCCGCGGATCGCCCGGCGCACCTCGGCCAGCTCCTCAGGGGTCACCAGGTCGGTCTTGTTGAGCAGGATCACGTCGGCGAACGCGATCTGGTCGTCTGCCTCCTGGCTGTCCTCGATCCGCTGGCGGACATGCTTGGCATCCACCACCGTCACCACTGCGTCCAGCCGCGACTTCTTGGCGACGTCCTCGTCGACGAAGAAGGTCTGCGCCACCGGCGCCGGGTCGGCCAGGCCGGTCGTCTCGATCACGATGCCGTCGAAGCGGTCGCGCCGCTTCATCAGCCCCTCGATCACCCGGATCAGGTCGCCGCGCACCGTGCAGCAGATGCAGCCATTGTTCATCTCGAACACCTCCTCGTCGCTTTCGACGAGCAGGTCGTTGTCGATGCCGATCTCCCCGAACTCATTGACGATCACGGCGTATTTCTTGCCGTGGTCCTCGGTCAGGATCCGGTTGAGGAGCGTCGTCTTGCCGGCACCGAGATAGCCGGTGAGCACGGTGACGGGGGTCTGATCGCTCATGGAATGGCTCTTTTCCGCTGGTTCGCTGCCGTCACGCCAAATAGGCGGCCTTGCCCATGTAGGGCAGGGCGCCGGCAAATTCCGCCGCCTCGCCCAATGCCTCCTCGATCCGGATGCCCTCGTTCCACTTGGCCATCCGTTCCGAGCGGGTGAAGCTGCCGACCTTCAATTGAGGCACGCCCCAGCCGACCGCAAGATGCACGACCGTGACGTCCTCGCTCTCGCCTGAGCGCGCCGAGACGATCGCCCCCATGCCGGCGGCCTTCGCGGCCTCCCAGGCGGCCCTGGTCTCGGTGAGCGTGCCGCGCTGGTTGGGCTTCACCAGCACGGTGTCGCACAACCGCCCGGCTGCGGCCTCGCGCACCCGCGCCGCATCGGTCACCAGGAAGTCGTCGCCCACCACCTGGACCCTGCCGCCCAGCTTCGCCGTGAAGGCCTTGAAACCTTCGGGATCGTCCTCGGCCAGCGGGTCCTCCACCGACACGATCGGGTAGCGGCCGATCCAGCCGGCCAGCACCTCGATCATCCCGGCCGCGTCCAGCTCGCGCCCATCCCGCGCCAGCCGGTAGCGCCCGGCCTTGCCGAACTGGCTGGCCGCCACGTCCAGCGAGATCGCGACCTGCTCATAGGGCCGATAGCCCGCCCGCTCGATCGCTCGTGTGAGCATGCCCAGCGCATCCTCGTTGCCGTCGAACAGCGGCCAGAAGCCGCCCTCGTCGGCCACGCCCGCGAGCTTGCCCGCATCCTTCATCAGGCCGCCCGCGGCCCGATAGACTTCCGCGGTCCATTCCAGCGCCTGCGCGAAGCTCGCCGCCCCCGGGCAGACCACCATGAAATCCTGGATGTCCACCCGCCCGGCCGCATGGGCACCGCCGCCGAAGATCTGGATCTCGGGCAGCGGCAGCCGATGGGCCGCCTCCCCGCCCAGCCAGCGCCAGAGCGGCACACCCTCGCCGGCCGCAGCCGCATGGGCCGCCGCCATCGACACCGCGATCGTGGCGTTGCCACCAAGCTTGCGCTTCTCCGGCGTGCCATCCAGCTCGATCAGGACCCGGTCGACCGCAGCCTGGTCCCGCACGTCGGCGCCCAGCAATGCCGTCCGGATCGGCCCGTTCACCGCGTCCACCGCCTGGCGCACGTCCATGCCGCCGAACGTATCCCCGCCGTCGCGGCGGTCCAGCGCCTCGCCGGAGCCCGTCGAAGCCCCGGCCGGTGCGATCGCCCGGCCGAGCACGCCGGCTTCGGTGACCACGTCCGCCTCGACGGTCGGCCGGCCACGGCTGTCCCAGACCCGCCGGGCGCGGATCTCCCTGATCTTCTGGCTCAAACGGCGGTCTCCTCGGCCCAGGCGGCGCGGATGGCAGCCAGCCGGTCCGGCACATGCTGGAGGAAATGGCGGCCGACCTTGCGCACCTTCTCCCGGTCGTCCTGGCCGGGCAGATACTCGACCGGCGACTTGCCGTCGACCCGCGCCAGCAGCAGACCGGGCAGCAAGGCCGCGGCCCGCTCCTCCAGCCGGTCGCGCCGCTCCCAGACCGCACCGGCCAGATAGGCCTCGGCCAGCGCGTCGAAGGCGGCGAGATAGGCGGCCGCGTCCCGGCGCCGCCACAGGCATTTGAGCAGTAGATGGTTCAGGCAGAAGGCCAGGTCGAAGGCCGGGTCGCCGTACCAGGCACATTCCGCGTCCAGCAACACCGGCCCGCGCGGCCCGATCAGGATGTTCTTCGGGCTGACATCGCCATGCACCAGGGCGATGCGGTTGGCCGCCGTGGTCCGCACCAGGCTGCGCAACTGCCGCCCGAGATCCGGATGGACCTCGGCGGTGGCCAGAAGATAGGGGGCCAGGCGGATCTCGTGGAAGATCTTGTCGGTGGCAAAGCGCTGCGCCACCTCGGGCCGGCGCGCGGTGCCGGCATGGATCGCCGCCAGCGTCGCCCCCACCGCACCGGCATGATAGGCCAGGATCTGGCCGTCCATCAGCAGCCGCTTCCACAAGGGATGGTCGCGCGGCTCCAGGTACGCCATCACCAGCGCCCCCAGGATCGCGTCCTGGTGCAGGAGCCGCGGCACGGCGCGCGGGGCAAAGCGCCGCGCCTCCTGCATCCAGGCGGCCTCGTAGGCATTGCGCTCGACCGGGGCCCGCCAGTCCTGCGCCACCTTCAGCTTCGGCAGCGCCCGCTTCACCGCCACCGGCCCGCCCGGCAGCTCGACGCGCCAGATATCGGAACTGACACCGCCGGTCAGCGGGGCCATGCTCGGGTCCGGGCCGAACTCCAGCAGGCCGGCCCGTCGCAGGACGGCCAGGATGGTGCCGTCGGCGACGGGAGGTTTGTTGGAAGGGGCCATGCTTGTTCTGTTGTCCGACCCGAGGTGAGCTCGATGCACGCGGTGCTCGTTTATCAGTCCGATCGCTGGCTCGAAAGTCGGCTGGAGCAGTTGCCCTTCCCGGTCAAGGCGATCGCCCCGGCCGACAAGTCCGGCGTGCTGGCCGCCATGTCCGAGGCCGACGTTCTTCTGCATGCGCTGGACCCCGTGACCAAGACCCATATCGAAGCCGGCGGCAAGCTCAAGTTGATCCAGAAGATCGGCGTGGGCGTGAACACGATCGACCTGGAGACGGCCAAGTCGCGCGGGATCGCCGTCTGCAACATGCCCGGCACCAACACGGTCGCGGTGGCCGAGCAGGCCCTGCTCCTGATGCTCGCCGTGCTGCGCCGGGTCGCCGTCCAGGACCGAGCGTCCCGCCAGGGCCAGGGCTGGTCGGACAGGATCCAGGCGGCCGGCGCCTATGGCGAGCTGGCCGGCCGGACCGTCGGCTTCGTGGGCTTCGGCGCCGTGCCCCGCCGCCTGGCCCCGATCATCGAGGCCATGGGCGGCAAGGTGCTCCGCTGGCACCGCTCGGACGCCGAAGGTCAGCCCGGCCAGCGCATCGAGGTCCTGGAGGACCTGTTCGCAAAGGCCGACATCGTCTCCCTCCACCTCCCGCTCCTGCCCGACACCGCGAAGATCGTGAACGCCGACACGCTGAGCCACGTCCGCCCCGGCACGATCCTGGTCAACACCGCCCGCGGCGGCCTGGTCGACGAGCCGGCGCTCATCGCCGCCCTGGACGACGGCCGCCTCGCCGGCGCCGGCCTGGACGTGCTCGCCACCGAGCCCTTCGAGCCCGCCAACCCCCTCCTCGCCCGCGACGACGTCGTGCTCGCCCCGCACAGCGCCTGGCTCACCCGGGAGACCTGGGACCGCTCCCTCGCCGTGATCGTGGAGAACGTGCGCCGGGTCGAACGCGGCGAGCCGCTGCTGCACCGGGTGGTGTGAACCACAACGCGGCCTCTCCAATTCGTCATGGCAGGGCTTGACCCTGCCATCCAGTTCTTCAGCGCTGCCTGGATGGCCGGCTCAAGGCCGGCCATGACGACCTGGGCAGGGCAGCGCGCACTTCCCTTCCATGTCATCCCCCGGCTTGACCGGGGGATCCACTGCATGAGAACCTGAACAGTCGCCCTCGGCCTCCCTCCCTGATCACGCATCGCCACACATGCGTTTACCAAACGAACCCGGCAAATCCCGCCAAATCAACCACTTGAACTTTTCCTACAAGCACGACCCCGCCATCCGGATCTTGAATGGTTCCAGCCGCCGGCCCATCCTGGCCGCATGAGCCAGATCCTGCCCTCCACCTGCCCCCACGACTGCCCCTCCGTCTGC
>NZ_DATMFZ010000118.1:0-32586 GCF_035556675.1 Geminicoccus sp. | reverse complement strand
CAGCAACGCGGTGTCGAATTCATTCGCCAACAAGGCGGAAAACGCCGTCTGGAGGCGGTCGCCCTGACCCCAGATGAACGTCTGGTAATCCAGCGGGTTATCGGGCCGCACCCGCCCGTCCAGGGCATCTGCCACGGCCTGTGCATGAGCCGGCGCTAGCGGCGGCAGTTCCAGGCCCAGCCGCTCCGCCTGATCGGCCACCAGCCCGGCCTCGCCGCCGCTGCAGGATGCCGAGCAGATCCGCCGCCCGGGCCGCTGGCCGTGCACGTGGAGCAGCTTCAGCGTTTCGAGCAGGGCCGCGACGCTCGACACCTGGGCGATGCCCAGCCGCTCGAAATAGGCGTCGTAGACGCGCGCCGAACCGGCGAGCGTGCTGGTATGGGTCACGGCCGCCCGGGCACCTGCCGCCGAGCGGCCGGTCTTGAGCACCACGATCGGCTTGGCCGCCGCCTGGGCCACGGCTGCGGCGGCAGCGAAGGCGGGCGGATCGTCCAGGCCCTCCAGATGCAGCCCGATCGCGGTGATCCGTTCGTCCTGCGCGAGATGGGCCAGGAGCGGGGCAGCGCCGAGCTGCGCCTGGTTGCCGAGGCTCGCCACCAGCGCGATCGGCACCGAGCGCTGCTGCATGGTGAGGTTGATCGCGATGTTGCCGCTCTGGCTCAGGATCGCCACGCCGCGCTCGATCGGCCGCACCCCGTGCTCGTCCGGCCAGAGTGCCACCCGGTCCAGCCCGTTCAGGATGCCGTGGCAGTTGGGGCCCAGCAGCGGCATGTCGCCGGCTGCCGCCACCAGGGCTTGCTGCAATGCCGCTGCCCCGGTCTCGGCGAACTCGGAGCTGAAGCAGACTACCCCGCCGCAGTTCTTGGCCCGCAGTTGCGCTACGATCGCCGGACAGGCCGGCGCCGGCACCGCCAGGAAGGCGGCATCGATTCCGTCCGGCAGGGCTTCGGCCGAAGGTACAGTGGCGATGCCGCCGACCTCGGCGCGGCTGGGCGAAACCGGATGGATCGTGCCGGCAAAGCCGATCCGGCGGAGTTGGGCAATGGCCGGGCCGGCATAGCGGCCGGCGATCACCGCGACACTGCGCGGTGCCAGCAGCCGGCCGAGCGGCCTCATGCGCCGAGCGGCCGGAGCATGGCACGGCTGATGATGTGCCGCTGGATCTCCGAGGTGCCCTCCCAGATCCGCTCCACCCTGGCATCCCGCCAGATGCGCTCCAGCGGCAGATCCTCCATCAGCCCCATGCCGCCGAAGATCTGCAGCGCCTCGTCGGCGATCCGGCCGAGCGCCTCGCTGGCGGCGAGCTTGGCCATCGCCGCATCCTCGTCGCGCATCATCCGCTGGTCGTGGCGCCAGGCCGCCCACAGCGTCAGCAGCTCGGCCTGCTGCAGCAGGAGCTTCATGTCGGCCAGCTTGAAGCTCACCCCCTGGAACTTGCCGATCTGCTGGCCGAACTGGCGGCGCTGCACCGCCCAGTCCGTTGCCAGCTCCAGCGCGCGATGCGAGCGCCCGAGGCAGGTCGCCGCCACCTGCAGCCGGGTGGCGCCCAGCCAGTCATTGGCGACCTCGAAGCCGCGGTGCGGCTCCCCCAGGACCTGTGAGGCCGGCAGCCGGCAGTTCTCGAAGCGCAGCCGGCAGTTGTGGTAGCCGCGATGGCTCACCGAGACGTAGCCGGGCAGCACCTCGAAGCCGGGCGTGCCCTTGTCGACCAGGAACGAGGTGATCCGCTTCTTGCGGCCGCGCGGGGTGTCCTCCTCCCCTGACGCCGCGAACAGGATCACGAAATCGGCGAGATCGGCATGGCTGATGAAATGCTTCTCGCCGTCGATCACCCAGTCGCCGCCGTACTGGCGCGCCGTGCATTTCATCGAGCGCACGTCCGAGCCTGCGTCCGGCTCGGTCATCGCCAGGCAGTCGATCTTCTCGCCGCGGATCGCCGGGAACAGGTAGTGCTCGCGCTGTGCACCGGTGCAGGCCTGCAGGATGTTGGACGGCCGGGCGACCAGATAGTGCAGCGCGTAAGCAGCGCGGCCGAGCTCGCGGTCGACCAGGCACATGGACACGGTATCCAGCCCGCCGCCGCCCAGATCCTCCGGCATGTTGGCGGCATAGAGCCCGGCCTCCAGCGCCCGGGCGATGACCTGGCGGGCCAGTTCCGGGCGCACCGCCCGGGTCCGCTCGACCTCCGCCTCGAAGGGATAAAGCTCCTTCTCCACGAAGGCGCGCGTGGTCTCGACCAGCATGTCCTGCTCGCCAGAAAGCCCGAAATCCATGGGTTCAGCCCTTGCGCCGGATGCCGATGGTCCGCCCGGCATGGTCAGGCCGCGGTGCCTCGCGATGGACGGCGAAGATCGCGGACAGCGCCGCCATCACGTCCGGCCGGATCGGGGCCGAGCGCTGTGCCTGCGTGTCGACATGCATGAGCATCTGCTCGGTGACGGCGATCCGCTCGCCGCTCACGTCGTGGAACATCTCGTGGAAGAGATGCAGGCGCTTCTCGTCGAGATCGAGGATTCGGGTCGTGTAGCGCAGCCGGTCTCCGGCGCCGACCTCCCTGAAATAATTGATGTGGCTCTCGACCGTATAGAAGCTGTTGCCCGAGGCCCGGTAGGCCTCGTCGATGCCGATGAAGCGGAACAGCGCATCCGAGGCGTCGCCGAAGGCCCAGAGATAGGAGCCCTCGGACATGTGCCCGTTATAGTCGACCCAGGACGGGTTCACCCCACCGCGATAGAGCTGGAGCGGCACGTCGATGCGCGTGCCTGGCGCCCAGCGCGGATAGGCAATCCTGCCGTAGAGCCCGGCCTCGTCGGCCGCCAGCGTGGCGCCGGCCCCGACTTCATGCGGATGCAGTGCGCGGATCACGTCGACCAGTGCGGCGTCGCGCTGGCGCTCCAGTTCCTTGATGCTGCGCCCGGCCGCCTGGGCCTCGCAGCCCTCGACCATTCGCTCGATCAGTTCCGGCGTGAGGTCCGGCGCCTTCAGCCTGGTCCAGGGCCATTGCAGGGCCGGGCCGAACATCTCCAGCATGGCGCGCATCCCGCCCTCCCCGCCGGCCAGGTGGAAGATCAGGCAGGTGCCCCAGAATGACCAGCGCAGGCCCGGGCCATAGGCGATGGCGGCGTCGATCTCGTCGGTCGAGGCGACGCCGTCGTTCACCATGTGCAGCGCTTCGCGCCAGAGTGCCTCCTGCAGCCGGTCGGAAATGTAGCCCTCGACCTCCTTGCGCACCCTGAGCGCATGCATGCCGATCGACGTGTAGAACGCCATCGCCCGGTCGACCGCCGCCGGATCGGTCGCTTGGCCGCCCAGCACCTCGCACAGGGGCAGGAGATAGACCGGGTTGAACGGGTGGCCGATCACCACGCGCCCGGGATGGCGCAGCCCCGCCTGGATCTCGCTCGGCAGGAGGCCCGAGGAGGACGAGGCCAGGATCACGTCCGGCCCCGCCACCCGGTCCAGCGCCTGGAACAGCTGCCGCTTCAGCTCGATCCGCTCCGGCGCCGATTCCTGGACGAGATCGGCACGCAGGGCGACCTCCTCCAGGCTCCGGACGAAGGTGAGCCTGCCGGGCGGCGGCAGGGGTGCCTGCACCAGCTTCGCCATGGCCGGCCAGGCGTTCTCGACATTGGCGCGCAGCAGATCCTCCGCCCCGGGCGACGGGTCGCTGGCAATCACGTCCAGGCCGCGGAACAGGCAGCGCGCGGCCCAGCCCGAGCCGATCACCCCGGTGCCGACGAGGCCCACCGTCCTGATGGTCATGCTGGCGGTCCTCCTTCAGCGCTGCCGCTTCAGGCCGAGCTTCTCGCGGGCCTCGCCCGGTGACAGGGTCCGCCCGCCCAGGAGGCGGACGATCTCGCAGGCCCTCTGGACCAGGCTCCCGTTGGAGGCGGGCACGCCCTTGTCCAGCCACAGATTGTCCTCGAGGCCGACCCGGACATTGCCGCCCAGCAGCATGGCCTGCGCCACCATCGGCATCTGCATCCGGCCGATCCCGAATGCGGCGAAATGCGAGCCCGGGTGGAGCAGGTCGCGCATCGCGGTCATGGCATGGATGTCGGCGGGCGCGCCGAACGGGATGCCCATGCAGAGCTGGAACAAGGCCGGCGTCTCGATCAGTCCCTCCTCGATCAGCGTGTTCGCCATCCAGACATGGCCCAGCTCGAACACCTCGATCTCCGGGCGCACGCCGACCTCGCGGATGATCCGAGCCATCTGGCGGAGCTGGTCGGGCGTGCTGACATAGGCGGCACTGGCATAGTTCATCGAGCCGCAGTCCAGCGTGCAGATCTCGGGCCGCAGCTGCACGACATGGGTCAGCCGGTCCTCGACCGAGGCCATGTCGGTGCCCTCGCCGCCCCGCCAGGGTTCCTGCGGATCGGGCACGAAGTCGCCGCCCATGCCGGCGGTCAGGTTGAGGACGACGTCCACGCCCGAGGCGCGGACCCGCTCCACCACCTCGCGATAGAGATGCGGGGCACGCGCAGCCTTGCCGGTCTGGGGATCGCGGACATGGACATGGGCGATCGCGGCCCCGGCATTGGCCGCGTCGATGCAGGCCTGGGCGATCTGCTCCGGGGTGACCGGGATCGCGGGGTGCTTGCCCACCGTGTCGCCGGCGCCGGTGACCGCGCAACTGACGATGACGTTCCGGTTCATGCTGCCGCCTCCCTGTTCTTGGGGTGAGCTTGGCACGATGCCCGGCTGCCCGTTTGACGAAACCGGCAATCTGCCTGAACTTTGCGGCATGCTCGATCCCGTCGCGCGCGCTGCCCCCGATCCGGTCGCGTTCCTGCTGCTGGACCGGTTCTCGATGATGGCGTTCACCTCCGCCATCGAGCCGCTGCGCGTCGCCAACCGCGCTGCCGGCCGCGAGCTCTATCGCTGGCAGATCCTGAGCCTGGACGGCCAGCCGGTGCAGGCGAGTAACGGACTGGCGGTGCTGGCGGACGGGAAGCTGCCCGAACATCACGCCTTCTCCTCGCTGGTCGTGGTCGCGAGCTTCGAGCCGGAACGGCACGTGGTCGGCAGCACGCTCGCCCGGCTGCGCCGGCTGGCCCGGTTCGGCGTGGCCATGGGCGCACTGGACACGGGCGTATGGCCGCTGGCGGCAGCCGGCCTGCTGGACGGCTATCGCGCCACCCTGCACTGGGAGGCGGCACCGGGCTTCGCGACTGCGTTCCCGGCGGTGGAGCTCACCGCCAGGCTCTACGAGATCGACCGGGACCGCTTCACCAGTGCCGGCGGCACCTCGCCCTTCGACATGATGCTCCATCTGATCGGCCGACGGCATGGCGACACGCTGGCCAAGGCCGTCACCGAGCAGCTGGTCTCGGGCAGCGGGCGGGCCGGTGACCTGCCGCAGCGGCCGCGGATCGGGGCGAGGCTGGGCGTGCGGGATGGCCGGCTCGGCCGGGTGCTCGATGCGATCGAGCAGGATCCTGCGGCCGGCTGGCCGCTGCCGGTCCTGGCGCGCCAGGCCGGCCTGTCGGTGCGTGGCCTGACCGGCCTGTTCCGGCGCGAGACCGGTCAGAGCCCGCACCGCTTCCTTCTGGACCTGCGCCTGCGCCAGGCGCGCGACCAGCTGCTCGGCACCGACCGGACGGTGCGCGAGGTGGCGCTCGATTGCGGCTTTGCCAGCCTGGAGCATTTCAGCCGCAGCTTTCACCGCCGCTTCGGCACCTCGCCCAGCGCCCTGCGGCGGCGCTGACGGCTCAGCCGCGCTCGATCAGGAAGCGGAACAGGCCGGGCTCGATCTCGCCGGCCTCGAGCAGCCGGTGGCCCGCCACCTGCGCGAAGTCCGGAAAGTCGCGCAACGCTGCGGGATCGGTCGCCAGCACCAGCAGAAGCTCACCCGGCGCCATGGCGAGCAGGCGCTTGCGCGCCTTCAGGACCGGCAGGGGACAGGCCAGGTGCCGGGCATCCAGCCGGGCCGGCTCCGGCGCTGTCGCCGTCTGTTCCATCAGCACTGTCGCCTCGCGATCCAAGCGCGGCAGTGGTACGCCCTCAACCGATCAAGGGCCAGAGGCGGTTCATGCGGATCTTCGGTGTCGTCGGGTGGAAGAACAACGGCAAGACCACG
Source organism: Geminicoccus sp. (assembly GCF_035556675.1). GTDB lineage: Bacteria > Pseudomonadota > Alphaproteobacteria > Geminicoccales > Geminicoccaceae > Geminicoccus. Next base: position 26,504 of record NZ_DATMFZ010000118.1, on the reverse strand, counting down.
CTGGTCGTCCGGCTGGTCGAGCAGCTCACCGCAAGGGGACTGCGCGTCTCGACGATCAAGCATGCGCACCACCAGCTGGACCTCGATCAGCCGGGCAAGGACAGCTACCGCCACCGCGCGGCCGGTGCCAGCGAGGTGATGCTGGCGACCAGCCAGCGCTGGATGCTGGTCCGCGAGCTGCGTGGCGCGCCCGAGCCGGAGCTGGAGGAACTGCTCGGCCGGATGACGCCGGTCGACCTGGTACTGGTCGAGGGCTTCAAGCGCCATCGCCATCCCAAGATCGAGGTGCATCGGGGCGAGCGCGGTACCCCGCTCCTGGCCCAGGATGACCCGACCATTGTCGCGGTCGCCGCCGACGTGCCGCTGCCCGGCTGCCCCGTGCCGGTGGTAGGCCTGGACGACGTGGCGGCGGTGATCGAGATCATCCTGCGGACGTGCGGGATCGAGGCAAGGTGACTGGACCTGGACGGAGCCGGGAATAGCGATATCAATCAATGGTTGATCTTGACGGGTATCGTTCGAGGGTTCAACTGGATGGACGTGCTGCTGCCTGCGGAGCTGCCCGGTCATGCCTCAGTTCGACCTGACCCTGGACCATGCGGCCCTGCTGGTCCGCCGCCTCGCTCGGGCGGCACCGGCCTTCGAGCGGCTGGGCTTCCAGATCGCACCGAGGTTGCCCCACCAGGGCCAGCTCGAGCCCGGCGGCCGGACCCAGGCCTTCGGCACGGCCGGGTGCTGCATCACCCTGGACGGCAGCTATCTCGAACTGGTCGAGGCCACGGGCGAAACTGCCTATGCCCAGGCGATTGCTGAGCGCGCCGCGCGGCGCGAGGGCGTCCATTTCCTGGGCCTCGCCACGGACGAGCTGACGCGGCTCCACCGGGTGCTGGGCGAGGAGCTGCCAGGGCTGGCGCCTCCGCGCAGCCTGGTGCGGGAATGGCCGCTCGACGGTGCGACCCGTCCGGCCAGCTTCCGCCTGATTCAGCTGGACGGCCGCTGCTGGCCGGATGCCGATCTGGCCCTGGTCGAGCATCATTCGCGCCAGGTGATCTGGCCGGACGTGCTGCCGGTGCATCCCAACGGCGCCAGGCGGCTGGTCGGGGTCACGCTGGTGGTGCGCGATCCCCAGGCCAGCCGTGGCCGCCTGGCCCGGCTGCTCGGCCGGCCGCACGGCGCGCATTTCCGCCTGGCCCAGGGGCGCCTGTCGGTGATCGACCTGGTGAGTGCCGTCCGACGCTTCCCCGGCCTGCGCCTGGCCGAACCACCCTTCCCGGCGGCACTCGCCATCGAGGTGGCGAGCCTGCGCCGGGTTGAGGGGCTGCTGCTCCGCAATGGCGTGACCCCCAGGCACAGCGCCAACGGCACGCTCTGGGTGGCGCCGGCCGATGCCGGAGGTGCCGTGCTGGAGTTCACGACCGGCCAGGTGGAGCACCGCGACATCCAAGTGACCCAGCGCCACCGGAGCGCCGGTTTCTCGGGCGAGCAGTCGGCCGCCCCTACGTGAGGCGGCGGCTCAGCCCGGCCAGTGCCGGGCCAGGAATTCCGCCAGCGCGCCCTGCGTGCGCTCCGGCTGCTCCTCGGGCAGGAAATGACCGCAGGGCAATGACTGGCCGGTGACCGGGCCGGCCGCCTTGACCCGCCAAGTGTCTAGCACGTCGAACTGGCGGTGCATCAGTCCCTGCTCGCCCCACAGCACCAGGAGCGGGCAGCCGATCCGAGCATCCTGGTCGGCGCTGTCATGCTCGAGGTCCACGGTCGCGGCGGCCCGGTAGTCCTCGCAAGTCCCATGGATCACCGCCGGGTCGGTGAAGGCCTGGACGTAGGCGGCTACCGCCTCGGGCCGGAACGCGGGGAGACCCGTGCCCGACCAGCGCTCCAGCTTGGACCGCACCCAGAAGGCAGGATCGAGCGAGATCAGGCGCTCCGGCAAAGGTGCCGGTTGGCTGAGGAAGAACCAGTGATAATAGCCGGACGCCAGCGCTTGGCTGGTCGCCGCGAACACGGTGCGCGTCGGCACGATGTCCAGCACCGCAGCGGCTGCAACCTGTCCGGGATGGTCCAGGCACATTCGGTGCAGCACCCGGCCGCCACGGTCATGGCCGGCCGCGGCGAACTGCCCGAAGCCCAGCCCGGCCATCACCGCCACCATGTCCTTCGCCATGGCGCGCTTGCTGTAGTTCGCGTGGTCCGGTGCTCCGCTGGGTGCGCTCGATACGCCGTAGCCGCGCAGGTCCGGGCAGACCACCGTGTAGCGCTCGGCCAGTCCAGGCGCCACCTGGTGCCACATCAGGTGGGTCTGCGGATAGCCGTGCAGGAGCAGCAAAGGCGGTCCGGAGCCGCCGACCTGCACGAAGATCTCCGCACCGTCCCCCGCCATCCGCCACTTCTCGAAGCCGTCGAGCATCCCCGCCTCCACCGCCTCCAGAGGAATGCACTAAACATGGTGTGATCGCGCAGGTCGCCCAGGTCCGGTGCGCAGCGACCGGGCTGCCACAGCCACATGACGAAAGCTCCATCTATCATGCAGCAGACTCGATGCTGCGTTGCACAAACGTTGGTTCCGGAGTGGCGCGTGCTTAGCCATATCCGCCTACGTGAAGTGCATGTCGCAGACGCCGGGAGCCGGCGATCGCGAGTGCACTAGTGAAGTAGTAGCCAGCCATGTCGATCGAGTTCATCAACCCTTACAGCGTGCTAGCTACCACTGCGGTGGCTTCCTGGCAGCTGCGCAACGCCAGCAAGGCGCCTGCGACCGAGGGTCTGGTCGGAGGCATCAAGCGCTGGTGGCTGTATCGTCAGACCATGAACGAGCTGTCGCGGCTGTCAGACCGCGAGCTCCATGACATCGGTGTGCTGCGCTCCGAGCTTGAGAGCGTGGCGTCGAAGGCAGCCGCCGCTCGCTGAGGCTTCAGGCGGCGAGCAAGCCGCCCGTACCAAGCCCGCCTAGGCTCGGGCCCCCGGATTGCCAAGGGCACAGGCAACACGATCATAGGCCGAAGGTGCAGCGCCCTTCGGCCTTTGTCGTCTTATGGCGGTTTTCCTGTGGCCGGGTTCAGCCGGCCGGTGCCGTGATGGCGAATTTCGCTGCGCCCACGCCCTGGATCACCACCTCGACCTGGTCGCCTGCGACCAGCGGGCCCACGCCGGCCGGAGTGCCGGTCATGATCAGGTCGCCGGCCAGCAGCCGGTCGTAGCGCGACAGTTCGGCGATGATCTCGTCCACGCTCCAGATCATCTCGGCGAGGTCTCCGGACTGGCGGACAGCTCCGTTGACCTTGAGCTCGATCCGGCCCGTGCGCGGGTGTCCCACTTCTGCCGGCGCATGCAGCGTGCCGATCGGGGCGGCACCGATCCAGGACTTGGCGAGCGCCCAGGGCCGCGCCTGCTTCTTGGCGATCGCCTGCAGATCCCGCCTGGTGAGGTCGATGCCGACCGCATAGCCCGCGATGTGCGAGCGCGCCGCCTCCACTCCGATCTCCGCTCCGTCCCGGCCGATCGCCACGACCAGCTCGACCTCGTGGTGCAGATCCGCGGTCATCGGCGGATAGGGCACCTCCGGCCCCAGTATCAGCGCCTCGGGCGCCTTGGCGAAGAAGAAAGGCGGCTCGCGAGAGTCGTGGCCCATCTCCTTGGCATGCTCGGCATAGTTGCGCCCGACGCAGAACACCCGGCGGATCTCTAGCGAGCCCCCGGTAGCGAACGGCAGATGGGTCATCGGATTGTCCTCGTTGTTCAGCCGGCCGCGCCGACGAAGGTCATCAGCACCTGGTCGGACGCGACCGCATCGCCCGGTGCCACCTTCACGCTCTCGACCACGGCGTCGCGCTCGGCCCGCAGGATGTTCTGCATCTTCATCGCCTCCAGCACGCACAGCTCCTGGCCGGCCTTGACCTCCTGGCCCGGCTCGACCGCCACCGCCACGATCAGCCCGGGCATGGGCGAGGCCAGGAGCCGCGACAGGTCGGGTGGCTGCTTCTTGGGCATCCGCGCCGCGTAGTCGGCGGCCTCGCGGGTCCGCACCAGCACCGTCACCTGCGCGCCGCGATGGGTGAAGAGATAGCCCTCCGGCCGGCGGTCGACCTGCAGGATCAGCCGGCGGCCATTCACCGTCGCCGTCGCGAGCAGCCGGCCAGGCTGCCAGTCGAGACCGGGCTGTACCACCTGGTCCTCGATCCGGACCCTCGGCACGCCCTCGACCGGGTCGTCCAGCCGCACGTCGAACGGCTCGTCATCCAGCTTCACCCGCCAGTCGGCGACATGAACCGGCCGCCAGCCCGGCAGCTTGCCGCTGCCGGCCATGGCGCGCTCGGCCTCGATCATCCGCATGGCAACGGCGATCGCGGCCAGGTCCAGCTTGGCCGGGTGCGGCAGCGAGATGCCCTCGAATCGGTCGCCATATTCCTCGGCGATGAAGTTGGTGGTGAGCCGGCCCTCCAGGAAGCGCGGATGGGTAATGAGCGAGGTCAGAAAGGCGATGTTGTGGCTGAGGCCCCGGATCACATACGCGTCCAGCGCGTCGGCGAGCTTCTGGGCTGCGGTGGCCCGGTCCGCCGCGAAGGCGCACAGCTTCGCGATCATCGGGTCGTAGAACATCGAGACGTCCAGGCCCTCGGCGACTCCGGCATCGACCCGGATCCCCTCGCCCGCCGGCCGCTGGTAGCGCCGCAGCCGGCCAGTGGAAGGCAGGAAGCCGCGCGAGGGGTCCTCGGCATAGACCCGCGCCTCGATCGCCCAGCCGGACAGCTTCACCTCGTCCTGCCGGATCGTCAGCTGCTCGCCCCAGGCGATCCGGATCATCCACTCGACCAGGTCCAGCCCGGTCACCAGTTCGGTCACCGGATGCTCGACCTGGAGGCGGGTGTTCATCTCCAGGAAGTAGAAGTTGCGCTTGGCATCGACGATGAACTCGACCGTGCCGGCCGAGTGGTAGTCCACCGCCTGGGCCAGGGCGACGGCCTGGGCCCCCATGGCCTGGCGGGTCGCCTCGTCCAGGAACGGCGAGGGCGCTTCCTCGATCACCTTCTGGTGGCGGCGCTGGATCGAGCATTCCCGCTCGCCCAGATGGATGGCGTGACCGTGCTTGTCGGCCAGCACCTGGATCTCGATGTGTCGGGGCTGCTCGACATATTTTTCGAGGAACACGCGGTCGTCGCCGAACGAGGAGCGCGCCTCCGAGCGCGCCCGCTCCAGCCCTTCGACCAGCGACGGGTCGTCATGGGCGATCCGCATGCCCTTGCCGCCACCGCCGGCCGCGGCCTTGACCATGACCGGGTAGCCGATCCGCCGGGCGATCCGCAGGGCCTCGTCCGGGTCGGATACCGGTTCGTTGTGCCCAGGCACCACCGAGACACCGGCCTTCCGGGCCAGGATCTTGCTCTCGATCTTGTCGCCCATCGCCTGGACGGCGGTCATGGGCGGACCGATGAACACGATCCCGGCTTCGTCCAGCGCCTGCGCGAAGGCCGGGTTCTCCGAAAGGAAGCCATAGCCCGGATGGACCGCCTCCGCCCCGGTCTGCCGGCAGGCCGCCACGATCTTGTCGATGACCAGATAGCTGTCGCGCGCCGGCGCCGGGCCGATCGCCACCGCCTCGTCGGCCATCCGCACGTGCAGTGCCTGCGCATCCGCCTCCGAATAGACCGCGACCGTGGCGATCCCCAGCTTCTTGCAGGTGCGGATCACCCGGCAGGCGATCTCGCCGCGGTTGGCGATCAGGATCTTCTTGAACATGGTCGTCTGTTCCCGCGGCGACATCAGAGCGGAATGTTGGCGTGCTTCTTCCAGGGATTGGCCAGCTGCTTGTTCGCCAGCCAGCGCAGCGACTTGCCGACCCGCCGCCTGGTCCCGTGCGGCATGATCACGTCGTCGACGAAGCCGCGCCTGGCCGCCACGAACGGGTTGGCGAATCGCTCGCGATATTCCGCGGTCCGCGCCTCGATCGCTTCGGCATCGCCGGCATCCTGGCGGAAGATGATCTCCACCGCCCCCTTGGGGCCCATCACCGCGATCTCCGCGGTCGGCCAGGCGAAGTTGACGTCGCCGCGCAGATGCTTGGACGCCATCACGTCATAGGCACCGCCATAGGCCTTGCGGGTGATCACTGTGACCTTGGGCACGGTGGCCTCGGCATAGGCGAACAGGAGCTTCGCCCCGTGCTTGATGATCCCGCCATATTCCTGGCCGACACCCGGCAGGAAGCCCGGCACGTCGACCAGCGTCACGATGGGGATGTTGAAGCAGTCGCAAAAGCGCACGAACCGCGCGGCCTTGATCGAGGCGGCGATGTCCAGGCAGCCCGCCAGCACCATGGGCTGGTTGGCGACGATGCCGACCGTGCTGCCCTCGATCCGGGCGAAGCCCGTGATGATGTTCTTGGCGTAGTCCTTCTGCAGCTCGAAGAAGTCCGCCTCGTCCACGATCTTCTCGATCAGCTCCATCATGTCGTAGGGCTGGTTCGAGTTGGCCGGGATCAGCGTGTCGAGCGAGGGATCGTCCCGCTCGATCGGGTCGATCGCCGGGCGGACCGGCGGCTTCTCCTTGTTGTTGAGCGGCAGGAAGTCGAAGAAGCGCCGGATCTCGTGCAGCGCCTGGATATCGTGGTCGAAGGCGAGATCCGCCACCCCTGAGCGTCCGGTATGGGTGCCGGCACCGCCCAGTTCCTCGGCGGTGACCACCTCGTTGGTGACGGTCTTCACCACGTCCGGCCCGGTCACGAACATGTAGGAACTGTCGCGGACCATGAAGATGAAGTCGGTCATCGCCGGCGAATAGACCGCACCGCCCGCACACGGGCCCATGATCACCGAGATCTGCGGGATCACCCCGGAGGCCAGCACGTTCTTCTGGAACACGTCGGCATAGCCCGCGAGCGAAGCCACGCCTTCCTGGATGCGCGCCCCGCCACTGTCGTTCAGGCCGATCACCGGGGCACCGACGCTCACCGCCCGGTCCATGATCTTGCAGATCTTCTCGGCATGGGCCTCGGACAGGGCACCGCCGAACACGGTGAAGTCCTGGCTGAACACGAACACCAGCCGGCCGTTGATCGTCCCCTGCCCGGTGACCACGCCATCCCCCGGGATGCGCTGGTTCTCCATGCCGAAGTCGACGCAGCGATGCTCGACGAACATGTCGGTCTCCTCGAAGGAGCCCGGGTCCAGCAGGAGTTCGATGCGCTCGCGCGCGGTGAGCTTGCCCCGCTGGTGCTGGTTGCGGACGCGCTTCGCCCCGCCGCCCTGGCGCGCCGCCTGGCGCATCTCCTCGAGCTGCTCGATGATCGTCTGCACGGCCATCCCCGCCAGCGCCTCCCCTGCAAGTTTCACGGCATCGATCTCATGCGCACCGGTACGGTGGCGCGCAAATGCTCACATGCGCAAGGGCGGTGCCAGCGCCTGCACGAACCGCTCGACCGCTTCCAGCTCGGCACGCAGCCCCTCGTGCCGCCTGGTGATCTCGGGATCGTCGCCCCAGTGCTCCACCTGGTAGAGCGTGTCGAGCTGCGCCACCTCGAACGCCTCGTCCGCCGGCAGCACCGCTTCCATCATGGCGAGGCCCAACGCCAGGGACTGGGTGATGGTCACCCCGGCATGCAGCGCCACGACCTGCCAGTCGTCCAGCGCCTCCACCACCGGCAGCAGCCGCCCCTCCGCGTCCGCGGGCGCGGCCTGGGGCAGCACCGTACGATGGACCGGAAGCCGCACGTCGAACGCACGCGCCAGCCAGTCCAGCCAGGGCTGCCAGGCCTCGTCCTGCCGCTGCACGAGATCGCGCGGCTCGCTGGCCCGGTAGCACAGCATGTCCGTGCCCAGATAATCCATCACCTGCCGGATTGCGGGCTGGCGCCGCTCCGGCATCAGGTCGACGGCGGTGGTGGCGAGCCGGGTCACCCGCATGGTGGCCGGCTGCAGTTCCTCGCCCTGCCCTTCCCACTCGACTGCCACCGCGCGTGCCAGCGCCTCGGTCGGCACGGTGAGCAGGCGGCGCAGCGGGGTGCGGATCGGCTTGCCGTCGAGCAGCACCTGCCACCCATCATCATGGTGGGCGATGCCCACCTGCTTGAAGAAGCGCTTCATGCGAGCCCCAGGATCGGGTGGAGATCGGTCGCAGCGTGCACCACGTGCGCGGCACCGGCCTCGACCAGCCGCTCGGCCGGATGATTGCCCCAGGCCACGCCCACCGGCAGCGTGCCCGCGGCCCTGGCCATCAGCACGTCGTAGGACGTGTCGCCGATCACCACCGTGTCCTCGGCCCGGGCACCGGTCTCGGCCAGGGCCTCCAGCACCATGGCCGGGTGCGGCTTGGAGGGATGCCGGCAGGCGGTCTGCAGGGTGACGAACCGTTCCGCCAGCTCGTGATGGGCCAGGATCGCGTCCAGCCCGCGCCGGCTGTTGCCGGTGACGATGCCCAGCAGCGTGTCCGGCTGGGCGGCCAGGCGGTCCAGCAGCGCCAGGATGCCGGGAAACAGCGGCTCGGCATGGATCCCGGCCGTGCGATGCTTCCAGTAATGGCGGCCGAACGCCCGGCCGATCGCGGCCTGGTCGGCAACCGGCAGATCTGGGCGCCAGAACTCCAGACACTGCGCCACCGACAGGCCGATCGCCGCGCGCAGCGTCGGCTCGTCGGGTGCCGGCTGGCCGAACTCGGCAAATGCATCCTGGGCTGCCGCCACGATCAGGGCACCGCTGTCGACCAGCGTGCCGTCGCAATCGAACAGGACCAGCCTCACCGCCGCTCCTCCGGCCAGTCGTTCAGCCGGGCAAAGGGCGGCTGGCTCTTGCCGATCCCCATCCAGTCCAGCGCCTCGCGGATCGGCCGGTCCGGCTCCGCCACCAGTCGCAGCCGGCCACCGTCCGGATGCGGCAGGTCGAGCTCGCGGGCATGGAGGGCCAGGTGCGCCGGTGCCCCGGTTGGATGGGCAGCCTTGCCGCCATACTTGCCGTCACCCAGAATCGGGAAGCCCGACAGGGCGCAATGCGCGCGCAGCTGGTGGGTGCGGCCGGTGAGCGGCAGGAGGCCCAGCCAGGCCGCGACCTTGCCGTTGGCGTCCAGGACGCGGAAGCCGGTGCGGGCGAAGCGGGCCTCGTCGCCCTCGCTGGCGGTCATCTTCTCCCGCCCGCTGGCACCGCTCTTCTCCAGGGCCAAGTCGATCACCCCGGCGTCGCGCTTGGGCCGGCCGATCACCACTGCCCAGTAGAGCTTGCGGATCCGGTGCTGCTGGAAGGCGAAGGTCAGCTCGCGCGCGGCGGAAGCGGTCTTGGCGAGCACCAGCACGCCGGACGTGTCGCGGTCCAGCCGGTGCACCAGGCGCGGCTTGTCGCCGCCTTTGCCGGCGAACGCCTGCATCAGCCCGTCCACATGCCGGCTCGTGCCGCTGCCGCCCTGGACGGCGAGACCGGCCGGCTTGGCGAATGCGATCAGCGCATCGTCCTCGTGGATCACCAGGGAGCGCAGCATCGCCACGTCGCGCTCAGGCAGGCGGACAGCCGGCTTCGGAGCGCTGCCCGGCACTTCCTCCGGCTCTGCCGGCAGTGGCGGGATGCGCACCACCTGCCCCGGCACCAGCCGGGTGGCTGCATCCAGCCGCTTGCCGTCCACCCGGAACTGGCCGGTGCGCAGCAGCTTCTGCATCCGGCCGAAGCCCAGCTCGGGAAAGTGGGCCTTGCACCAGCGATCGAAGCGCCAGTGGGCCTCGCTGCCTGCCACGGTCCTCTGCTCGACGCCGCTCATGGCGTCCGATCCTTCCTGCGTTCGGCGCGCAACCGGTCGAGCCGGTTCAGGCGCTCGGCGATCCTGGCCTCGATTCCTTCGCCGGTCGGCCGGTAGAAGGTCGGGCGTGGCATCCCGTCCGGGAAATAGTTCTGGCCGGAGAAGCGGTCCGGCGCGTCGTGGTCATAGGCATAGTCCTGGCCATAGCCTAGCTCCTTCATGAGCCCGGTGGGCGCATTCAGGATCGTCGCGGGCGGCATCAGCGAGCCCGTCTCCTTCGCCGTTTGGCGTGCCGCCTTGTAGGCGAGATAGACCGCGTTCGATTTCGGGGCCGCCGCCAGATAGACGACCGCCTGGGCCAGGGCCAGCTCGCCCTCCGGACTGCCCAGCCGCTCATAGGTGGCGGCAGCCGCCAGCGCCTGCTCGACGGCGCGCGGGTCGGCCAGGCCGATATCCTCCACCGCCATCCGCACGATCCGCCGGGCCAGGAAGCGTGGATCCTCCCCGCCTTCCAGCATCCGGCAGAACCAGTAGAGTGCCGCGTCCGGGTCGGAGCCGCGCACCGATTTGTGCAGGGCGCTGATCAGGTTGTAGTGGCTCTCCTGAGCCCGGTCGTAGAGCGGCATGCGCCGCTGCAGGATCCGGCCCAGCGCCTGGGCGTCGAGCAGGGGCTCGGCCGGCAGGTCGGCCAGCGCCTCCACGAGGTTCAGGAGATAACGGCCATCCCCGTCCGCCATCTCGCCCAGCCGGGCGCGGGCCTGTCCGTCCAGCGGCAGGGGGCGGCCCAGCATCGCCTCCGCGCGCGCCAGCAGCCGCTCCATGGCTTCGGCGTCCAGCCGGTGCAGCACCAGGACCTGGCAGCGCGACAGCAGCGCCGGGACCAGCGCGAAGGACGGGTTCTCGGTGGTGGCACCGACCAGGGTGACGGTGCCATCCTCTACCTCGTGGAGCAGGCCGTCCTGCTGGGCGCGGTTGTAGCGATGGATCTCGTCGATGAAGAGCAGCGGGTGGCTGCCGCCCGCGCGCAGCTTGCGCGCATCCTCGAAGCTGCGGCGCAGCTCGGCGACGCCGGACATGACCGCCGAGAGCTCCAGCAGCGGCTCGTTCACCGCCCCCGCCAGGATCCGGGCCAACGTGGTCTTGCCGCAGCCGGGCGGCCCCCACAGGATCATCGACTGCAGGCGGCCCTTGGCGAGCATCCGGGCCAAGGGTGCCTCGTCGCTCAGCAGATGCTCCTGACCGACCAGATCCTCGATACGCTCGGGCCGGAGCCGGTCGGGCAGCGGCCGGTCGGCCTCTTTGCGCCGTGCGCGCCCGGAGGCCGCCTTGGGCGCCATGCCGAACAGATCGTCCATCAGCCGCCCACCCGGAACTGGTAGAGCCGCCCGCCGCTCTTGACCGCCATGCGGAACGGCCGGCCCGCGCGGGGTAGCGCTTTCTTGACCGAGCGCACGTCCGGGGTTTTCGCGCCGTCGATGCCGACGATGACGTCGCCGGGCTCGAGGTTCATGTAGGCGGCGGGCGAACCCCGCTCGACCTCAACCACCACCACACCGGTCTCGAACGGATCCAGCCCCAGCCGCTCGTTGAAGCCCGGCGACATGTTGGCGATCGTGGCACCGGCCAGTGCTTCGTTGCGTCCAAAGCGGGTGAGTTCCGGTGCCGGCTGCTCGGGTGCCGCCGATCGCGGCAGTTCGATGCTCCGCTGCTTGCCGCGGCGCAGGATTTCCAGTCTGGCGGGTGTGCCGAGCGGCTGGAGCGACATCCGGTAGCCGAAGCTCGCGGGATCATCGACTGGCCCGCCATCCACCGACAGGATCACGTCGCCGGTCAGCAGGCCCGCATCCGCGGCAGCCCCGTGCGGCCAGACCCTGCCGACCAGCACGCCGCGCGGCCTCGGCATGTTCAGGCTCTCGGCGATGCCGACATCGACGCTCTGCAGGTCGGCGCCCAGCCAGGGACGGGAGACCTCCTTAGCACCGGAAACCGCCTGCTGCAGCCGGACCCGCACCAAGTCGGCCGGGATGGCGAAGCCGATGCCGATCGAGCCGCCTGAACGGGAGAAGATCGCGGTGTTGATGCCGACCAGCCGCCCCTGCAGGTCGACCAGGGCACCGCCCGAATTGCCCGGGTTGATCGCGGCATCGGTCTGGATGAACGACACGTCGCGCTCCAACCCCTCGGCCGAGCGGTTGGTCGCCGAGACGATGCCTGAGGTGACGGTCTGGCCGATGCCGAACGGATTGCCCACCGCCAGCACCAGGTCGCCCACCTGCAGGTCGTCCGAGCGGGCGAGTTCCAGGGTCGGCAGCTTCTCGCCTTTTGTATCGATCCGCAGGAAGGCCAAGTCGGCGCGCTCGTCGCGGGACAGGAGCTTGGCCTGGAACGCCCGTCGGTCCGACAGGATCACCGTGATCTCGTCGGCGTTCTCGATCACGTGGTTGTTGGTCACCACCACGCCCTCGCTCGCGAGCAGCACGCCCGAGCCCAGCGAGTTCTCCACGCGGCGGCGCTCTGACGGAGCCCGCGGCCCGCCCTGTCCGAAGAAGAACTCCAGGAGCGGATCGGAAAGGAGCGGTCGGCCCCGCTGCGTGACGTTGCGCGAGGTCTGGATGTTGACCACGGCCGGCACCACCGCGCGGACCACGGGCGCGAAGCTGAGCTGCACCTGCGCCTGGCTGTCCGGCACTCGCCGCTCCTGCGCAGCCGACGGCAAGCCCACACCCAGCAGGACCAGGAGGATCAACCACAGCCGAACGGTCGGGCTGCGCATGCCGGAACGCTTCATGTTTGCCGCCAGAGACAGAAAAAGGGCCGGGCGTCGCCGCCCGGCCCCTTCGATATGGTCCCGGCAGGGGGGATCGTGAAGCCGGTGCAAGCTCGGCCCACCCCTGCCTGACGGCCGTTGCCGGTCAGGCCGCGGCGGCGACCGCCTCGTCTTCTTCCTCGCGCACCGGCACCGGACCACTGTCCTTGCCCTTGGCCTCGATGTCGCGATCGACGAACTCGATCACCGCCATCGGCGCGTTGTCGCCATAGCGGAACCCGGCCTTGAGGATCCGGACATAGCCGCCCGGGCGGTTCGCGTAGCGCGGGCCCAGCACCTCGACCAGCTTCTTGGCGGTGCCCTCGCTGCGGGTCCGCGCGATCAGCAGACGGCGGGCCGCCAGATCACCCTTGCGGCCGAGCGTGACCATCTTCTCGACGATCGGGCGCAGTTCCTTGGCCTTGGGCAGGGTCGTCACGATCTGCTCGTGCTTGACCAGTGCGCTCACCAGGTTGGCGAACATCGCCTGCCGGTGGGAGCTGTCGCGGCTGAATGCACGGCCGCTGACACGATGACGCATGTTGACCTTCCGACGTTGCCAAGGGACGCGACCGACGCGGCCCGATGAAACCCTAGCTGCCCTGCCCTGCCGTCAAAGCTGACGGCTCAGAAGGGCTCCTCGACCTTGCGGGCCAGTTCCTCGATGTTTTCCGGCGGCCAGCCGGGCACTTCCATGCCCAGGTGCAGGCCCATCTGCGCCAGCACTTCCTTGATCTCGTTCAAGGACTTGCGGCCGAAGTTCGGCGTGCGCAGCATCTCGGCCTCGGTCTTCTGGACCAGATCGCCGATATAGACGATGTTGTCGTTCTTCAGGCAGTTCGCCGAGCGGACCGACAGTTCCAGCTCGTCCACCTTGCGCAGCAGGTTCGGGTTGAACGGCAGGTCACGCTTGACCTCGCCGGCACCGTGAGCCTGCGGCTCCTCGAAGTTGATGAACAGCTGCAGCTGGTCCTGCAGGATGCGCGCGGCCAGCGCCAGCGCGTCCTCCGGGGTCACCGAGCCGTCCGTCTCGACCTGGAGGGTCAGGCGGTCATAGTCGGTCTGCTGGCCGACGCGGCTGTTGTCGACCTTGTAGGCGACCTTGCGCACCGGGCTGTAGATCGCGTCGATGGCGATGAGGCCGATCGGCGCGTCCTCGGCCTTGTTCAGGTGCGCCGCGACATAGCCCTTGCCGGTCTGCACAATCAGCTCGACCGAGAGCTTACCACCCTGATCGACATGGCAGAGCACCTGGTCGGGATCCATGATCTCGACGTCGTGCGGCGTCTCGATCATGCCGGCCGTGACGACCGCCGGCCCCTCGACCTTGAGATAGCAGCGCTTGGGCGCCTCGCCATGGGCGCGGATGCCCACGGTCTTCAGGTTCAGCACGATGTCGGTGACGTCCTCGCGGACGCCCGGGATGGCGGCGAACTCGTGCAGCACGCCGTCGATCTGCACGGAAGTGATCGCGGCACCCTGAAGCGACGACAGGAGGACGCGGCGCAACGCATTGCCGATGGTGATGCCGAAGCCGCGCTCCAGCGGCTCGACGATCACCGTCGCTTCACGATCCGGGCGCCGGCCGACCTGAATGTCGAGCTTCTGGGGCTTGATCAGCTCATGCCAGTTCCGTTGGATCACGGGATGCCTCTCAGGAACGACGATCGATCGTAAGAACGGGTCCCGGCCGCCTCGCGGCGCGCCGAGACCCGTTCAGCGGGAAAAGTGGACGGTCAGACGCGGCGACGCTTGCGCGGCCGGCAGCCATTGTGCGGGATCGGCGTGACATCCCGGATGGTGCTCACGACGAGACCGGCGGCCTGCAGCGCGCGCAGCGCCGACTCCCGGCCGGAACCCGGCCCGCGCACCTGAACCTCGACCGTCTTCATGCCGTGCTCCATGGCCTTGCGCGCGGCCAGCTCCGCGGCGACCTGCGCCGCGAAGGGGGTCGACTTGCGCGAGCCCTTGAAGCCCTGGGCACCGGCCGAAGACCAGGCGATCGCATTGCCCTGCGCGTCGGTGATGGTCACCATGGTGTTGTTGAACGTGGCGCTGACATGCGCCACGCCCGACGTGATGTTCTTCCGCTCGCGGCGCTTGATGCGACCGCCCGTGTCCTTGCCAGTAGCCATGATTACTTCTTCGTCGCCTTCTTCTTCCCGGCGATAGCCCGGGCCGGCCCCTTGCGGGTGCGCGCGTTGGTGTGCGTCCGCTGGCCGCGCACCGGCAGACCACGGCGATGCCGCAGACCGCGATAGCAGCCGAGATCCATCAGCCGCTTGATGTTCATCGCCACATCGCGGCGCAGGTCGCCTTCGACCTTGAAGCGACGGTCGATCACCTCGCGAATCTTCACGAGCTCCGCGTCGCTCAATTCATTGATACGCCGGCTGTGGTCAATCTGGACCTCATCCAGGATCAAGCGAGAGCTGTGCGGCCCGATCCCGAAAATATAAGTCAGCGCAACCCAGGCCTGCTTGCCACTGGGCAGGTTCACACCTGCGATACGAGCCACCGATCGCTCCCTTTCCAACGCAACGCGCGATCGCATCGCCACCGGCCGGTGGCGACAAAAGTGCGCGGATAATAAGAACCATTACACGACTGTCAAGCGTTAGCCGCCCCGTCGTCCTTCACCACCGCTTCGAGAACGGCCGCCACTGCGGCGGTCACCTCCTCGATCGGTGCCATGCCATCGACCGTGCGCAGCAGCCCGCGCTCCCTGAAATAGGGCAGCAGCGGGGCCGTCTGGGCCTCGTAGGCTTCCAGGCGCGCCTGCACGGTCTCGGGCTGATCGTCCTTGCGGCGCACGAACTCCGTGCCGCCGCAGACGTCGCAGACCCCGTCCACCTTCGGCCGCCTGAACTGGTCGTGATAACCGGTGCCGCAGCTGGCACAGGAGAACCGGCCGGAGATCCGCTCCACCAGTGCCGCCGGATCCACCTTGAACTCGAGCGCCACGTCCAGGGCCAGGCCCCGTTCCGCGAGCATCTGCTCCAGGGCAGCCGCCTGCTGCGTGGTCCGCGGGAAACCGTCCAGGATGAAGCCGCCGGCGCAGTCCGGCTGGTCGATCCGCTCGGCCACGATCGCGTTGATCACGTCGTCGGAAACCAGCTTGCCGGCCTCCATGATCGCCTTGGCCTGCCGCCCGACCTCGGTGCCGTTCGCGACGGCCGCACGGAGCATGTCACCCGTGGACAGCTGCGGAATGCGATAGCGGTCGCGGATCCAGCCGGCCTGGGTACCCTTGCCCGCACCAGGCGGGCCCAGGAGAACGATGCGCATCAGCGTCTCCCGACCGGGCCGCGCAAGCGGGCCTTCTTGATCAGCCCCTCATACTGGTGGGCGATCAGATGAGACTGGATCTGGCCGACCGTGTCCATGGTCACCGACACCACGATCAGGAGGCTGGTGCCGCCGAAGTAGAACGGCACCGCGTATTCCGAGATCAGGATCTCGGGCAGCACGCATACTGCAGCCAGATAGGCAGCACCCACCACGGTCAACCGGGTCAGAATGTACTGGAGATGGGCCGCGGTCCGCTCGCCCGGCCGCACGCCCGGGATGAACCCGCCCTGCTTGCGCAGGTTCTCCGCCGTTTCCTTCGGATTGAACACGATAGTCGTGTAGAAGAAGGCGAAGAACACGATCAGCGCCACGTAGAGCAGGACGTGCACCGGGTGGCCCCGACCGAGCATCGCATTCAGCTCGATCAGCCAGGGATGGCTGGTGTTCGCGTCGATGAAGCTGCTGAAGGTCGCCGGCAGCAGGAGCAGCGAGCTGGCGAAGATCGCCGGGATCACGCCTGCGGTGTTGACCTTCAAGGGCAGGTGGGAACTCTCGCCGCCGAACACGCGATTGCCCTGCTGGCGCTTGGGATACTGCACCAGCACCCGGCGCTGCGCCCGTTCCATGAACACGATCGCCGTGATCACCGCCAGCGCCAGCACGATCAGCGCGATGATGAAGCCCGGCGAGATGGCGCCGGTGCGGCCGAGCTCCAGCAGGCTGGCCAGTGCCGACGGCAGGGCTGCGATGATGCCCACGAAGATGATCAGCGAGATGCCGTTGCCGATGCCGCGCGCGGTGATCTGCTCGCCCAGCCACATCAGGAACATGGTGCCGCCGACGATGGTCACCACCGTCGAGAAGCGGAAGAACCATCCGGGATCGATCACGGCACTGCCGAAGCCGCTCGACGTCCCTTCCAACCCGATCGCCAGGCCATAGGCCTGGAAAGCGCAGAGCACCACGGTCAGGTAGCGGGTATACTGGTTGATCTTCTTCCGGCCGCTCTCGCCCTCCTTCTTGAGGGCCTCCATGGTCGGAGAGACCGCGGTCATCAGCTGCAGGATGATCGAGGCCGAGATGTAGGGCAGGATGCCCAGCGCGAAGATCGACATGCGCTCGAGCGCGCCGCCGGCGAACACGTTGAACATGCCGACGATGCCGCCGGCCTGGCTCTGGAAGATCTGCGCCATGGCCGCGTGATCGATGCCCGGCAGCGGCACATAGGTGCCGAGCCGGTAAACGATCAGCGCGCCCAGGGTGAACCACAGGCGCTTCTTGAGCTCGGTCGCCTTGGCGAAAGCACCGAAGTTAACGTTCGCCGCAAGCTGTTCGGCGACCGAGGCCATGGTTCTTCCTTACTCGGATGCGGCGACAGCGCCGCCGATCACGTTCACCTTGCCGCCGGCCTTCTCGACCGCCTGCACGGCAGAGGCCGAGGCACCGACCACCTCGATGGTCAGGCCCGAGGTGAGGCTGCCCCGCCCGAGCAGGCGGATGCCGTCCTTCGGATCGTTGACCAGGCCAGCCGCCATCATGGCAGCGGCGTCCACGAGCTGCGCCGCATCGATGCGCCCGGCATCGACCGCCTGCTGCAGCTTGTCCAGGTTCACCACCACATATTCCGGACGGAAGATGTTGGTGAACCCGCGCTTCGGCAGACGCCGGTACAGCGGCATCTGGCCGCCTTCGAAGTACGGCGGCTTCACGCCGCCGGCGCGCGCCTTGGCACCCTTGTGGCCCTTACCCGAGGTCTTGCCCAGGCCGGAACCGATGCCGCGCCCGAGCCGCTTGCGCGGACCGCGGGCACCCGGGTTGTCCCGGAGTTCGTTGAGTTTCATGACTTCAGCCCTGGGCCGGCTCGTCGCCGGCGACGGTCTCGAACACCACGAGATGCTTGACCTTCTCGATCCGCCCACGCGTTTCCGGAATGTCCGACAGGATGCGGCTCCGGTGCAGCTTGTTCAGACCGAGACCGATCAGGGTCTCGCGCTGGTCGGCACGCCGCCCGATCGGGCTGCGCACCTGGGTCACCTTGATCTTGCCCATGGCCTCGTCACTCCGCCTTCGGCTCGATCGCCTCGCGGCGGCCGATCAGGTCGGAAACCTTCTTGCCGCGCTTGGCGGCGACCGTACGGGGGCTCGCCACCGAGGTGAGCGCCGCGAACGTGGCCTTGACCATGTTGTGCGGGTTCGAGGTGCCCAGCGACTTGGCGACCACGTCGCCGATGCCCAACGCCTCGAACACCATGCGCATCGGGCCGCCGGCGATCACGCCGGTACCCGGAGGTGCCGAGCGCAGCAGCACCCGGCCTGCACCAAAGTGACCGATCGAGTCGTGATGCAGCGTGCGCCCCTGGCGCAGCGGCACCCGAATCAACCCCTTCTTCGCGGCCTCGGTCGCCTTGCGCACCGCTTCCGGCACCTCACGCGCCTTGCCGCTGCCATAGCCGACCCGGCCCTTGCCGTCGCCCACGACCACCAGGGCCGAGAAGCCGAACCGCCGACCGCCCTTCACCACCTTCGCGACGCGATTGATGGCAACGAGCCGATCCACGAATTCGGACTCGCCCCTATCCCGATCGCCGCGATCTTCTCCACCGCGCTGACGCGCCATTTCCGTCCTCCCGCGATGGATCAGAACGACAGGCCGCCCTCGCGGGCGCCGTCGGCCAGAGCCTTCACCCGACCGTGGTACTGATAGCCACCACGGTCAAACACCACTGTCTCGATACCCGCCGCCTTGGCCCGCTCGGCGATCAGCTGCCCGATCCGCTTGGCGGCATTGGTATCCGCCCCCGTCTTCAGCTCGCTGCGCAGGGCCGGCTCCACCGTCGAGGCTGCCGCCACGGTCACGCCCTTGGTGTCATCGATCACCTGGGCGTAGATGTGGCAGCTCGACCGGAAGACCGACAGCCGGGCACGGCCGGAAGCCCGCTGCCGGATCGCGAAGCGAACCCGACGCCGGCGACGCTCGAAGCGCTCGTCCACCTTCACCATGGTTACTTCTTCTTGCCTTCCTTGCGACGGATCGTCTCGCCGGCGTACTTTACGCCCTTACCCTTGTACGGCTCGGGCAGGCGGAACGCCCGGATCTCGGACGCGAGCTGTCCGACCCTCTGCTTGTCGGCGCCGCTGATCTGGATCGAGGTCGGGGTTTCGACCACGACCTTGATCTCCTTCGGCACCGCGTACTTGATGTCGTGGCTGTAGCCTAGCTGCAGGTTCAGCACCGAGCCGTCGAGCGAGGCACGATAGCCCACGCCGTTGATCTCGAGCCGCTCCGTGAAGCCTTCGGACACGCCCTTGACGATGTTGGCCACCATGGTGCGCGAGGTGCCCCAGAGCGAGCGGCCCTGGCGGTCCATCTCGCGCGGCTTCACGACCACCTTGCCGTCTTCCATCGAGACGGCGACCGCGTCGTGCAGGACCGCGGACAGCTCACCGAGCTTGCCCTTGGCCCGGATGGTCTGGCCTTCCACCGACACGGTGGTGCCAGCCGGTACGGGGACCGGGTGCTTGCCGATACGGGACATGGTCAGAACACCAGGCACAGGATCTCGCCGCCGACATGGGCTGCCCGCGCTTCCGCGTCGGACATCACCCCACGGGGCGTGGAGACGATCGCGATGCCGAGACCATTATAGATGGTCGGCAGGTCGCGCACGCCGGCATAGACGCGGCGGCCGGGCTTGCTCACCCGCTTCAGCTCGCGGATCACCGGCTCGCCATTGTGGTACTTCAGCTCGACGCTGAGCGACTGCTTGCCGGGCGCCTGCTCCACCTCGCCGAAGCCACGGATGTAGCCTTCGCGCTTGAGGACTTCCAGCACACGCACGTGCATCGACGACTTCGGCGCCAGGACGGCACCCTTGGCGGCCAACTGGCCGTTCCGGATGCGCGTCAACAGGTCACCGAGCGGATCGGACATCGCCATTCCGCGAACCCCTTACCAGCTCGACTTGACCATCCCGGGGATCTGCCCCGTGGATGCCAAGTCCCGCAAAGCGATACGAGAAAGACCGAGCTTCCGGTAATAGGCCCGCGGCCTGCCGGTCATCTCGCAACGGTTGCGGATCCGGACCTTCGATCCGTTCCGCGGCAGTTCGGCCAGTTTGAGGACGGCCTCGAAGCGATCGCCGTCGTCGATGTCCTTCTGCTTGATGATCGCCTTCAGCTCCGCGCGCTTGGCGGCCTGCTTGGCAACCAGCTCCCGGCGGTGCTGATTCTTCTCTACTGAACTCTTCTTCGCCACGACGATATCCTTGGCTCAGATCACTTCGTGAACGGCATGCTGAATGCCGTGAGGAGCGCCTTGGCCTCCTCATTGGTGGACGCCGTCGTGCAGAAGATGATGTCCATTCCGCGGTTCTCGTCGACTTCGTCGAACGAGATCTCCGGGAAGATGATCTGCTCCTTCAGGCCCATGGCGTAGTTGCCACGACCATCGAAGCTCTTCGGCGAGACGCCACGAAAATCGCGGATGCGGGGCATCGCGATGTTGATCAGGCGGTCGAGGAACTCGTACATGCGCTCGCGCCGCAAGGTCACCTTGCAGCCGATGTTCATGCCCTCGCGCAGCTTGAAGTTCGCCACCGACTTGCGCGCCTTGGTCAGCACCGGCTTCTGGCCGGCGATCTTGGCCAGCTGCGCTGCCGCGTTGGTGAGCTTCTTCGCGTCCTGCGTCGCCTTGCCGACCGCCATGTTGATGACGATCTTGTCCAGCTTCGGAACCTGCATCGGGTTCTTATAGCCGAACTGCTCGGTCAGGGCGGCCCGGACCGTATTCTCGTAATGTGCCTTCAGACGTGCCATGCTCGCCTCACCGATCGAGCAGCTCGCCGGTGCGCTTGGAAATGCGCACCTTGCGGCCGTCTTCGAGGAACTTGAACCCGACGCGCGTGGCCTTGCCATCGGAAGGGTCGAGCAGGGCGACGTTGCTCACGTCGATCGCCGCTTCCCGCTCCACGATGCCGCTCTCGCGCATGCCGGTCGACTTGGTGTGGCGCTTGATCATCGCCACGCCCTGGACGACCACACGGCCTTCCTTCGGGTCGACCTTCAGGACCTCACCCTGGCGACCCTTGTCGCGTCCGGTGAGAATGACGACCTTGTCGCCCTTCTTGACCTTCGCCGCCATCACAGCACCTCAGGCGCGAGCGAAATGATCTTCATGAACTTCCTGGCGCGCAGCTCGCGGGTCACGGGCCCGAAGATGCGGGTGCCGATCGGCTCACCCTGCTTGTTGATCAGCACGGCGGCGTTGCGGTCGAACCGGATCGCCGATCCGTCGGGCCGCGACACTTCCTTGGCCGTGCGGACGACGACGGCCATGGCCACGTCGCCCTTCTTCACCTTGCCGCGCGGTATGGCGTCCTTGACGGCGACGACGATGACGTCGCCGACGGAACCCCACCTACGATGCGAGCCACCCAGTACACGGATGCACTGGACCCGACGCGCTCCCGAGTTGTCGGCAACATCGAGATCGGTCTCGGGCATGATCATGTTATTTGATCCTCACGCCTCTGCGGACGACGGGGCCGCAGCGTCCTCGACCAGCACTTCCCAGCGCTTGCGCGCCGAAAGAGGCCGGCACTCACGGATCAGGACGGTGTCGCCGATCTTGAACCGGTTCGACTCGTCGTGAGCCATGTATTTCTTGCTGCTCTTGATGTACTTCTTGTAGAGCGGGTGCATGACCTGACGCTCGACCCTGACCACTACGGTCTTGTCGTTGACGTCACTCACCACCTGGCCCTGCAACACGCGACGCGGCATCGCTATTAACTCCTCAGGCGCCGGTCTTGGCCGAAACGGTCTGCTCGCGCAGCACCGTCTTGACCCGGGCAATGTCCCGCCGGACCTCGCGGATCCGCGCCGTTCCCTCGAGCTGCCCGGTCGCCTTCTGGAAGCGCAGGTTGAACTGCTCCTTCTTCAGGCCGAGCAGCCGGTCGATCAGCGCCTTGCGGTCCTCGTTACGAATTTCCGAAGCGTTCATCGCTCAGAGCTCCCGCTGCACGAAGCGCGTCTTGATCGGCAGCTTCGCAGCACCCAGCGCGATGGCGGCCTCGGCCAGCTCGGGCGCGACACCGTCGATCTCGAACATGATCCGGCCGGGCTTCACCCGCGCCACCCAGAAGTCCACCGAGCCCTTGCCGGAGCCCATGCGGACCTCGGCCGGCTTGGAGGTCACCGGCACGTCCGGGAAGATCCGGATCCAGACCCGGCCCGCACGCTTGAGGTGACGGGTGATGGCGCGCCTGGCCGATTCGATCTGCCGGGCGGTGATCCGCGCCGGCTCGACCGCCTTCAGGCCAAACGCACCGAAGTTCAGTTCCGCACCGCCCTTGGCCAGGCCATGGATCCGGCCCTTGAACGCCTTGCGGTACTTGGTTCTCTTAGGCTGCAACATTGTCTGATCTCAACCCCGGGCCGGCGTGGCGTCGGCCATGCGCCGATCGTAGGCCGACGGGTCATGCTCCATGATCTCGCCACGGAACACCCACACCTTGATCCCGTTGGTGCCGTACGGCGTATGCGCCGTGGCCTTGGCGAAATCGATGCTGGCACGCAGTGTGTGCAGCGGCACGCGACCCTCGCGGTACCACTCCGACCGGGCGATCTCCGCCCCGCCGAGACGGCCGGAACAATTCACCCGGATGCCCAGGGCGCCCAGCCGCATCGCCGCCTGCACCGCGCGCTTCATGGCGCGGCGGAAGGTGACGCGGCGGACCAGCTGCTGCGCGATGCTCTCCGCGATCAGCTTGGCGTCGAGCTCAGGCTTGCGGACCTCGACGATGTTCAGGTGGACATCGGCGGAGCAGCGCTGGGCCACCTCGCGACGCAGCACCTCGATCGCCTCGCCCTTCTTGCCGATCACCACGCCCGGACGGGCCGTGTAGATCATCACCCGGGCCTTCTTGGCCGGGCGCTCGATCACCACCCGCGAGACGCCGGCGTTCGACAGGCGCTTCTCCAGAAACTCGCGAATCTGGACGTCTTCCTTCAGCATCTTCGCGTAGTTGTTCTCCGCGAACCAGCGCGAATCCCAAGTACGATTGATGCCGACCCGCAGACCGACGGGATTTACCTTGTGACCCATCAGGCCCTTCCCTCGCTCTGCTCACGGACGACGATGCGCAGACGGCTGTAGAACTTCTCCACCCGGGCGGCACGGCCGCGGGCGCGCGGATGCAGGCGCTTCATGACGAAGCGCTTGCCCACGTAAGCCTCGGCGACGACCAACCGGTCCACGTCCAGATTGTGATTGTTCTCGGCATTCGCAATGGCCGACTTCAAGGTTTTCTGGACCTCGAGCGCCACCCGCTTGCGTGAGAACTCCAGCGCGGTCATGGCGCGACCGGCCGACATGCCCCGGATCAGCCCGGCCACCAGGTCGAGCTTGCGCGGGCTGGAGCGGACCAGCGTGTCCTCGGCGAACGCCTCGTTGGCGCTGACCTTGCGCTCTGCTTTGGGCTTGCTCATGTCAGCCCCTCTTCGCCTTCTTGTCGGCACCGTGACCGGAGAAGGTCCGGGTCGGCGCGAACTCGCCGAACTTGTGGCCGACCATGTTGTCCGTCACGTAGACCGGCAGATGCTTCTTGCCGTTGTGCACGGCGAAGGTCAGGCCGATGAACTCCGGCATGATGGTGGAGCGGCGCGACCAGATCTTGATGATCTCGTTGCGGCCCGAGCGCCGTGCGGCATCGGCCTTCTTGAACAGATAGCCGTCGACGAACGGACCCTTCCAAACTGAGCGGGCCACGCCTTAACCTCCACGCTTCTTCGCGACGTGCCGCGAACGCACGATCATGCTGGTCGTGCGCTTGTTGCGGCGGGTACGGTAGCCCTTGGTGGGCTGGCCCCACGGGCTGACCGGATGACGGCCACCCGAGGTGCGGCCTTCGCCACCACCGAGCGGATGATCGACCGGGTTCATCGCGACGCCACGCACGGTCGGGCGGGTGCCCTTCCAGCGCTGCCGGCCGGCCTTGCCCAGATTCTCGTTCTGGTGGTCCGGATTGGACACCGCGCCCACGGTCGCCATGCAGGTCTGCAGGACCCGGCGAATCTCGCCCGAGTTCAGGCGGATCTGGCAATAGTCGCCGTCACGGCCGATCAGCTGGGCGAACGCGCCGGCAGACCGGGCGATCTGCCCGCCCTTCCCGGGCTTCATCTCCAGATTGTGCACGATCGTGCCGACCGGGATCGCCCGCAGGGGGGCTGCATTGCCGGGCTTGATGTCGACCCGCTCGCCGGCCACCACCTTGTCACCCGCGCGCAGCCGCTGCGGGGCCAGGATATAGGCCTGCTCGCCATCCTCGTACTTCACCAGGGCGATGAAGGCCGTCCGGTTCGGATCGTACTCCAGCCGCTCGACCGTGCCGACCACGTCGAACTTGCGACGCTTGAAGTCGACCAGGCGGTAGGAACGCTTGTGCCCGCCACCGATGTGGCGGGTGGTGATCCGGCCGAAATGGTTGCGGCCGCCGGACTTGGAGAGGCCCTCGGTCAGCGACTTGACCGGCTTGCCCTTCCACAGCTCCGACTTGTCCACCAGCACCAGCTCGCGCTGCGAGGGCGTGATGGGGTTGTAGTTCTTCAGCGCCATGGCCTCAGATCCCCGTCGTCACGTCGATGGTCTGGCCGGCTTCCAGCGTCACGATCGCCTTCTTGACGTCGCTGCGCCGGTAGGCCTTGCCCTTGAAGCGCTTCGTCTTGCCCTTGGTCACCATGGTGTTCACCGCGGTGACCTTGACGTTGAAGAGCTTCTCCACCGCCTGCCTGATCTCCGGCTTCGCCGCATCGCCACGCACCTTGAAGGTGACCTGGTTCAGCTCGGAGATCCGGGTCGACTTTTCCGTGACCACCGGGGCCAGGATGATGTCGTAGATCCGCTCCTGGTTCATGCCAGGCGCTCCTGAAGTTCCTGGGCCGCGGCCTTGCTGAGCACCAGCTGGTCGCTGCGCAGGATGTCGTAGACGTTCGCACCGACCGAGGGGAGCACGTCCACCTGGGTCAGATTGCGCGAGGCCAGCGCGAAATTGGCCTGCAGCTCGGCGGGGCCGACGAACAGCACCTTGTCCAGGCCGAGCTTGCCGAGCCGGGCGACCAGCTCCTTGGTGCGCGGCTGGTCGAGCTCAAGCTTGTCGACCACGATCAGCTTGCCGCTCTTGGCCTTGTCGGACAGGGCCATGCGCAGTCCGAGCGCCCGGACCTTCTTGGGCAGGTCGAAGCCGTGATCACGCGGGGTGGGCCCATGGGCCCGGCCGCCGGTGCGGAAGATCGGAGCGCGCTTGTTGCCGTGGCGAGCGCGACCCGTGCCCTTCTGCTTGTAGATCTTGGCGGTGGAACCACGGACCTCGCCGCGGCTCTTCACCTTGTGCGTGCCGGCCCGCCGCTTGGCGAGCTGCCACAGCACCACCCGCTGCAGGATGTCGGCGCGCGGCTCCAGGCCGAACACGGCATCCGCCAGCTCGATGGTGCCGGCGTCCTCGGCCTCCAGCGTCTTGACGACGATCTGCATCACTCGGCTCCCGCGGCGGCGACCAGGCCGGCCGGATAGGGCGCATCTTTGGGCATGGCCCGCTTCACCGCATCGCGGATCCGCACCCAGGAACCTTCGGCCCCCGGCACCGAACCCTTGACCAGGATCAGGCCGCGCTCCTCGTCCACGCCGAACACTTCCAGGTTCAGCACGGTCCGCTGCTTGGCACCCATGTGCCCGGCCATCTTCTTGCCCTTGAACACCTTGCCCGGATCCTGCCGCTGGCCGGTCGAGCCGTGCGAGCGATGCGAGATCGAAACGCCGTGGGTGGCGCGCAGGCCGCCGAAATTGTGCCGCTTCATGACGCCGGCGAAGCCGCGACCGATCGAGATGCCGGTCACGTCGACGAACTGGCCTTCAACGAAATGCTCCACCGAGAGGCGCGCACCCACATCCAGCACCGCGTCCTCGGAAACCCGGAACTCGGCGACGTATGCCTTGGGTTCGACCTTCGCCTTAGCGAAGTGGCCGCGCATCGGCTTCGACACATTCTTGGCGCTCTTTGGGCCGACCCCGAGCTGGATGGCGGTGTAGCCGTCCTTATCGGCGGTGCGGACCGCGACGACCTCGCAGTCCTCGACCTTCAACACGGTGACCGGCACATGACTTCCGTCAATGCCGAACAGCCGCGTCATGCCCATTTTCTGGGCCAACAGCCCCGTACGCATGTTTTTCTCAGCCTTAGAGCTTGATCTCGACGTCAACGCCCGAGGCGAGGTCGAGCTTCATCAGCGCGTCCACCGTCTGCGGCGTCGGGTCGACGATGTCCAGAAGGCGCTTGTGCGTCCGGATCTCGAACTGCTCGCGGCTCTTCTTGTCGATGTGCGGCGAGCGCAGCACCGTGAACTTCTCAATTCGATTCGGTAGCGGGATCGGGCCGCGCACGCGCGCCCCGGTCCGCTTGGCCGTGCCAACGATTTCCCGCACCGACTGATCGAGCACGCGGTGATCGAAAGCCTTGAGCCGAATTCTGATATTCTGCGCGTCCATGGTCGGACGATCCCCGCGTATCTTCAGATCACTGGATGATGTTGGCGACGACGCCGGCACCGACGGTGCGGCCGCCCTCGCGGATGGCAAAGCGCAGGCCCTGCTCCATGGCGATCGGCGCGATCAGCGTCACCACCATGGTCACGTTGTCGCCCGGCATCA
>NZ_DATMFZ010000117.1:0-2378 GCF_035556675.1 Geminicoccus sp. | reverse complement strand
ATCTGGCGCGACGCCTCGTCCTCGATCCGGCCGATCAGCCGGGTGAAGTCGCCGGGCTTGCTGACGTTCTTGCCCCAGGGCAGGCCCAGCTCGCGCAGATAGTCGGCAAGTGCTGCCAGCTTGAGCGCGTCCGGCTTGTCGTGGATGCGGAAGAGGCAGGCCGCCTTCCTCGCCTCCAGCTCCGAGGCCGCGGCCACGTTGGCCGCGATCATGAACTCCTCGATCAGCTGGTTGGATTCCAGCCGCTCCCGGGGCTTGAAGCCCACCGGCAGGCCGTTCTCGCTGAACAGGACCTTGCGCTCGGGCACGTCCAGGTCCATCGCCCCCCGCCGGTCGCGCGCCGCCCGCAGGAGCGCGTAGGCGTCGAACAGGTGCATGACCGGCTGGCGTACCTCGTCTGGCACGGCCGCCTCGTCGCCGAGCTTGAGGGCCTCCACCGCACTGTAGGTGAGCCGGGCGCGGCTGTTCATCACGCCGCGCACGAACTTCCAGCGCCGGATCTCGCCCTTGCCATCGATCGACAGGATGCAGGCCACGCACGCGCGGTCCTCGTGGGGGCGGAGCGAGCACAGATCGTTGCTGAGCTTCTCCGGCAGCATCGGGATGACCCGGTCCGGGAAGTAGACCGAGTTGCCGCGCTTGCGCGCCTCCACGTCCAGCGCGTCGCCCGGGCGGACATAATGGGCGACATCGGCGATCGCGACCGTGATCAGGAAGCCGCCGGCGTTCTTCCCGTCGGGGTCGGGTATGGCATGGACGGCGTCGTCGAAGTCGCGCGCGTCCTCGCCGTCGATGGTGACCAGCTCCAGGTGGCGCAGGTCCGTCCGCCCGGCCAGCGTGACCGGCTCCGCCTGCGCCGCCTGGTCGAGGGCCGCTTGCGGGAACTGCATCGGCAGCTCCGCCTCGACCGCCGTCATGAGGCTGATGGCCCGCGGATCATCGGGCCGGCCCAGGTTCTCGACCACCTCGGCGCGTGGCGCGCTGTGCCGCCAGCCGGGCAGGACCTGGGCGCGCACGAGATCGCCGATCGCGACCTCGACCTTGTCCGCGCGCAGCAGGAACTCGTGCTTCAGCTTGCGGTCGGCCGGGCGCAGCCGGAAGCCGTCGCCGGCCCGCTCGACCACACCCACCACTTCCCGGGCACCTTTCGGCAGCACCCGGATCACCCGGCCCTCGTAGGAGCCGTCCCCCTGGCGGAACAGCTTGATCAGCAGCCTGTCGTCCAACCCAGGCGCCGGGCGCTCCAGGGCATGGTGGGGCAGGCGCACGCGCAGCTCGCCGAACAGCTCGTCGATCGGCCGGGCGATCAGGTCGCCGTCCTCGTCGACCTCCTCCACCGTGACCGGCATGACCGGCGGCGGCTTGCCGGTGATCGCATGGCGGCGTGGTGGGCGGCCTTCCAGCTCCCCCTCGGAGCGCAGCTCGCGCAGGAGCTTGCGCAGGCCATGGCGCTGGTCGCCACGAACGCTGAAGGCCTGAGCGACCTCGCGCGCCTGCACCTCGCCGCCGGCGGCCTGGATGAACTCCATGAGCTGGCGCTTGCTGGGCAGGCCCGGCTGGCTGTGGGGCGGAATTCGTCGGGTGCGCAATCCTCAGGCTCGCTTGGCGGCGGTGCGCCGGGCCGGCTTGGCTGCAGGAGCGTCCGAGGTCGCCGGCTCGGCCTCGATGTCTGCAACCGCCTTGGCCTTCGCCGGTGCCTTCTTCGCCGCCGCCTTGCCGTTCTTCGCCGCCTTCCCGGCGGCCTCCTCCCCAGCCTGCTTCTTCGCCGGTGCCTTCTTCGGCGCTGCGCGCTTGGGCTTCTTCACCGACGGCCCGCGCGCCGCCCGCTCGTCGATCAGCCGCGCCGCGGTCGCGAGATCGAGCGTGTCCGGCGACATCGACTTGGGCAGGCTGGCGTTGACGTCGCCGCACTTCACGTACGGACCGAACCGGCCGGCGAAGAGCTGGATCGGCTGGCCGTTGTCGGGATGGTTGCCGATTTCCTTCAGCGGGGCCGGGGCGGCGCGCTGGCCGCGGGCCGGCGGCTCGCGCAGCAAGGCGATTGCCCGGTTGATACCCACCGTCAGCACGTCCTCATCCGGCCCCAGCCGCACGAAGCGCTTGTCCAGCTGCACGAACGGCCCGAACCGGTTGATGCCGGCAGTGATCGGCTTGCCACTCTCCGGGTCGATCCCGACCTCGCGGGGCAGGGCCAGGAGCTTCAGCGCCGTCTCCAGGTCGAGCTCGTCCGGCTTGACGTTGGGCGGCAGGGACGAGCGCTTGGCCGTCTCGCCGGAGCCCCGCTGCACATAGGGGCCGAACCGGCCGACCTTCAGCCACACCTCCTCGGCATTGTCCGGGTCGCTGCCGAGCAGACGGTCCTTGCTCTCCGCCGCGTC
>NZ_DATMFZ010000116.1:0-5169 GCF_035556675.1 Geminicoccus sp. | reverse complement strand
ACCGTGAACGGCGAGAAGATGGCCAAGTCGCTCGGCAACTTCACCACCGTCGCGGACGTACTGGCGAAGGCGCCCGGCGAGGCGGTGCGCCTTTGGACGCTCGGCACCCATTACCGCTCGCCGCTCGACTTCAGCTGGGAGGGCATCGAGCGGGCCAAGGCGACGCTCGACCGCTTCTACGGTGCGCTGGCGCGGGTGCAGGGCGATTTACCAAACGAACCCGAGCCGGCCCTGGTCGAGGCGCTGTGCGACGACCTGAACACGCCGAAGGCCCTGGCCGTGCTGCATGACCTGCTGGGCCGGCTCAATCGCACGAACGAACCCGAGGACCGGTCCAGGCTCCTGGCCTCGGCTGCCCTGCTGGGCCTGTTGCGAAACGAACCCGAGGCCTGGCTGAGGGGCGGAGCCGGCGACGAAGCCGCCGGGATCGAGGCGGCGATCGCCGAACGTCTGGCCGCGCGCAAGGCCAGGAACTTCGCCGAGGCCGACCGGATCCGGGCCGAGCTCCTGGCCAAGGGCATCATCCTGGAGGATGGTCCGGGCGGTACCACCTGGCGGAGGGTGTCATGAGCGGCGAGCGCCTCTGGCTCTACGACACCACGCTGCGCGACGGCGCCCAGACCCAGGGCGTCGACTTCTCGGTGGCGGACAAGGCGAAGATCGCCCGCCTGCTGGACGAGCTCGGCATCGACTATGTCGAGGGCGGCTGGCCGGGCGCCAACCCCACCGACGACCAGTTCTTCGCCAAGCCCCCCCAGCTCGCCCGGGCGACCTTCACCGCGTTCGGCATGACGCGGCGGGCCGGGCGCTCTGCCGACAACGACCCGGTGCTGGCTCCGCTGCTGCGCGGCCAGGCGAAGGCAGTGACGCTGGTCGGCAAGTCGTCGCGGGAGCAGGTCGAGCAGGCGCTGGGCGTGGAGCCCGACGAGAATCTGCGGATGATCGCCGATTCCATCGCCGCCCTGGTGGCACGCGGCAAGGAGGCGCTGTTCGACGCCGAGCACTTCTTCGACGGCTGGAAGAAGGATCCCGGCTATGGCCGGGCGGCACTGCAGGCGGCGCTGGACGCGGGTGCGCGCTGGGTGGTGCTCTGCGACACCAATGGCGGCACCCTGCCCCACGAGGTGGCGCACATCACGCGCGAGGTCGCGGCCTTCGTTCCCCCGGAGCGGCTGGGCATCCACACCCATGACGATACCGGCAACGCCGTCGCCAACACGATCGCCGCGGTGATGGAGGGGGCCCGGCAGGTCCAGGGCACGCTGAACGGCTTAGGCGAGCGCTGCGGCAACGCCAACCTGGTGAGCCTGATCCCCACCCTCGTGCTGAAGCTGGGCTTTTGCACCGGCGTCACGCCCGCCGGGCTGAAGCGGCTGACCCAGATCAGCCGGACCTTCGACGAGCGGCTGAACCGCACGCCCAACCGCCACGCGCCCTATGTCGGCGCCTCGGCGTTTGCCCACAAGGCAGGGCTGCATGCCTCGGCGGTCGCCAAGAGCCCGCATTTCTACGAGCATCTGGACCCGGCGGCCGTCGGCAACAGCCGCGAGGTCCTGGTCTCCGACCAGGCCGGCCGCTCGAACCTGCTTTCCCGCTTCGCTGAAATGGGCCTGGCCGTCAGCCCGAGCGAGGAGCAGGTCCAGGAGCTCCTGCAGACCATCAAGGCGCGCGAGGCGGAGGGCTGGGCCTATGACGGGGCGGCCGCCAGCTTCGAGGTGCTGGTCCGCCGCTCGCTGGGCATCCTGCCCGATTTCTTCTCGCTCCTGCGCTTCCGGGTGATCAACGAGCGCCGCTTCGACGCGCGCAGCCATGTGGCCGACCTGTCCGAGGCCAGCATCAAGGTCGCGGCCGAGGGCCATGTCTTCCATACCGTGGCGGAAGGCAATGGCCCGGTGAACGCGCTGGACCAGGCGCTGCGCCAGGCGCTGAGCCACATCTACCCGTCTTTGCGCGACATGCAGCTGGTGGACTACAAGGTGCGCATCCTCACGCCGCAGGCCGGCACCGCCGCGGTCACCCGCGTCATCATCGAGAGTGCGGACGGGGACGGGCGGGTCTGGCAGACGGTGGGCGTGTCCGGCAACATCATCGATGCCTCCTATGCGGCCTTGTGCGACGCGATCGTCTGGAAGCTCGTGACCGAACAGCGGGCTTCGGCCGCCGAGGCCGCGTGAGGGACAAGAGCCTGATCCGGTCCAAGACCCTGCGCGGCGGTATCGAGACCCTGGGCGAAGCCCCGGTGGTGATCCTGTGCCGCCCGCAGATGGCCGAGAATGTCGGCACGGCCGCACGCGCCATGCTGAATTTCGGGATCTACGAGCTGCGCCTGGTGGCACCCGGCTTCGGCTGGCCGAACGCCAAGGCGCTGATGGCGGCCTCCGGAGCCAACGAGGTCCTGAACCGGATGGAGATCTTCAAGGATCTCCCCTCGGCGCTGCACGACATCCACACGCTCTACGCCACGACCGCGCGCGGCCGTGACCTCCACAAGCCGGTCCTGCCGGCCGACACGGTGGCGGAGGCCGCACACGGCGCGATCGCCCAGGGGCACCGGGTGGGCTTCCTGTTCGGGGCGGAGCGCACCGGCCTGGAGAACGACGAGATCGCCCTGGCCGATGCGATCCTGACCATTCCGGTCAATCCCTACTTCCCGTCCCTGAACCTGGCCCAGGCCGTGCTGCTCGTGTCCTACGAGTGGCACCGTCGGCGGCCGGAGGGTTCCCCCGCCCCTGCCCCCGACCGGACCGTTCCCGCCGCCAAGGCCGACGTGCACCGGCTGCACGAGGCGCTGATGGCCGAGCTCGACCAGGTCGACTTCTTCAAGACGCCCGAGCGGCGGCGCACCTTCGCGCTCACCATCGAGACCATGCTGGAGCGGCGCGGCTTCACCACCTCCGAGATCCATCTGTTCCGCGGCATCCTGAAGGAGCTGACCACGGCCCGGCGGGACAAGGAGACGGGGAAGCGGGAGGCAGACGCTTGACAGCCGCGCAGCTTCCGCTATTAGCTCCCGGCCACGCTGCTTCGGCCTGGGAGCGGCGTTGTTTTTGTCGTGCCGTGGGTATCGAGGGTCGATGACTAAGCGTAACGCCGCGAAGAGCAAGATCTGCCGCCGTCTGGGCGTGAACCTGTGGGGCCGCGCCAAGGATCCGCTCGCGCGTCGCGCTTACGGTCCCGGGCAGCATGGCGCCAAGCGCAAGAAGGTGACGCCCTACGGCGTCCAGCTCGCGCAGAAGCAGAAGATCCGTGAGTACTACGGCAACATCACCGAGAAGCAGTTCCGCAACATCTACGAGGACGCCTCGTCGATGCGCGGTGACACCGCGGAGAACCTGATCGGCCTGCTCGAGCGCCGGCTGGATGCGGTGGTCTACCGCATGAAGTTCGTCTCGACCCCGTTCGCCGCCCGCCAGTTCGTGAACCACGGCCATGTCACGGTCAACGGCCGCCGGGTCACCATCCCCTCCTACCGGGTCCGTCCGGGCGACGTGATCGAGCTGTCGGCCAAGGCCAAGGACTTCCCGTTCGTCGAGGAAGCCCTGAACCTCGCCGAGCGCGACATCCCCGAGTATGTGCAGGTCGACACGAAGGCCAAGCGTGGCACCTTCGTCCGTACCCCGCTGATCGCGGACGTGCCCTACCCGGTCGAGATGAAGCCGGCGGAAGTGATCGAGTTCTACTCGCGCTGATCTGTCGAAGAGTTTCGCGAACAGGCCCACCGGAGGCGACTCCGGTGGGCTTTTTCGTTGTCCGGGGGCTGCTCCCTCCGGCTCAGCCCGGCGGGTAGTTGGACGGGAACATCGCCCGCCTGGCCGCCTCGTCCATCTCCTGCTTGAATGCATGGCCCTGGCCGATCGTGCGGGCGCGCTGGGCCGCGGGGCGGGCATCGATCGCGCGGAACCAGCGCTGCAGCTCCGGGAACGGATCCAGCGGATCGCCGCCATCCACCGGCGGCAGGGCGAAGTCGGCCCGCACGAGCCAGCCCCAGGCAGCCATGTCCACGATCGTGTAGTCGTCGCCCAGCACGAACGGGCGCCCCTGCAACTGACTGTCCAGCACCCGGTAGTGCCGCTCCACCTCGCGGCGGTAGCGGTTGATGGCATAGGGGACGGGCTCGGGCGCGAACTTCTGGAAATGCACCGACTGGCCGGAGAACGGGCTGAGACCCGTGGCGACGAACATCAGCCAGGACAGCAGCTGCGGCCGGTCTTCGGGCGCTCCCAGGAACTGCCCGGTCTTCTCGGCGAGATAGAGCAGGATCGCGTTGGAATCGAACACCGTGGCAGGCCGGCCGCCGGGCCCCTGCTCGTCCACGATGGCCGGCACCTTGCCGTTCGGGTTGATCCGGCGGAACGCCGGCTCATGCTGCTCGCCACGGCGCGGGTCGAGCGGCACCTTCTCGTAGGGGAGCCCCGCCTCCTCCAGGAACAGCGCCACCTTGAGCGGGTTGGGCGAAGCGTTGAAGTAGAACCGGATCACCTGGGATCGTCTCCTGCTGCGGTCAGCGCCGCCTGGGTGCCTGGCTCCTCCGCCACCTGGCCAGACGGTGCTGGGGCGAAGAAGCAGCTCATGTTGCCGCCGGAATAGTCGTCGATCGCCGGCTGAAAGTCAGGATCCCATTCCGCCAGGATCCGGGTGAGTGCCTGTGCCTCCGGCCGCTCCGGAAAGCGCGCCCGGTAGGGCTCGACCCAGGCCATGTAGTGGCGGCCATGGCCGCGGGTTTGCAGGAAGGTCAGGTCCTGGTCGCGCCAGTCGGCATCGGTCCGGGAGTTGGCATCCTCGCTCGCATAGGGCTCGACCAGGGCGGGATCGCGGATCGCCGCGACCAGGAAGCCGATCGCATCGTGCAGGCTCAGGCCGTCCACCTCGCGGGCATAGAGGTCCACCCCCTGCACCGCGGCGATCTCGGCAATCGTCACCAGCGAGGCGATCGCATGGCGCTGGTACCACAGCGCCCTGGCACCCCGCCGGGTCTCGAGCGGCAGCGAGCCGTCCGGCCGGAGCTCGGCCAGGGCATCCATATAGGCGTCCACCCCCAGGTCGAACGCGTCCTGGCTGCCGGTGAGGGTACCCCAGGCCATGTCGACGCTGGCGTTCAGGTAGTGGTGGTTGTTGCGCGCGGTGGTCTTGCCCGGCGCCGGCGCCATCTGCCGGCGCATCTGCATGAGC
>NZ_DATMFZ010000115.1:0-51201 GCF_035556675.1 Geminicoccus sp. | reverse complement strand
GACGTACGAGCGTCGGCCACCCGAGGTCGCCGCCGCCCCTGAGGAGGTTACATGGCATTCGGCACGGATCCCCGCTTGGCGCGCATGGGCGGACGTGTAGCGGTCGACCAGGTCGACGCGGGCCTCCGCCGCTACATGCTGTCGATCTACAACTATATGGGCCTGGGCTTGGCGCTGACCGGCATCATCGCGATGTTCGTGGCCGCCACCCCGGCCCTCTACATCCCGATCTTCACCTCGCCGCTCAAGTGGGTGGTGATGCTGGCGCCGCTCGGCTTCATCTTCTTCCTGGGCTTCAGGCTCAACCAGATGAGCGTCTCCGCGGTACAGATGACCTTCTGGGCCTTCTGCGCCGTGATGGGCCTGTCCATGGCCTCGATCTTCCTGGTGTTCACCGGCGAGAGCGTGGCTAGGACCTTCTTCATCACCGCTGCCGCGTTCGGCGCCCTCTCGCTCTACGGCTACACCACCAAGCGCGACCTGTCGGCGATGGGCACGTTTCTGGTGGTCGGGCTGTTCGGCCTGATCATCGCGAGCGTGGTCAACATCTTCGTCGGCTCCTCCGCGATCCAGTTCGCGGTGAGCGTCGCCGGCGTGCTGATCTTCGCGGGCCTGACCGCCTGGGACACGCAGCGCCTGAAGGAGATGTATCTGGAGAACATGGAGCCGGGTGCCCAGACCAAGCTGGCGGTCATGGGGGCGCTGACCCTCTACCTGGACTTCATCAACATGTTCCAGTTCCTGCTGCAGTTCATGGGCGTGCGCACCAGCAGCGACTAAGTCGTCGCTTGTCGCACGGCTCTTGACCGGGCTGGGCCGGTCGTCCTGATGGGCGACCGGCCCTTTGTTTTTGCGCTTCTTCCGGATCCGCCCCTTGCCCAGATGCTCCAGTGCGCTAGCACTCGTCCTGCTGCTCGTCGCCTGCGCCGCGGAGCCCCCGCCCGTTCGGGCCGGCACCGAGACCGGATCGGTGCAGCGCGTGCCGGTGCCGGAGCTGGAACTGCCGCAGCGGCTGGCCGAAGGTGCGGTGCTCACCGCTGCCTGGGAGCTGCGCTCGCAGCTGCCGATCACCGGCCTGTCCGCCATGGCGCTGGATGGCGAACGGCTCCTCCTGGGTACCGACCAGGGCGACCTGCTGGAGACCTCCTGCCCGCTCGACCAGCCCCTCACCGAATGCGCAAACGAGTGGCGTTTCGATGGCCGGCTGGTGGCGCGTGGTGCACCCCGGGCCGATCTCGAGGCCCTGGCGGTCCGTCCGGACGGCAGCGTGGTGCTGGGCCTGGAGAACCGGCCGCGCCTGGCGCTGCTGGAAGGCCGGGCCGGCGACTACCGGATCGGCCATCTGGAAGGTGCGCCCGACCTGCGTTTCCTCGACCGCAATGCCGGCCCGGAAGCGGTGGCGGCGCTGCCAGACGGACGGCTGCTCACCATTCCGGAAGGGGCCGTGGAGCCGGATGGCCGCGCGCTGGTCCTGCTGCAGGACGCGGACGGGGACTGGCAGCGGCGCTGGCTGAGGCTGCCGGCCGCCGACCTCCTGCCGGTCGAGGCCGCGGTCGCGGGCGACCATCTGTTCGTCCTGCTGCGCCGCTTCGGCCTCCTGTCGGGCTGGCGCGGCGAGATCCTGGCACTGCCGCTGGGCGCGCTGGACCAGCCAGGCGACGCGTTCACGCCCCGGACGATCGCGGTCATCCGCCACGAGCCGCTCGGCGACAATCACGAGGCCATGGCGGTTCGCCAGCTCCCCGACGGCAGCTATTCGCTGCTGGTGGCCAGCGACGACAACGGCTTCGCCCTGCAGCGCCGGCTGCTTCTGGCATTCACTTGGCAGCCGTCGGCAGTCGGGGAAGGATGATCGGCGGAGAAGGGATGAGCGGCAGAGCGTCCGTTCAGGACGCGGACGGGCTCGGCAGGGCCAAAGCGCGCAGGTTCATGATCGCGCGGAACGGGATCAGCAGCGCCAGCGCCATGGCCAGCTTCACGGTCAGGTCGCCGATGGCCCAGCTCAGCCAGGGCAGGCCGGTGAACGCGAAGGCGCCGCCGAAGAACACGGCGGTGTCCCAGACCGAGGCCAGGATCGAACCCACCAGCGGCGCCTTCCACCAGGATGCGCGGCGCAGCCGGTCGAAGATGGTGATGTCGAGCAGCTGCGAGGTCAAAAAGGCCGCGCCGGACGCCAGCGCGATCCGGACATCGGACAGCAGCATCGACAGGACCACGCCCAGCGCGAAGCCGACATAGGCGACGTGGCGCGCGCGTTTGGGTCCGTACCAGCGATTGGTGAGGTCGGTGACCAGGAAGGCCAGCGGGTAGCTGAACGCGCCCCAGGTCAGCCAGTCATTGATCGGGAACTGGACCAGCCAGTTCGATGCGGCCACCACGGCCACCATCGCCGCCACTGCCTCGAAGGGCAGGGCGCGCAGCGGACGGGTCGTGACAGCCGCCATGGGAAAGGTCAGGCCTGGGCCGCGGCAGCGCGCGCTGCCACCACCCGCTCCTGGACACGGGCCAGCTCGGGCGACAGGTCCTTGCGCGACGCCTCGACCAGGAAGCCGTCCAGGCCACCATGCTTGTCGATGGTGCGGATCGCCGCCGCGGTCAGGCGGACGCGGAACTGCTGCTTCAGGCTCTCGCTGTAGAGCCGGCGGTACTGCAGGTTCGGCAGGTACCGGCGACGGGTCTTGTTGTTCGCGTGGCTGACATTGTTGCCGACGAGAACGCCCTTGCCCGAGACGGCGCAGCGACGTGCCATGGGGAGATCCTCAACTGAATTCTTGACCGATCGGACGAACGGGACCCGCAGGTGGCGGAAGTCCGGCACGCAGTGGCGCGCATCTAGCCCCGGGACGCCCGGACGTCAAGCACCGGCCCCGAGAGGCCGGCGGGCGCGGCTCATGTTGCACTGCACAAAAGAACTCTTGAAACTGGCGAGAGGGCCGCTTATCTAGGATTTTGTGCGGTGCAGCATAGCGACTGACGGCCGCCTCCCATTGCCGCCAGACCGGAGAGTTCCCATGGCTTCATATGCTTTCCCCGCCCCGAAGTTCGATGCCGACCTGTTCGTCGCCATCCAGAAGCGCAACGTCGATGCCTTCACCGGCGCCTCGCAGATCTTCGCCGACGGCATGCGCACCCTGGCGCAGCGCCAGGCCGAGATCGCCCAGGCCTCGTTCAAGCAGTTCATGGCCGACAGCCAGGCGTTCATGACCGCGAAGCCCACCGAGGTGAAGCCGGGCGACGTCGCCGCCAAGGTCAAGACCTCCTATGAGGCCGCCATCGCGAACGTCCAGGAGCTCGGCAACCTCGTGGTCAAGGTGCAGACCGACGCCATGAACGTGCTGAACAACGCCGCGGTCGCCAGCTTCGACGACATGAAGAAGATCGCCGCCTGAGCGATCGCCAGTACGGCCGGGCTTGCCCCGGCCGTCCGGTTCGAGAGAAGAGGCAGTGCCGGCCGGCGCTGCCTCTTTTTGTTGTAGCGGGCGACCTGCCGGTCCGGGAGGACGGGATGACGCGGCTCTGGATCGCCCTGTTGCTGGCGGTGGTGGGCATGCAGGGCCTAGCCCAGGCTTCGCCCGAGGCCGGCATCCGCAGCCTGCCGGCCCCGCTAGCCGGTGTCGGCAGGACGATCGAGCTCTGGTTTCCGGCCGGTGCGGGTGGCGTGCCGGAGCTGGTCGGTGCTTCCCTGGTCTTTCAGGGCGTACCCGCGCGCCGCGGCGCGGAACTGCCGGACGACAGGCTGCCCCTGATCCTGCTGGCCCATGGCGGGCTGCGCGCCAGCCCGCACGGCGGGGACTGGCTGGCCGCGGCGCTCGCCAGGCGCGGCCATCTCGTCCTGGTGATCCCGCCTCCCGCTCATGCCGAGGCCGACGCGGCCATCGCCGTCCGCGAGGTCTGGCAGCGGCCGGCCGCGCTCGTCGCCGCACTTTCTGCCCTCGAAGCCGAACCAGGGATGGCCGGCCGGATCGACCGCGATCAGGTGGCGGCAGTCGGATTCTTCCTGGGTGGGACCGCCGCCCTGGCGCTGGCCGGGGTGGAACCGGACCCGGAGCGCTTTCGGCTGAGCTGCACGCGCCATCCCGCCAGCCCCGACTGCCGTTGGCTCGCCCGGCAGGGCGTCGAGCTGGACGCGCTGGACCTGGCCGGCATCGCCGGCAACCATCGTGATGCGCGCATCCGCGCCGTGGTCGCCGTGAACCCGGAACTGGCTGACAGTCTTGCCGAAGCCAGCCTGGCAACGCTCGCGGTGCCGGCGGCGATCCTGAGCCTGGGCGAGGCCGAGACCCTGCCGCCCTGGCTGGATCCCGCCCCCCTGGCCGATGCCGGCCCCGGCCTGCGTCCCCGCATCATCCCGGACGCCGGCCCGTTCAGCGCCTTTCCCGAATGCACGGAGGCGGCGCCGGCGCTGCTGGCCGAGGAGGGGGAGGACGATGCGCTGTGCCGCGAGCCGCACGGCCGGTCGCGTGCGGCGGCCCACCAGCAAATCACCGCGGCGATCGCCGCGGCACTCGCCAGGAGCTTTGCCGCTCAGCCTGCGGCGGGTCCGGTCCAGTAGCGGGTCAGCTTGGCCGGGTCGGTCTTCGGGCTCGGCTGGTGCTCCGCCTCGTAGGAGCCGATGAACAGGAAGCCGGTGATCACGTCGTCGCCGGCACAGCCCAGCCCGGCGCGCACCACCGGGTCATAGGCGTTCTTGCCGGTGACCCACTTGGCGGCAAAGCCCTTGGCATGGGCGGCGAGCAGCATGTTCTGCATCGCGGCAGCGCCCGCGGCCAGCTGCTCGACCGCCGGAATCTTGGGATGATCGGCCCGGACCTGGGTGATCACCGCGATCACCGCGGTAGCGCGCTGCGGGTTGCGGCGCTGCTTGTCCAGGTCGGCCTCTTGCGTGTCCGGGTTGGCCGCCAGTGCCGCTGCGACGAACAGTTCGCCCAGCGCCTGGCGCGCCTCGCCGGTCACCACCAGGAAGCGGAAGGGAGAGATCCGGCCATGATCGGGTGCGGCCGCCCCGGCCGCCAGGATCGCGTCCAGCGTCGCCTGGTCGGGCCCGGGACTGCCCATCTTGAGCGGCGGCACGCTCGTGCGGCTCATGATCGCGGTCAAAGCATCCATCTTGCTATCCTCTGCTGGCCGATGTCGCGGCTGGGCTCGTGACGTAGCCGGCTACCGCCGTAGTGCCGCCCTTGTTGCATTGCGGGATACGGCCGCGCTAGGCCGGAGCGGCACGCCGATGCCGGATCAACCGCTGCCGCAGGAACGCATGTCCGACCAGGGTCATTATCTCGAGGATCTGCAGCCCGGCATGACCGCCTCGCTCGGCAAGACGGTCACCGATGCCGACCTGGTCCTGTTCGCCGGCGTGTCCGGGGACACCAACCCTGTCCATCTGGACGAGGAGTTCGCGCAAGGCACCATGTTCAAGGGCCGGATCGCCCACGGCATGCTGATCGCCGGGGTGATCTCCGCGGTGCTCGGCACCCGGCTGCCCGGTCCCGGCGCCATCTATGTCAGCCAGTCGATGAAGTTCCTGGCCCCCGTGCGGGTCGGTGACACGCTGAAGGCGTCGGTCACGGTGCGCGTGGTCGACTACGAGCGCCGCCGCGTCACCCTCGATACCGAATGCCGCGTGCGCGACACCAAGGTGCTGGCCGGCGAGGCGACCCTCATGGTGCAGCGCCGCCCGCGCGAGGCCGCCTGAGCGTACCGGCGCGCCAACGGGGGACGGGCGGGCAGGCTTGACCCGGCCTTTGCCCTCGCGCATCTGCCGCACATGCAGGTCCATCGCCATCTCGACCGTCTGCCCGATGCCGCCCGACACCTGGCGCTCGCCATCGGCAATTTCGACGGCGTTCATCTGGGACACCGCGCCATCCTGGGCCGGGCGGCCGCGGAAGGGCGGGACCTGGGCGTGCGCGCGGGCGTGCTGACCTTCGAGCCGCACCCGCGCGAGCTGTTCCAGCCGGACACGGCACCCAGGCGCCTGACCCCACTGCGGCGCAAGCTGGAGCTGCTGGGCGAGATCGGCGTCAGCCATGTGGTGGTGCCGCGCTTTACCCGTGCGTTCGCCGCCCGTTCCGCCGCCGACTTCGTGGACGCGGTCCTGGTCGGCCAGCTCGCGGCCCGGGTGGTGGTGGTGGGGGAGGATTTCTGCTTCGGCAAGGGCCGCGGCGGCGATGCGACCTTCCTGGCCGAGCGCCTGGCCCGGCACGGCGTCGCGACCATCGTCCACTGCAAGGTCTCGATTGGCGGCGAGACCTGCTCCTCCACCCTGATCCGCAGCCTCTTGGCCGAGGGCCAGGCGCGCGCCGCGGCCCGGCTGCTCGGCCGGCCGCACGTGGTGGAGGGCATGGTGGTCAAGGGGGCCGGGCTCGGCCACAAGCTGGGCTTCGCCACCGCCAACCTCCAGCCGCTCCACCCGCGCGCACTGTTGCCGGCCCACGGCGTCTATGCCGCCAAGGTCGGGATCGTCGGCGAGGACCAGAACGAGCCGCGCCCGGCCGTCCTGAACTGGGGCCGGCGGCCCACGGTGGACGGTGTCAAGGAGGTGCTGGAGGTCCATCTGTTCGACATCGCCCGCGACCTCTATGGTAGACGCCTGCGGGTGGGTTTCGTCGAGCGGCTGCGCGGCGAGATCCGGTTCCCGAACCTGGACGCGCTGGTGGCCCGCATCCATGAGGATGCCGCTGCCGCCCGCGCGCTCTTGTCGTCTCCCCTGCCGACTGCCGAATGATGAGCCAGGATCTGAAGAGCACGGTCTTTCTGCCCAAGACCGATTTCCCGATGCGGGCGGCCCTGCCCGAGCGCGAGCCCGCGATCGTCCAGCGCTGGATCGAGACGGGGCTCTGGGAGCGAATTCGGCGGCAGTCGAAGGGCCGGCCCCTGTTCGTCCTGCACGACGGCCCGCCTTATGCCAACGGCAACATCCATATGGGCACGACGTTGAACAAGGTCCTGAAGGACCTGATCAACCGCTCGCGCCAGATGCTGGGCCATGACGCCAACTACGTGCCCGGCTGGGACTGCCACGGCCTGCCGATCGAGTGGCAGATCGAGCAGGAGTACCGCAAGCGCGGTGCGGACAAGGACGCGGTGCCGATCGTCCAGTTCCGCGCCGAGTGCCGCCGGCACGCCGAGAAGTACCTGGACATCCAGCGCAAGGAGTTCCAGCGCCTGGGCTGCCTCGGCGACTGGGACAATCCCTACACGACGATGGCCTTCTCGTCGGAAGCGGCGATCTTCGAGGAGCTGGCCAAGTTCCTGAACAACGGCTCGCTCTATCGCGGGCTGAAGTCGGTGATGTGGTCGACGGTCGAGAAGACCGCACTGGCCGAGGCCGAGGTCGAGTATCACGACCATACCTCGACCTCGATCTGGGTGCGCTTCCCGCTCACCCGGGCGCTGGACCCGGCACTCGCCAACGCCGCGGTGGTGATCTGGACCACCACGCCCTGGACGATCCCGGCCAACCGGGCGATCGCCTATGGCGAGGAGATCGCCTATGTGCTGATCGAGCCCACCGAACTGGCCGAGGGCTCGACGGCGCGGGTGGGCGACCGCCTCGTGGTGGCCGAGGAGCTGCTGGAATCCTTCCTCGCCAGCGCCAAGATCACCGGTCATGCCCTGCGCGGCCGCTTCCCCGGCACCGCCCTGGCCAGTGCCAAGGCCGAGCATCCGCTCAAAGGCCTGGCCGGCGGCTACAGTTTCGACGTGCCGCTCCTGCCCGGCGACTTCGTCACCACCGAGCAGGGCACGGGCCTGGTCCACGTGGCGCCCTCGCACGGCGAGGACGACTTCAACCTGGGCACGGCGCACGGCATTCCCGCCGAGGATACGGTGGCGCCGGACGGCACCTACACCCCGATCGTGCCGGGCTTTGCCGGCATCCATGTGTTCAAGGCGCATGAGCCGGTGATGGCGGCGCTGGCCGAGCGCGGGGCGCTGCTGGCCTCCGCACCGCTGGTCCATTCCTACCCGCACAGCTGGCGCTCCAAGGCGCCGCTCATCTTCCGCGCGACTGCCCAGTGGTTCATCGCGATGGACGACGAGAACCGGCTGCGCGACAAGGCGATGGCCGCGATCGCCGCCACCACCTTCGTCCCGGACAAGGGCCGCAACCGGATCGGCTCCATGGTCGAGAGTCGCCCGGACTGGTGTGTCAGCCGCCAGCGCGCCTGGGGCGTGCCGATCGCGGTGTTCGTCGACAAGGCCACCGGCGAGCCCCTGCGCGACCCGGAAGTCTGCCGGCGGATCGCCGAT
The DNA here is from genome assembly GCF_035556675.1 of Geminicoccus sp. Taxonomy (GTDB): domain Bacteria; phylum Pseudomonadota; class Alphaproteobacteria; order Geminicoccales; family Geminicoccaceae; genus Geminicoccus. The sequence continues at coordinate 42,951 of NZ_DATMFZ010000115.1, read as the reverse complement.
GCCTTCCGCGCGGAAGGGGCCGATGCCTGGTGGTCGCGCGACCCGCAGGAGTTCCTGGGCGAGAAGTACCGCGCGGAGGACTTCGAGAAGGTCGACGACATCCTGGATGTCTGGTTCGACAGCGGCTCGACCCATGCCTTCACCCTGGAGGGCCGCGACGACCTGCGCTGGCCGGCCGACCTCTATCTCGAAGGTTCCGACCAGCATCGCGGCTGGTTCCAGTCGTCCCTGCTGGAAAGCTGCGGCACGCGCGGCCGGGCACCCTTCGAGGCGGTGCTGACCCACGGCTTCGTGGTCGATGCCGCCGGGCGCAAGATGTCGAAGTCGCTCGGCAACGTGCTCTCGCCCATGGACCTGATGAAGACCCATGGCGCCGACATATTGCGCCTGTGGGTGGTCTCGACCGACTTCGCCGAAGACATCCGGATCAGCAAGGACATCCTGGAGCGCACCGCCGACAGCTACCGCAAGGCGCGCAACACGCTGCGCTACCTCTTGGCCAACCTCCACGGCTTCACGCCCGACGAGATCCTGCCGGACGAGGAGCTGCCGGAGCTGGAGCGCTGGGTGCTGCACCGGCTGGCCGAACTGGACCGGGCGATCCGGGCCGGCAACGAGGCTTATGACTTCCTGGGGCCCTACAAGGACCTGCTGGAATTCGCGGCGATCGACCTGTCCGCCTTCTATTTCGACGTGCGCAAGGACGCGCTCTACTGCGACCATCCGGACGACCTGCGCCGGCGTGCCGCGCGCACCGTGCTGGACCGGGTGTTCGATTGCCTGGTGCGCTGGCTGGCCCCGGTCCTGGTGTTCACCACCGAGGAAGCCTGGCGCTACCGGCACGGGGAAGGTGCGGACAGCATCCATCTGGAGTGCTTCGCCGACCTGCCGGAGAGCTGGTACCGGCCGGAGCTGGGCGAGCGCTGGGCCAAGGTCCGCGATCTGCGCCGGGTGGTCACGGGCGTGCTGGAGATCGAGCGGCGCGAGAAGCGGATCGGCAGCTCGCTGGAGGCGGCACCCACCCTTTACATGACCCATGAGCAGCACCGGCTGCTGGCTGGCCTGGACATGGCTGAACTGTGCATCACGTCCGGCTTCGACCTGGTCGAGGGCGAGCCGCCGGCCGATGCGTTCCGCCTGGACGACGTGGCCGGTGCCGCGGCCGTGCCGCGCCCGGCCAGAGGCGAGAAGTGCCTGCGTTGCTGGCGGGTCTTGCCTGAGGTCGAGCCGTCGCCGGAACATGTCTGCCAGCGCTGCACCGGCGTGCTCGGCCGGCTCCGGGTCGCTGCATGAGCCATGTCCGCCCGGCCCTGATCCTGGCTCTGGTCGTGTTCGCCCTGGACCAGGTCTCCAAGGAGGTGATCCTGGCCGTGGCGGATGCCCTGCCGTGGGCGGTGCTGCCGTTCTTCAACTTGGTGCTGGTCTGGAACCCCGGGGTCAGCTTCGGGATGCTGGGCGGCGACCAGGCCACCGAGCCCTGGATCCTGGTGGGCCTGGCTCTCCTGATCACGGTCGGCCTGCTGGTCTGGCTGGTCCGCGAGCGCGACCGGGGCACCGCCCTGGCGATCGGCCTGGTGCTGGGCGGTGCCATCGGCAACGTGATCGACCGGCTGCGCCATGGCGCAGTGGTCGACTTCCTCGACTTCCATGTGGCCGGCTATCATTGGCCGGCGTTCAACCTCGCCGATTCGGCGATCGTGGTGGGGGCGCTGCTGCTCGTGGCGGAGAGCTTCATGGTCAAGAAGAAGGAGGCCGCGTCGTGAGAAGCCTCGGGACCGGCCTGCCCGGGCTTTCGGCCGGGCTGGCGATGCTGCTGCTGGCGGGCTGCGGCGAGACCACCGTCCAGGAGCAACTGGGCCTGTTGCGCAGCGGGCCGGATGAGTTCCAGGTGGTGCGCCAGGCACCTTTGGAGATGCCGCCATCCATGGCCGAGCTGCCGCCGCCCCGGCCGGGCGCGCCGCCGATCAGCCAGGCCGACCCGTCGCGGCAGGCGCGCAACGTCCTGCTCGGTGCCGCCACCACCGCACCGGTGACGACCGCCGCAGTCGATCCCGCCGCCGCGCCCGCGGCCGCCGCTGCGGATCGGACCTCGCCCGGCCAGCAGGCACTCCTGGCCGCCTCCGGCGGGACCGCCGCCGACCCGGATATCCGCCGGGCGCTGGCGCAGGAGCAGACCGATTCGACCTCGATCAGCGACCGCACCTTCCTGTTCATCGCATCCTGGCAGAAGACCAGCCCGGAGGACCAGCCGGGCGTGGTGCTGGACCCGGTGGCCGAGAGCCGGCGCCTGCAGGAAGCGGGCATCAACGCGGCCGAGCGGCCGCTCACCATGCGCGTCGGCAGCGTCCCGCTCGCAGCCCCGCCGATCAACTAGAAGAGGGCGCCGCCTTGTCCGATCCCGCCTCCGGTCCCCAGCTCGATCCTGCGGAAGTGGTGCCGCCCAGGCGCGGCCTGTTCCACCCCAGTACCTTCACGCTGGATAACGGCATGCAGGTCGTGGTGGTCGAGAACCACCGCGCTCCGGTGGTGGCGCACTGGGTCTGGTACAAGGTGGGCTGCGCCGACAGCCCGGCAGGCAAGTCCGGCCTGCCGCACTTCCTCGAGCACCTGATGTTCAAGGGGACGGACAAGATCCCGCCGGGGGCGTTCAGCAAGGAGGTCGCGCGCCAGGGCGGCAACGACAACGCCCAGACCAGCGTGGACTACACCGCCTATTTCCAGCTGATCGCCAAGGACCGCCTGCCGCTGATGATGGAGATGGAGGCCGATCGGATGGCCAATCTCCGGCTGGTCGACGAGATCGTCTATCCCGAGCGTGACGTGATCGTGGAGGAGCGCCGCCAGCGGATCGACAACGACCCGGGCGCGCAGCTGGCCGAGCAGATGGGGGCGCTCCAGTACCTCCATCATCCCTATCGCCTGCCGGTGATCGGCTGGATGCACGAGATCCAGAGCTATACCCGCGAGGATGCGCTGGCATTCTACGAACGCTGGTACGGGCCGGAGAACGCGATCCTGGTGATCGCCGGCGACATCACGGCGGACGAGCTGCGCCCGCTGGCCGAGGCCAGCTACGGCCGCCTTCCCAGGCGCGGGACGCCGGAGCGGGTCCGCCTGGCCGAGCCGCCGCAGCTCGCCGAGCGCCGGATCGAGCTGGCCGACGAGCGGGTCGGCCAGCCGCTGGTGATGCGCTCCTACCTGGTGCCGTCCTTCGCCAGTGCGGGCAGCGACCACGCCTATGCGCTGGAAGTGCTGATGGAGTGGCTGGGCTCCGGCGGTACGGCCGAACTCTATCGCGAGCTGGTGATCGAGCAGGGTATCGCCGCCAATGCCGGTGGCTTCTACCGGGGTGTCGCGCTCGATCCGACCACGCTGCGCGTCTATGCGGTGCCGCGGCCGGGGGGCAGCCTCGATGCGGTGGAGGCGGCCATGGACGCGGTGCTGGACCGGGTGGTGCGCGACGGCATGCCCGACGAGGCGCTGGCCAGGGTGCAAAAGCGCATGCTGGCCGAGGCCGTCTATGATCGGGACAGCCTGATGGGTGCGTCCCGCTATTTCGGCGCCTGCCTGTGCAGCGGACTGTCGGTCGAGGACGCCGAGGCCTGGCCCGAGCGCATCGCCGCGGTCGACGGTGCCGCGATCCGGGCAGCGGCTGCCGTCGCGTTCGACCGGCGCCATGCCGTCACCGGCCGGCTGCTCCAGGGCGCATGAGCCCGGTCCAGCCCCCGATCCAACCAACGCCATCAGGGAGTGCCGGAGCTTGGTCCCCGTTCAGGAAGTGACGACCGCGGGCGGCATCCGCGCTTTTCTGGTCACCGAGCGTGCCGTGCCGTTCCTATCGCTGGGCTTCCACTTCCGGGGCGGCGCCCGGCTGGATCCCCCGGACGGCGAGGGTCTGGCCGCGTTCGCCGGGGCGGTGATCGACGAGGGAGCGGGCCCCTATGACAGCCAGGCCTATCGCCGCGAGCTGGAGGACAATGTCATCCGGCTGGGCTTCGACGTCGACCGGACCGGCTTCAGCGGCCATCTGAAGACGCTCACCGCGACGCGCGACCACGCCTTCGAGCTGCTGCGCCTGGCGCTGGTCGAGGCGCGGCTGGACGAGGAACCGGTGGAGCGAGTGCGCGCGCAGCTCCAGGCCGATCTCGCCCGGCGGGCCAAGGAGCCGAACGCCCAGGCGCGCCGCCACTTCTTCAAGGGCATGTTCGGCAGCCACCCCTATGGCCGCTCGATCCGCGGCACGCCGGAGACGGTGGCGGGCTTCAGCGCGGACGACGTGCGCCGCTACGTATCCCAGAATCTGCGTCGGGACGATCTGGTGGTGGGCGTGTGCGGCGACATCGACGCCCAGACGCTGGCCCCGCTGCTCGACCATGTGTTCGGCGGCCTGCCCGCGGGCAGCGTGTGGACCCGGGAGCAGGACGTGCCCCTGGCCGGTCCCGGCCTCGCGATCGTCGAGATGGACAACCCGCAGACCGTCGCGATGTTCGGCCATGGCGGCATCGCCCGCCACGATCCAGAGTACCATGCGGCCTATATCGCCAACCACATCCTGGCGGGCGGCGGCTTCTCCTCACGCCTGATGGAGGAGGTCCGCGAGAAGCGCGGCCTGGCCTATGGCGTGAGCGCCTCGCTGGTGGAATTGGAGGGTGCGCCGCTCTGGCTGGGCCAGGTCGCCACCAGCAACGACCGGGTGGCGCAGAGCCTGGAGATCATCGCGGAGGAGGCCGGCAAGCTGGCGCGCGGCATGCTGGAATCGCCGGAGCTGGAGGATGCGCGCACCTATCTCACCGGCTCGTTCCCGCTGCGCCTGACCAGCAACGACCAGGTCGCCGGCATGCTGACCGGCATGCTGATGCTGGGCCTGGGCGCCGACTTCCTCGAGCGGCGCAACCAGCTGATCGAGGCGGTGACGCTGGCCGACGTGCAGGCCGCGGCCGCCCGGCTGCTCCACCCGGAAGCCATGCGGGTGGTCGCGGTCGGCCGGCCGCAGGGCCTGGTCGCCACGAGCTGAGCCGCCTCCAGGACCCGTCCGGAGGGAGCGCGCCCATGCCGGTCTGCCGTCTGCCCGACCAGCTGGTGAACCGGATCGCCGCCGGCGAGGTGATCGAGCGGCCGGCAGCGGTGGTCAAGGAACTGGTCGAGAACGCGCTGGACGCAAAGGCCGGCCGGATCGAGGTCGCGGTCGAGCAGGGCGGGCGTGCCCTGGTCCGCGTGGTCGATGACGGGCAGGGCATGGACGAGGCCGACCTCGCTTTGTGCGTCGAGCGCCATGCCACCAGCAAGCTCGCGCCGGATGCCGACCTCGTGCGCATCACCACGCTGGGCTTTCGCGGCGAGGCGCTGGCCTCGATCGGTGCGGTGGCGCGGGTGAGCATCACCACCCGTACCCGGGACGCGGCAGTGGGTGCCGTGCTCGAGGTCCAGGCCGGCCGGGTTGCGGCGGTCCGCCCGGCCGGCACCACGCCCGGCACCCGGATCGAGGTGCGCGACCTGTTCTTCGCCACCCCGGCGCGGCTGGCCTTCCTCCGTTCGGAGCGCGCCGAGACCCAGGCCATCCTGGACCAGCTCGACCGCCTGGCGCTGGCTAGGCCCGAGATCGCGTTCAGCCTCACCGTGGACGGGGTGGAGCGGCGGCGCTTCGAGCCGGCGCGGCAGGCCGAGGACCGTCTGGAGGCGCGGGTCGCCGCCGTGCTGGGCGAGGGCTTTCTGGCCGACGCGCGCCCGGTCGTGGTCGAGCGGGACGGGGTCGTCCTGGAAGGCTATCTGGGCCTGCCTACCCAGGCAGCCCAGGGGCGCCGGCCGTTCCTGGTGGCGGTGAACGGGCGTCCGGTGCGCGACCGGCTGATCGAGACGGCCCTTAGGGTCGGCTATGGCGACACCCTGGCCGGGCACCGCCTGCCAGGTGCCGCGCTGATGCTGCGCCTCGCCCACGAGCGGGTCGACGTCAACGTCCACCCGACCAAGACCGAATTGCGCTTTCGCGAGCCCGATCTGGTGCGCAGCTTGGTGATCGGTGCGGTGCGCCGCCATCTGGATGGGCAGGGAAGCCTGACCGCCCGCGCGCTCGGCGAGGCGGCCCTGGCCCGCTTTGCCGCCGGCCCGGCACCGGAACGAGCTACGGCCGGCGGCTGGACGGCCCCATCCGGCTGGGACAGGCGGGCCGCTGCGCCCGGGCTGAAGGAAACCGCCGCGGCGTTTGCCTATCAGGGCCGGCTCGACGTCGGCGCGCCGTCCGGTGCTTCGGCCGCCGCGACCCCGGCGCCACCGGCCGAAGCCCATCCGCTGGGTGCGGCGCGGGTCCAGCTGTTCGATGCCTATGTGCTGGCCGAGACCAGGCAGGGCTTCGTGCTGGTCGACCAGCATGCCGCGCACGAGCGGATCGTCTATGAGCGCCTGAAGGCGGAGCTGGCGCGTGGTGCGGTGGCACGCCAGGGTCAGCTCGTCCCGGTGGTGGTCGAGCTGGTGCCGCACCAGGTCGACCTGCTGGTCGCGGCCGAGGCGGAGCTGGCGCGGCTGGGCCTGGTCTTGGAGCGCTTCGGCACCGGTGCCGTGCTGGTGCGCGAGAGCCCGGCCATGCTGGGTGCGGCCGACCTGGCCGGGCTGGTGCAGGATCTCGCCGCCGACCTGGATGGGCATGGCGGTGCCGAGGCTCTGCTGCGCTCTTTGGAGCGGGTGGCGGCGACCATGGCCTGCCATGGCAGCGTGCGCGCCGGCCGACGCCTGCATCTGGCCGAGATGGACGCGCTCTTGCGCCAGATCGAGACGACCCCGAACGGCGGCACCTGCAACCATGGCAGGCCCACCTGGATCGCGATCGACCGCGCCGCGCTGGACCGGCTGTTCGGGCGCTGAGCGGCGGGTGCCATCGAGGGGCAGCCGCTGCCCGCAGCGCGCCGGCACGGAGGGCAAGGTGCGCGCGAATGCCGCATAACCTCGACGCGGTGCAGAAAAAACGCTATATATCTTCCGCCGCAGGATCCGACGCGCGCGGCGTCGTATGCGGGCTCGAGGCCGGTGGCAGCCATGTCTCCGGCCTTTTACGTGGGAACTCGGAGTATTCATGGCCTACGTGGTCACGGAAGCCTGCATCAGGTGCAAGTTCACGGATTGTGTCGAGGTCTGCCCGGTAGATTGTTTCTACGAGGGCGAGAACATGCTGGTCATCAATCCTGACGAATGCATCGACTGTGGCGTGTGCGAGCCGGAATGCCCGGCTGAGGCGATCGTCCCGGACACCGAGTCGGAGGGCGAGAAGTGGGCGGAGCTCAATCGTGAGTTCTCCGGCCAATGGCCTAATCTTACCCGAAAGCGGCCCCAGCCAGACGACGCCGACAGCTACAAGAACATGCCCGGCAAGTACGAGCAGTTCTTCAGTGCCAAGCCCGGCGAAGGCAATGGATAGGCCAGGGTACATTCCACATACGTGATGACGACGCATTGGCGTGCCCGGTGGCGTCGTGGCCCAAAATGTGGTATGTATATCTTGTTGAAGACAATTTGTCTGCTTCTCCTACTGGTCGGCCCGACTTTCCTGCCTGCGTGGGTCATTGAGGCGCCGACGTCGTAGCGTTCACATCGGAGTGAAGCGTCGGGATGGCTGCGAACGGCCAGTCCCTGACGAGACGCGAGGGAAAGTGCCGGATGGCCAAAAAAGAACTGGCTTTCGAGCCTGGTGATCACATCGTCTACCCCTCCCACGGCGTGGGTCGGGTACGCAGCGTAGAGACCGAGATCATCGCCGGCTTCGAGCTGGAGATGTATGTGGTCGGCTTCGAGAACGAGCGCCTGACGCTGCGGGTGCCGGTCAACAAGGCGGCGAAGGCCGGGATGCGCAAGCTCAGCTCGCGCGAGAAGATCAGCTCGGCGCTGGAAGCCCTGAAGATCAAGACCAAGCCGCGCCGTTCCGTGATGTGGAGCCGCCGCGCCCAGGAGTACGAAGCGAAGATCAACTCCGGCGATCCGGTCGCGATCGCCGAGGTGGTCCGCGAACTGCATCGCGCCGAGGATGCCGAGCAGTCCTATTCCGAGCGGCAGATGTACCGCGCTGCCCTCGAGCGCCTGGCCCGCGAGGTCGCCGCGATCGACAAGGTTGACGAGGCCGAGGCCACGCGCCGGCTGGAGAAGGTGCTCTCGGCCGCAGCCTGAGCCCGTTCTTCCGCTTCGAAACGACGGGGGCCTCATGGCCCCCGTTTCGTTTTGGCCCCGTTTGATCTGGGCAGCCGCAAGCCAGCCCGGAGTCCATCCGATGACGATCTGCTATGCGCGGAAGCCCGACCTGGACGCCCAGGCGTTCCGCGACCTCCTGGCCGCCACCACGCTCGGCACCCGGCGGCCGGTCGATGACCTGCCCCGGCTGGAGCGGATGCTGCGCCAGGCCGACATCGTTCTGACCGCCAGGGCGGGCATGCAGCTGGTAGGTATCGCCCGGGCGATCACCGACTTCCGCCGGCACATGCACCACGCTCGTGCTGGTCGCCGCCCCTGGTGCTGAAACCTTCTATGCCGGGATCAGCATGGCCCCGCTGCCGAGCAGTTGGGCCATCTGGCGCTCCAGCTAGCGCTGCTGCCGCCTGGGCCGGCCTTTTTGCACGAACGAACCCGAGCAACCCGCGTTCGCTCTGCCGTCACACCACCGAGCCGCGGTTCTCGGCGACCCGCTCCTGGATCACGTCCCAGATCTGCCCCTCGATCGACACGTTGTCGAACCGGTCGATCTCCTGGATGCCGGTGGGCGAGGTGACGTTGATCTCGGTCAGGTAGTCACCGATCACGTCGATGCCGACGAAGATCAGGCCGCGCTGCTTGAGCGCCGGGCCGATCGCCTCGCAGATCTCCTGCTCGCGATGGGTGAGCGTGCTCTTCTCCGCCCGGCCGCCGACATGCATGTTGGCCCGCGATTCGCCCTCGGCCGGCACCCGGTTCACCGCGCCCGCGACCTTGCCGTTCACCAGGATGATGCGCTTGTCGCCCTGGCGCACCGCAGGCAGGTAGCGCTGCACCATCAAGGGCTCGTTCAGGAAGCGGGCGAACAGCTCGTGCAAGCTGCCGAGATTGGTGTCGTCGGGCCTGAGGTGGAACACGCCCGCCCCGCCATTGCCGTAGAGCGGCTTGACGATGATGTCGCCATGCTCCCTGCGGAACGCCCGGATCTCGTCGAGGTCGTAGGTGATCAGGCTGGGCGGCATCAGTTCGGCGAACTGGGTGACGAACAGCTTCTCCGGCGCGTTGCGCACATGGTGCGGGTCGTTGACCACCAGCGTGGTGGGATGCACCCGGTCGAGCAGATGGGTGGTCGAGATGTAGTTCAGGTCGAACGGCGGGTCCTGGCGCAGCAGGACCACGTCCACCCCGGCAAGGTCGAGGATCTCCGGCTGGCCGAACTGCACATGGTCGCCCTCGACGCGCTGCACCTTGATCGGCCGCGCCTTGGCCAGCACCCGGCCGTCCCGCCAGGACAGGTTCTTCGGCAGGTAGTGGTAGAGGCCGAAACCGCGCCGTTGCGCCTCCAGCGCCAGGGCGAACGTGCTGTCGGCGTTGATCGCCACGGTCTCCAGGGGGTCCATCTGGATGGCCACCGCTAGCGACATCTACTCACTCCTTGGCTTGACACAGGCGGTGCGGACGCGCTCCGCAACAGGACAGGAACTCAACCGCAGCGAAGGTAGTGATGGCCTACGACCCGAACAACATCTTCGCGCGCATCCTGCGCGGCGAAATCCCGAACCGGACGGTCTACGAGGACGACTTCGTGCTGGCCTTCCACGACATCAACCCCCAGGCGCCCACCCATGTGCTGGTGATCCCGAAGGGCGCCTATACCGATCTCGCCGACTTCAGCGCCCGGGCCAGTGCCGAGGAGGTGACCGGCTTCTTCCGCGCGGTGGCGAAGATCGCCGACCAGCTGGGCATCGTGGCGCCGGGCTTCCGGGCCTTGTGCAACACCGGCACGGACGCCCACCAGGAAGTGCCCCACTTTCACCTGCATCTGTTCGCCGGCAAGCCGCTCGGGCCGATGCTGGCGCGGTGAAGGATCAGCCGGCGTCCAGCTCGGTGGGCTGGTCCGGCTCGGTCGGCAGGTTGAGCGTGCAGGCGGTCAACAGACCACCGGCCAGCGCCAGGACCGCCAGGGTGCGCAGCAGCACGCTCATCGTCGCCATGATCCTTTATCGCCTCGACCCGGCCAGCATCCTTTGCCGCCACCGCAGCGGCAACGAAAAAGGCGGCCGGAAGGCCGCCTTTTCCACCATTCCCGGAGCCGGTTCAGGCCACGGCAGGGAAGGGGGCCCGCACCGGGCTCCTGGCTGCACCCGCCGACCACCAGGTCGCCACCGGCCCCAGCCAGAGCCCGGCCAGGACCGGTGCCAGCCAGGGCAGCGCGGTCGGCGAGAACCACCAGGCCAAGCCCAGCAGCACCACGCCGACCCCCACCGGCAGCATGTGGGTGCTCCACACCTCGCCCCAGCTCAGGCGCCGGGCGCCGCGCGCCTGAGCACCCCAGGCATCCACCTGCCCACGCAGGGTCTGGAGCAGGAAGCGGGTGTGGAAGACCATGAACAAGGGCGAGGTCAGGGTGGAGAAGATCTGCTCGCCGATCACGTCGCGCCAGAAGCGCCAGCTCGACCGCTCCTTGCCCTCGGCCAGCGCATGGGTGATGCCCAGCAGCTTCTGGGCGAACAGCAGCACCAGCGTGATCATCAGGATCGACGGCAGCACGGCACCGGCTTCGCCGCCGCCGGGGCTCACGATCAGGCTGGTAACCACCAGCGCCATCCAGACCGCCGAGACCATGTAGGCCCAGGCCCCCATGAAGAAATGGAGGCGGCTCAGGGGATGGAGGCCGTGCATCCGCAGGAGGCGCAGATGCTGCAGGTTGCCCTGCATCCAGCGCCGGTCGCGCTTGATCTCGTCGATCAGGGTGGGCGGGCTGTCCTCGACCGCACCGTCCAGCTCGTAGGCCAGCCAGACCCGCCAGCCGCTGCGCCGGACCAGGGCGGCCTCGACGAAGTCGTGGCTCATGATGGGGCCGCCCAGCGGCGCCTTGCCCGGCAGTTCCGGCAGACCGCAATTCTCGGTGAAGGCGCGCACCCGGATGATGGCGTGGTGGCCGTAGTAGTTGGCCTCGCTGCCGGCAAAGATCGACAGGCCGGCCGACGCGATCGGGCCGTAGATGCGGGTCGCCAGCGCCCGGTAGCGGGTGAAGCGGGTCTCGCCCTCGGTGAGACCCGGCGAAACCTGGATGATGCCGGCATCCGGGTTCGCGTCCATCAGCCGGGCGAGCGAGGCCAGCGTACGGCCGCTCATCAGGCTGTCGGCGTCCAGGATCAGCATGTAGTCGTAGCGGCCGCCATGGCTGCGGCAGAACTCGGCGATGTTGCCGGCCTTCTTGCCGTAATTGTCGGTCCGCACCCGCCACATGATCCGGAACTGCGGCCATGAGCGCACCAGGCGCTGCCACACACGCCGCTCCTTCTCGATCACTTCCTCGACATTGCTGTCCGAGAGGATGTGGAAGGCGAAGTGCCCGTCCATCTTGAGCGCGGCCAGATCGCGGATCAGGCTCTCCAGCTTGGCCAGGCTCTCGGTCGGATCCTCGTTGCGGAGCGGCATGAGCACGGCAGTGCGGCCGCGCGGCGGCAGGAGCGAGGCGGTGCTGGTCGGCCGGTTCATGCCTGCGGGCGGCACGCTGCGCTTGAGGGCCAGGAAGCCCGCCACGGTGAGGGCGAAGCCGAAGGCCAGCCAGCCGAAGCACAGGGTGAACAGGGTGAGCAGGACGATCTCGCCGGCCGACAGCCCATCCGCGGCCAGCCCGCCGCCCAGCCACCAGGTCGCCGTGCCGGTGAGCGTCAGCCAGATGCCGATCACGAGCAGCCGCCAGCCGGTGGAGTGCGGGTGCGAAGGCAACGCCACGGGCCGGGGCAACGGCTCGGTAAAGCCCTTGACCGGCATGTCCGCCGGAGCCGGATCCAGGGCGAGGGCCAAATTATCTCGATCGACAACACGGTCCATGATCTGGTCCAGCCTCGCTACATGCGCTGATGCGTTCGGTATATCGACGTGCTGCGGAAGATCTGCGAGGGTCATGGCCCCCTTCTTGCCCGGCCTCACGCCACCGTGAGAAATTGTCCAGTGATGGCCGGCCGATACCGTATGCTAACGGACGATGATGCGTTTCGTTCCGTGGCGTATCCTGTAGAAGCGCTCATCATTGTCCTGTCGTGCCCACCTCATCTCGCCGGCCCGGCGCAGGGGTGGAGCGATGGTCGCTGACGCGCCTCTGGCATCGCCACATCCCGACTCCGCCCGACGGCCGCCACCGAAGCCACCTCCCCACAAAAATCTTCGTTCTTCAGCAGCTTAACGGGGTTGCGGGCATTGAGGATGTAGCCCCTCTCCGAGCGGTCCGCAACAGCACACACGCGAGACGGCGGCCCTGGAACCGCCTGGATTTGCATGGTCTGGATGCGAAATCCGCAAGGATGGCGTAGGTCGGGATGCCGGGCCCGCCAGGATGGCCTGGCGCTGCCAGCCGGGCTATGCACGTGCCGAATTCGGGCTCGGCTTCCGGCTGTTCCGGCGGCCTGCCCTCTGGATGGGCTGCATGGACCACGGACGCAGGATATCGGTCATCGGACTGGGGTATGTCGGCCTGCCGGTCGCCGTGGCCTTCGGCCAGAGCGGTGCCGGGGAGGTGGTCGCGTTCGACATCGACGAGCGGCGGATCGCGGAGCTCGGTCGCGGCCATGACCGGACCGGCGAAGTCGAGGCGGCACGGCTGCAGGCGGCACGGCTGCGCCTGACCAGTGACCCCACCGACCTGCAGCGGGCCGACTTCCACATCGTCACGGTGCCGACCCCGATCACGCCTGCCAAGCAGCCGGACCTGCGCCCGCTCATGGCGGCCTCACGCATGGTCGGCCGCCAGCTCGCCAAGGGCGGCATCGTCGTCTACGAATCCACCGTCTATCCGGGCGTCACCGAGGAGATCTGCGCGCCGATCCTGGAGCAGGAATCGGGGCTGACCTACCGGCGCGACTTCACGCTGGGCTACAGCCCGGAGCGGATCAACCCGGGCGACAAGGAGCACCGGCTGGAAACGATCGTGAAGGTCGTGGCCGGCAGCGACCTGGCGACCCGGCAGGTGGTGGCGGCGGTCTATGGCTCGGTGGTGACGGCCGGCATCCACGAGGCGCCTTCGATCGCGGCCGCGGAGGCCGCCAAGGTCATCGAGAACACCCAGCGCGACCTCAACATCGCGCTGATGAACGAGCTGGCGATCATCTTCGGCCGGCTCGGCATCGACACCAGCGACGTGCTGGCGGCCGCCTACACCAAGTGGAACTTCCTGCGCTTCCAGCCGGGCCTGGTGGGCGGCCACTGCATCGGCGTCGATCCCTACTACCTGACCAGCCGGGCCGAGGAAGCCGGCTACGTGCCCCATGTCATTCTGGCCGGGCGCCGGATCAATGACGGGATGGGCCGCCACATCGCCGACGAGGCGATCAAGCGCCTGGTCCGTCACCGCCGCGCCAACGACGCCGTGGTCACCGTGCTGGGCTTCACCTTCAAGGAAGACGTGCCCGACGTCCGCAACACGCGGGTGGTCGACATCGTGGCGCGGCTCGAGGAGTTCGGCATCCGGGTCCAGGTGCATGATCCGGTAGCGGACGCCGAGGCCGCCCTGCACGAGTACGGCATCACCCTGCGTAGCGCCGATGCCCTGGAACCGGCCGATGCGGTAATCATCGCAGTGAAGCACCGGGCGTTCCTGGCGGGCGGCTGGGACTTCGTCCGCGGCCTGCTGAAGGCGGACCTGGGTCCGGTCCTGGACGTGAAGGGGCTGCTCGATCGCGGTTCCACCCCCGATGGCATCGATCTCTGGCGGCTCTAGCCGCCGCGTCCTCCTGGGCCTGCTGCCCGCTTGCCTTGCCACTGGGCGGGCGCTGGCCGACCAGCGCGACCCGGCCCTCCCCGACCTGTTCGACCGACTGCGAGAGGCCGATGCGGTCGAGGCGCCTCTGATCGAGGCACGCATCCGGGCGATCTGGTACCGCCATCCCGACCGGATCGCGACGAGCCTGCTGGACGAGGGGGTGGTGCTCCTGAGCGACCGGCAGTGGTCGGCGGCCTACCAGAGGTTCGATGAGCTGGTGCAGCGCGCCCCGGACTTCGCCGAGGCCTGGAACCAGCGCGCCACCGCTGCCTTCCTGCTGGACGAGTTGGACACGGCAGTGCACGACATCCAGCGCACCCTGGCCCTGGAGCCCCACCACTTCGAGGCGCTGGCGAGGCTCGGGGAGACCTACCTGAAGCTCGGGCAGCCGGAGGCGGCCCTGCGCGCCTTCGAAGCGGCGCTCACCATCTATCCGACCATGGCAGCCGTGCGACGGCGGATCGATGAACTGCGCTCACGGCTGTTCGGGCGGGACATCTGATCTTCCCGTGCCGCGATCTGCCCGTCTACGGTCGCTCTGGACCAATGAGACTTGAGGCGGGGAGCATCTAGGCGCGTGAGTGCCACTCTGAAAGCGGAGCGGCAGGGCGACCAGGCCGTGGTGACGGGCGCAGGCACCTGGCTGGTCGACCAGGTGGGCTGGCTGGCGGTGCGCTTGCGGCGCCTGCCGGTGCGGCTGGCCGGCGTCCGCCGGGTGAGCCTGGATCTCGGCGGCATCGAGCGGCTCGACACCAGCGGCGCCTGGCTGATCGCCCGGACGGAGCGGCGCCTGCAGGCCGCTGGGGTGGAAGTCACCACCGCGCCGCCCCAGGGTCCGGGCGACGCCGACCTACTGCAGCATGTGCGCAGCCTGCCGATGGCCCATCCCCGGCTGGCGCAGCCACCCGGTGCGGTCGTGGCCCTGCTCGGGAGGGTCGGCCGGGCTATGGAGGAGGCGGGGCGGCTGGCCGTGGCCCTTCTGGGCTTCTTTGGCGCCATCTTCCTGCGCACCGTGGCGGCCTTGGCCCGGCCCCGGCAGATCCGCTGGACCGCACTGGCCCACCATGTCGAGCAGACCGGCCTGGGCGCCGTCGGGATCACCGCTCTCCTGTCGTTCCTGATCGGGCTGGTGATGGCCTGGCAGGGGGCCACCCAGCTGGTGCGGTTCGGTGCCGACATCTTCACCGTCGACCTGCTGGCGATCGCGGTGCTGCGCGAGCTGGGCGTGCTGCTGACCGCGATCATCGTCGCCGGGCGGACCGCCAGCGCGTTCACCGCCCAGATCGGTGCCATGGTGCTGAACGAGGAGATCGACGCGATGCGGGTGATCGGGATCGACCCGATCGACACGCTCGTCCTGCCCCGCTTCTTCGCCCTCCTGCTGGCCATGCCGATCCTGACCTTCATCGCTGATGCCTCGGCACTGCTGGGCGGCGCGATGGTGGTGCTGTTCGAGCTGAACATCCCCTGGGTCCAGATGGTCGGCCGGTTCGGCGAGGTGGCGACGCTCACCCATCTCCTGGTGGGCCTGGTCAAGGCGCCGGTGTTCGCCTTCGCCATCGCGCTGATCGGCTGCTGGAATGGGCTGCGGGTGGAGCGCAACGCCGAGAGCGTCGGCCGGATGACCACCCAGTCGGTGGTGGCCTCGATCTTCCTGGTGATCGTGGTGGACGCGGTGTTCTCCATCCTGTTCGTCCGGCTCGGGATCTGAGCATGGCCGATCCGGACCCGATCATCGAGGTGCGCGGCCTGGTCACCCGGTTCGGCGAGCGCACCATCCATGACGGGCTGGACCTGACGGTCCGGCGCGGCGAGGTGCTGGGCCTGGTGGGCGGCTCCGGTTCAGGCAAGTCGGTCCTGATGCGTACCATCCTGGGCCTGCTCCGGCCGAGCGCCGGCACGATCCGCCTGCTGGGCGCCGATCTCGCTGCCCTGTCGCGCGAGAAGCTGGTGGCGCTGCGCGGCCGCACCGGCGTGCTGTTCCAGGATGCCGCCCTGTTCAGCACGCTGACCGTGGCCGAGAACGCCCAGGTGCCGATGCGCGAGCGCTTCAACTGGCCCAGGTCGCTCCTGGCCGAGATGGCCTGCCTGAAGATCGCGCTGGTGGGCCTGCCGGAGGATGCCCGCGACAAGTATCCGTCCGAGCTTTCGGGCGGCATGCGCAAGCGGGCGGGTCTGGCCCGCTCCATCGCGATCGATCCCGAGGTGCTGTTCCTGGACGAGCCGACCGCCGGGCTGGACCCGATCGCGGCCGCGGCGTTCGACGAGCTGATCCTGCAGCTGTCCCGGACGCTCGGCCTCACCGTGGTGATGATCACCCACGACCTGGATTCGCTGATGCGAATCACCGACCGGGTGGCGGCCCTGATCAACGGCAAGGCCGTGGTCGCACCGATTGATGAACTGCGCAGGCTCGACGACCCCTGGTTGCGCCAGTACTTTGGCGGACCGAGGGGGCGAGCGGCGCTCGAAGCCGGGCATTTAGCGGGCTGAGCGGAGGCCGATGGAGACGCGCGCGCATCATGTGGTGGTAGGGGTCTTCGTCCTCCTGGGGCTGGTGGCGATCGCCGTGTTTGGCGCCTGGCTGGCGCGCTCCTCGCTCGACCGCAAGACCGACCGCTATGAGATCATCTTCTCGGGCGCCGTGACCGGCCTGCAGGCCGGCAGCGGCGTGCGCTATCGCGGCATCCCGGTCGGCCGGGTGGTCGATCTGCGCATCGATCCGGAAGACGTCAGCCGGATCCTCACCCTGGTCGACCTGGATGCGGGCACGCCGGTCAAGACGGATACCGTCGCCTCGGTCGAGGCCCAGGGGATCACCGGCCTGTCCCTGATCCAACTGGAAGGCGGAACCCAGGACGCGCCCAACCTGATGGATGCGAGCGAGCAGCGCCCGCCCCAGATCCCGTCACGGCCTGGCGCCTTCCAGCAGCTCGTCCAGACCACGCCGGAACTGCTCGCCCGCGGCGTCACCCTGGTGGATCGCGCCATCGCTCTCCTCGACGACCAGAATGTCGATGCCATCGGCCGCACCGTCGCCAATCTCGAGAAGATTACCAGCACGCTGGCCGCCCGCAGCGAGGGCATCGACAAGACATTGGTCGATGTGCAGGCGATGGCCGCCGATCTGCGCGTGGCGAGCGCCTCGATCGTGGATCTGTCCGGCGGCGCCAAGGACGTGCTGAAGACCGCGGATGGCGCTTTCGCCACGCTCGGCAACCAAGGCAAGACCACACTCGAGGCGCTGGCCAATGCCAGCGTCGCCCTGGAGCGGGTCAGCCGCCGCCTCGACACCTTCCTCGACGACACCACCGTGCCCATCGCCGATTTCTCCCGGACCGGCCTCTACGAGCTGACCCAGCTGGTCGGCGAGTTCCGGGACCTGACGGCGACCCTGTCACGGGTGGTGAACCGCTTCGACCGCGATCCGGCCGGCTATGTATTCGGCGGGACCAGGCGGGGGATACCTACGGAATGAGCAAGCATCTGCCGCGCCGCGGCCTCCTCGGCAGCATCGGGGGCGCCATCGGGGCCGCAGGTGTCGCGGGCTGCGCTGGCCTGGACATTCTGAACGCGCCGCCGCCGCGGATCTTCGAGCTGACCCCCAAGAGCTCGTTCCCGCCCGACCTGCCGGACACCGGCGCCTCGCTGGTGGTCGACATGCCGACTGCATCCAGCGGCCTGAACACCTCGCGGATCGCGGTCCGCCCGATGCCGACCGCCATCGACTACTATGCGGACGTGGTCTGGGTGGACGTGGTGCCGGTGATGGTCCACACGCTCATGATCGAGACCCTGGAGAACAGCGGCCGGGTCGACGTGTTCAGCCGCACCGACCTGGCGTCGCGTGCCGACTTCTCCCTGATCTGCCATATCCGCGAGTTCCAGGCGGAGATGCAGCAGCAGGCCCAGACACCGCTCGCCCATATCCGCCTGCAGTTCCGCCTCCTGCGCATGCCGCAGCGCATCTCGATCGGCGCCAGCTATGCCGACTTCCGGGTGCCGTCGGCCAGCAGCGCCATCGAGGATGTCGTGGCGGCCCATGACGACGCGCTGGGCGCCTGCCTGAAGCAGATGGCCGTCTGGGTCGTCGAGACCATCCTGGCCAACCCGCCGGCCGACGGGCCGGCGGCCAGAGCCTGAACCACTCCACCGATTGGAGCGAGAGCGCTTGCGTCCCATCCTCCTGCACCTCCACGTGCCGCGTGCTTCCGGCTCCAGCCTGTATGCCTGGTTCCGCCGGGGACTGGGGCCCGGCGGCGTCGTCCAGGCCAACGCTGCGGCAGCCGTCCAGCGCGCGGTGGCCGCCCGCAAGGGCGAGAACGAGCCGGCGGTGGTGAGCGGCCACTTCCTCCATGGCGTGCATGCCGGGTTCGCTGGTCAGCCGTGCCGCTACGTAGTCCTGCTGCGCGAGCCGGTGCGACGGGTCCTGTCCTTGTTCCGCTATATCCGCAGCCTGCCGCATCACGACCTCCATCCGGTCCTGAACCAGCCGGGCATGACCATCGCGCGGTTCTATGCGGAACGCCTGCCCGGCACCGGGCCGCGCAACGCCACCGTGGCACAGCTGGCCGGCATTCTCGGCACCGGCGTCACCCCGGCCGAGCCGCATCTGGAACAGGCGCTGGCCAATCTGCTGGGCGGGGAGACGATCTTCGGGCTGGCGGAAGATGCTCGGCCGCTCCTGGCAGAGGCCGCCAGCTTCCTGGGCATCGATCATCCCCCGGAGTTCCCGGCCGTGAACCGGCTGGACGCCAAGGAGGCCTGGGGCGGCAGTGAGGCGGACCTGGCGGCGATCACGGCCGCGAACCAGCTCGACATCGCCCTCTATGCGCAGGCGAGGGCGGCCCTGTCCGGTGAGCCGGGGCGCTAGACCATCGGGGGCAGCACCCGGTCCGGCGGCCGGTGCCCGTCGACGAAGGCCTTGATGTTGATGATCACCTTCTCGCCCATGTCGACCCGTCCCTCGATGGTGGCCGAGCCCATGTGCGGCAACAGCACGACGTTCTTGAGCTCGCGCAGCCGCGGATTGATGGCGGGCTCGTGCTCGAACACGTCCAGGCCGGCCCCGGCGATCTCGCCGGCGCGCAGCATCCGGGTGAGCGCCGCCTCGTCGATCACCTCGCCGCGGCTGGTGTTCACGATGATGGCATGCCGCTGCAGGAGCTTGAGGCGCCGGGCGGACAGCAGGTGGTAGGTCGCGGGCGTGTGCGGGCAGTTGATCGAGATCACGTCCATCCGGGCCAGCATCTGGTCGAGGCTGTCCCAGTAGGTCGCCTCCAGCTCCTGTTCCAAAGAAGGATGGACATGGTGGCGGTTGTGGTAATGCACGGCCAGGCCGAAGCCACGGGCACGGCGCGCCAGGGCCGTGCCGATCCGGCCCATGCCGACGATGCCGATCCGCTTGCCCCAGATCCGGTGGCCCAGCATCGCGGTGGGTGTCCAGCCGGTCCATTCGCCAGACCGCGCCAGGCCCTCGCCCTCCACCAGTCGGCGCGATACCGCCAGGATCAGCGCCATGCACATGTCGGCCGTGTCCTCGGTGAGCACGCCCGGCGTGTTGGTGACGGTGATGCCGCGGGCATGGGCGGCCTCCACGTCGATATGATCGACGCCGTTGCCGTAGTTGGCGATCAGCGTGAGCTGGCTGCCGGCCTGCGCGATGACGCTGGCATCCACCCGGTCGGTGACGGTCGGAACCAGTACCTGGGCGGTCTGGACCGCGTCGACCAGCTCTGCTCGGCTCATCGGCTGGTCGTCCATGTTCAGCCGGGCGTCGAACAGCTCCTTCATGCGCGTCTCGATCACGTCCGGCAGCTTGCGCGTGACGATCACGAGCGGGCGGTTTCGGCTCATCAAGCATCCCCTTGTGCCGCAGCGGCGGCCGACAGCCGCGCCCGGACATTGGCAGAATCCGCAGGCTCCCTCAAACGCGACAGGCGGATGCACTCGGTTTCGCTGTTGCCCCCCCTGCCGTTCGCTGGCTATCGACCATTCCGTCCATGGAGTGGCGGATGAAGTCCTTGCGTCGTTTTCTTGTGGCGGTGGTGGCATTGGTTGCGGCCGCAGCGCCGGCTCATGCCCAGGAGGGTGGGCCGCGCAGCACCGGTCAGCCGCTGCCGCGCTTCGTGAGCCTGAGTGCCGACGTGGTCAACATGCGCACCGGCCCAGGCGAGCAGCACCCGGTGCTCTGGGTCTATCGGCGCAACGGCCTGCCGGTGAAGGTGGTCGGCGAGTTCTACCAGTGGCGCAAGGTGCTGGACCATGAGGGCGACGTCGGCTGGATCAAGTCGAACCTCCTGTCCAACCGCCGCAAGCTGCTGGTGGTCGGTCAGAGCCTGGTCGACATCAAGCGCAATGCCGCAATCGAGGCGCGGGTGGTGGCGCAGGCCGAGCCGGGCGTCATCGGCGATCTGGAAACCTGCGACACCGCTTGGTGCCTGATCGACCTCGGGACGGCCGAGGGCTGGATCCCGCGCGACCATGTCTGGGGCCTGCTGGAAGGCGAGAAGCTCGACTGAGCTGGTGCTCACGCTCCCTGCAACGCGAAAGGGCCCCGCAACCATCGTTGCGGGGCCCTTGCATGCGCAGGCCTTTCCGGAACGGTGCCGGTCGGCTCAGTTGCGGGTGCGGCTGTTGTGGCCGCGGACGTCACGCACGCGGATGATCACGTCGATCCGGTCGATCACCTTGCCGACGGGCGGCTCGGGCAGCTTCTTGAACTCGATCGCATCCTCGGCGACGTCGATGATCTCGCCGGTGTTCTTGTCGAAATAGTGCCAATGCGAGGTCGGATTGGTGTCGAAGTAGGACTGGCCGGAGCCGACCACCACCTCGGTGAGCAGTCCCGCCGCGGTGAACTGGTGCAGCGTGTTGTAGACGGTCGCCAGCGATACTGGGATGGCGTTGGAGCGGGCTTCCTGGAACAGGTCCTCGGCGCTCACATGGCGCGGACCGTTCTCCAGGAGCAGCTTGGCCAGGGCCAGACGCTGCCGGGTCGGCCGCAGGCCGCAAGCCTTGAGCTGCCGAAGGGCGGTTGCATAAGGACGCTGCATGAACAATCCACTACAGGCTGACGAACCGGAACAACGGGCTGCGCGAGTCCTATATCGGACCAAATAGGTCCAGATCAATCCACCTGCACAGCCGATCGGCACATCTTCGGTGCGCCTGCGACCTATTCGCCGGTCAGGATGCGCTGGACCAGCTGCTTCACCGTCGGAATGAACCCGCCCTTGTAGAACGGGTCCTGGCCGAACCGGTAGGCATTGTGCCCGCTGAACATGAGCTGGTTGTCGACCGGATCGCCCCGCCCGTGCGCGATGTCCTGCAAGGTCTTCTGGATGCAGAAGCTGCGCGGGTCGGGCTGGTGGCCGGTGGCGTAGTTGTCCCGGTCCTTCCAGGCACTGAACCGGCAATGGCTGAGGCAGCCCATGCAGTCGGCCTGGTCGCGCCGGATCTGCCGGGCGCGATCGGGCGCCACGAAGATCAGCGTGCCGTCCGGCGTGCGCATCGGCTGGCTGTAGCCTTCCACCATCCATGCCGTGGCACGGGCATGATCGGCGGGTGTGAGGTAGACGCCGTGGTTGGAGCGGCCATAGGGCAGGAACATGGTCTGGCCGTCCGCTTCCGACGGGTCGTCGGAATAGGCCACCTGCCGCTCGGAGCGCTCGTAGAGCTCGTCCAGGAAGCTGTTGCGCACCGCCGAGCTGTAGAAGCCGGTCGGGCTGAACTGATGCAGCGCCACGGCGCCCGGCGTCACGTCCAGCAGACGCTCCTTCCAGGCCTGCGGGATCGGGCTTTCCTGGGTGAGCAACGGCCGGGTGCCGAACTGGAAGGCGATCGGGCCCAGATCCTTGTTGCCGATCCAGTTCATCCATTCCTTGAGGTGCCAGACGCCGCCCGCCATCACGATCGGGATCTGGTCCAGCCCCATCTCGCGCATCATCTTGCGCAGCTCGAGCACGCGCGGGAAGGGGTTCTCCGGCTGGTCCGGGCTCTCGGCGTTGGACAGGCCGTTATGGCCGCCGGCCCGCCAGGGATCCTCGTAGACCACTGCACCCAGCCAGTCGCCGAACTTGTGGTAGGTCCGCTTCCACAAGGCGCGGAACGCCCGGGCCGAGCTGATGATCGGATAGTAGTGCACCTCGTGCCGGGAGCAGATCTCGGCGAGGCGATAGGGCATGCCGGCACCGCAGGTGACGCCGTGGATCAGGCCCTTGGCTCCTTCCAGCACGCCGGTGAGCACGCGCTCGCAGCCACCCATCTCCCAGAGCACGTTCAGGTGGATGCGGCCTTCGCCGCCGCGCAGCTCGTGCGCGATCCGGGCCTGGCTGATCGCACCCTTGGTCGAATACTCGACCAGTTCCTCGTGGCGGGCCTTGCGGTCACGCCCCTTGTAGACGAGCGGGACGTACTCGCCGTTGTCGTCGATCAGGTCGGCATTCACGCCGGAGATCGTACCCACGCCACCTGCGGCGGCCCAGGCACCGGCGCTGGTCCCGTTGGAGGCGGCGACACCCTTGCCACCTTCCACCAACGGCCACACCGAAGCTCCGGAAATGAACATCGGATCGACGATCGAAGCTGCGGTCATCTAGCGCCTACCTGGGATCTCGCTCGGGCTGCTGCCGTCATCCTGGAACGAACGGCCTGCCGGTTGTTGGCAACACCGATCCGGACGCGCCGAGGCGCGCCCTGGGTACATCGGGCCGTCACGATAGTATGGCGACGAATGGGCCCGGCAACAAGGCGGTGTCGGCAATACCGCCAAAGCCGCCGGGCCATTGCGCCGGCTTCAGTCGTCGCGGGACCGGCGCGGACGGTCGTCGCCGCCACGGCGGCGATAGCCGCCGTCACGGTCGCCCCGATCGCCGCGGTCACCGCGATCCCCGCGGTCACTCCGCTCTCCGCGGCCCTCGCCCTCGTCCTCGCGGCGCGGGCGGCGCTCGACCTCGATCCGCTCGCCAGTCTCCTGGTCGACGGCGCGCATCGACAGCTTGACCTTGCCGCGGTCGTCGATCGCCAGGATCACCACCTTGACCTGGTCGCCCTCCTTGAGGACGTCGGTGACCTTGTTGATCCGCTCGTTCTTGATCTCCGAGATGTGCAGCAGGCCGTCCTGGCTGCCCATGAAGTTCACGAACGCGCCGAAATCGACGATGCGCACGACCTTGCCGGTGTAGACATGGCCGACCTCAGGCGAGGAGGTGAGGCCGCGCACCCAGTCGACCGCCTGCTGGGCCTTGAGCGCGTCAGAGGAGGCGATCTTGACCGTGCCGTCGTCGTTGATGTCGATCTTGGCGCCGGTGACCTCGCAGATCTCGCGGATCATCTTGCCGCCCGGCCCGATCACCGCGCCGATCTTGTCGGTCGGGATCTGGATCTGCACGACCCTCGGCACCGTGTCGCGCATCTCCTCGCGCACCCGGCCCAGGCCCTTGGCCATCTCGCCTAGGATGTGCATGCGCCCATCCTTGGCCTGGCCCAGGGCGATCTCCATGATCTCCTTGGTGATGCCGGTGATCTTGATGTCCATCTGCAGCGCAGTGACACCCTGATCGGTACCGGCCACCTTGAAGTCCATGTCGCCGAGATGGTCCTCGTCGCCCAGGATGTCGGACAGGACGGCGAACCGGTCGCCCTCCTTGATCAGGCCCATGGCGATGCCGGCCACCGGACGGGTCAGCGGCACACCCGCATCCATCATCGCCAGCGAGGCGCCGCACACTGAGGCCATCGACGAGGAGCCGTTGCTCTCGGTGATCTCCGACACGACCCGGATCGTGTAGGGGAACTGGTCCTTGGCCGGCAGCACCGGATGGGTCGCCCGCCAGGCGAGCTTGCCATGGCCGATCTCGCGGCGGCCCGGCGAGCCCATGCGGCCGGTCTCGCCCACGGAGTAGGGCGGGAAGTTGTAGTGCAGCATGTAGTGGTTGCGCGAATCGCCGGTCAGGTCGTCCACGACCTGCTCGTCCTGGCCGGTGCCGAGCGTCGCCACCACCAGCGCCTGGGTCTCGCCGCGGGTGAACAGGGCGGAGCCATGCACGCGCGGGAGCACGCCGACCTCGGCCACGATCGGCCGGACCGTCACCAGGTCGCGACCGTCGATGCGGCGCTTGGTGTCGAGGATGCTGCCGCGGACGATCTTTGCTTCCAGCTCCTTGAACAGGCTCTTGAGCAGCGCCTTCTGGTCGATATCGGCATCCGGCCACTGCGCGGCGACCTTCGCCCGGGCGCCGGCGACCTTCTCGTGGCGGGCCTGCTTGCCCTTCTCGGCATAGGCGGCGCGCAGGTCGCTGCCGACCAGCTTCTCCAGCTCGGCGAGCAGTGCCGCGTTGTCGGCCTCCTCGAGGTCCCAGGGGTCCTTGGCGCACTGCTCGGCGAACGAGATGATCAGGTCGATGACCGGCTGCATCGCCTCGTGGCCATGCATCACCGCACCCAGCATGACCTCCTCGGAGAGCTCCTTGGCTTCCGATTCGACCATCATCACCGCGTCGGAAGTGCCGGCCACGACCAGGTCGAGATCGGACGTCTTCAGCTGCTCGACCGTCGGGTTCAGGATGTACGAGCCGTCCTTGTAGCCGACCTTGGCGGCCGCGATCGGCCCCAGGAACGGCACGCCCGAGATGGTCAGGGCCGCGGACGCGCCGATCATCGCGATGACGTCGGCATCGGTCTCGCCGTCATGCGCCACCACGGTGGCGACGACCTGGACCTCGTTCTTGAACTCGTCGGGGAAGAGCGGGCGGATCGGGCGGTCGATCAGCCGGGAGATCAGCGTCTCCTTCTCCGACGGCCGGCCCTCGCGCTTGAAGAAGCCACCGGGGATCTTGCCCGCGGCGAATGCCTTCTCCTGGTAGTTCACGGTCAGCGGGAAGAAGTCCTGGCCGGGCTTCTTCTCCTTGGCGGCGACCACGGTGCAGAGCACCACGGTCTCGCCGTGCGTTGCCAGGACGGCACCATCGGCCTGACGGGCGATCTTGCCGCTCTCCAAAGAGAGCGGCTTGCCCCCCCAGGTCATCGATTTGCGGGTCAGATTGAACATATCCCCAGTTCCCTTCGTCGCCCCGGTCCGTCACGTTCGGCGGGGTCTACTCCCATGACGGCCATCCCGGCCCTGCCAACATGCTGGCCATGGGAGAGCCGGACCATCCGCACCTCGCGGATGGTCCGCCTCCGGCGACCGGGGCCGAGCTGGTCAGCCGTGGTCGCCGGACGCAGCGGGCGCCCTTCAGCGGGCGCCCGAGATCACTTGCGCAGGCCCAGACGCTCGATCAGCGCCTTGTAGCGGTTGGCGTCCTTGCGCTTGAGATAGTCCAGCAGGCTGCGCCGCTGGCCGACCATCATCAGGAGACCACGACGGGAGTGGAAGTCCTTCTGGTGGGTCTTCAGATGCTCGGTCAGGTTGGTGACCCGCTCGGACAGGATCGACACCTGGACCTCGGGCGAACCGGTGTCGCCCGGGTGGGTGGCGTACTCCTTGATGAGCTCGGCCTTGCGCTCGGCGGTGATCGTCATCGTCTACGTTCCATCGGCATCGAGGTCATGAATACGCGGACCGGCTGCAATTCGCCTTCCTCGAATCGGGTAAGCGCGACCAGCCGGCCGCCCCACATCGCCCGCACCATCGGCTCGGCCCCGAGCTCTCCCTCGATCATGTGCGGGAGAGCCACGATGGCCTGGCCGGCGGCCAGACGGTGGGCTTGCGGTTCCGTGACGGCGAGCGCCGGGATGCCGGCCAGCGCGGTCGCCACGGGAACAAGCACCTGCGGCAGGCTTTCCTCGGCGATCAGCGCCTCGAGGTCGTCCAGCCGCACGGATGATTCGATATTGAAGGGGCCAACTGCGGTGCGGCGCAGCTGAGTGACGTGGGCGACGGTGCCGAGCGCCTCGCCCAGGTCGCGCGCCACTGCCCGGACATAGGCGCCCTTGCCGGAGCTCATCGCCATGACGGCGTGGTCCGCATCCGGCATGTCCACCAGCTCCAGGCTGTCGATCCGGATCGGGCGCGGTTCCAGGATCACCTCCTCGCCACGCCTGGCGAGGTCGTAGGCGCGCTCGCCATCGATCTTGACCGCGGCATAGATCGGCGGCCGCTGCATGATCTCGCCCTGGAAGTCCGGCAGCACCGCCTCGATCTGCTCCCGGGTCGGCCGCACGTCGGAGCGGGCGATCACCACGCCGTCGCTGTCGTCCGTGTCGGTCGCCTCGCCGAACCTGATCGTGAACTCGTAGGCCTTGCGGGCGTCCATCACGTACATGACAGTCTTGGTCGCATCGCCCAGCGCGATCGGCAGGACGCCGGTCGCCAGCGGGTCGAGCGTGCCGCCATGGCCGACCTTCTGCGCGTTGGTCGCCCGCTTGATGACGTTGACCACATGGGTCGAGGTCATGCCGCCGGGCTTGTCCACGCACAGCCAGCCATGGATCGGGATGCCCTTGGCGCGTCTGCGGCTCATTCGGGATCTTCCTCGCCGTCGCGCGGGGACAATGACGCCAGCTCGCGGGCCAGCAGGGTCTCGACTTTGGATGCCTCGCCGAACGTCTCGTCCGGGACGATGCGCAGGCGCGGACCGTATTTCAGGTCCATCTCGCGGCCAAGCCGGGCGGTCAGGTGGGGGCAGGCGCGGATCAGTGCCTTCATCACCTCCGGACGGATCCGGTCGCGGCCGAGTTCGGCGACGAACACGGTGGCCTGCTTCAGGTCCGGGCTCATCCGCACCTCGGACACGGTCACGTGCACGTCCTGAAGTTCGGGGTCGTGCAGCTCATGGCGCATGAAGACATCGGCGAGGCGGTGCCTTACCGCCTCGCCGACCCGCATCTGCCGTTGTGACGGCGCACCGGAGCGGGCACTGCCGCCCGCTCCGTGGCCACGGGAACGTCCGCTCACAGGCTTCGCGCGACCTCCTGGACCTCGTAGGCCTCGACGACATCGCCCAAGCGGATGTCGTTGTAGCCTTCCAGCGAGAGACCACACTCGAAGCCTTCGCGCACCTCGCGGACATCGTCCTTGAAGCGCTTGAGCGAACCGAGGGCACCCTCGTGGATGACCACGTCGTCGCGCAGCAGCCGCACCCGCGAGGTCCGCTTGATGAGACCGTCCGTGACGCGGCAGCCGGCGATCTTGCCGATCCGCTGCACCACGAAGATCTCGCGGATCTCGGCATGGCCGAGGGTGACCTCCTTGGCCTCCGGCGCCAGCAGGCCGGAGAGGAGCGCCTTCATCTCGTCGAGCAGCTCGTAGATGATCGAGTAGTAGCGGATCTCGATCCCGTCGCGCTTGGCCAGCTCGCGTGCCGGCGCGTTGGCCCGGACGTTGAAGCCCAGGATGACGCCGCCAGATGCCGCTGCCAGGGTGACGTCGCTCTCGGTGATCGCACCGACGCCGCCATGCAGGATCCGCACCGAGACTTCCTCGGTGCCGAGCTTCTGCAGGCCGGCCGAGACCGCCTCGAGCGAGCCGTGCACGTCCGTCTTGATCACGACCGGCAGCTCCTTGAGCTCGCCTTCCTTGATCTTCGAGAACATGTCCTCCAGCGAGCCGCGGGCGCCCGCGGTCGCCACGAGCTGGGCCTCGCGCTTCTTGCGCTGCCGGTACTCGGCGATCTCGCGCGCCCGGTCCGGGCTGTCGGTGGCCGAAAGCAGGTCGCCAGCGCTCGGCACGCCGTCCAGGCCCAGGATCTCGACCGGCACCGACGGGCCGGCCTCGGCCACGTTCTGGCCGCGGTCGTCGACGAGCGCGCGGATGCGGCCCGAGGTCGTGCCGCACACCACCGTGTCACCGACATGAAGCGTGCCCTTCTGGACCAGGGCGGTGGCCACCACGCCACGGCCGCGGTCGAGCCGCGCCTCAATGATGGTGCCCTGTGCCTCGCGGTCCGGATTGGCCTTGAGATCGAGCAGCTCGGCCTGGAGCTGGACCGATTCGATCAGCTTCTCCAGGCCCAGCTTCTTGAGCGCCGACACCTCGACCGCCTGCACGTCGCCGCCGAAATCCTCGGTGACCACGTCGTAGCTGAGCAGCTCGCTCTTGACCCGGTTCGGGTCGGCCTCGGGCCGGTCGATCTTGTTGATCGCCACCACGATCGGCACCTTGGCCGCCTGGGCGTGGCGGATCGCCTCGATCGTCTGGGGCATCACCCCGTCATCGGCCGCGACCACCAGGATGACGATGTCCGTCACCGAGGCGCCGCGGGCGCGCATCTGGGTGAACGCCGCGTGGCCGGGCGTGTCGATGAAGGTCACCGGCATGCCCGAGCCGATGTCGACCCGGTAGGCGCCGATATGCTGGGTGATGCCGCCGGCCTCGTGCGCCGCCACGTCCGCGTTGCGGAGCGCGTCGAGCAGCGAGGTCTTGCCGTGGTCGACATGGCCCATGACCGTGACGACCGGCGAGCGCGGCTGCAGGTCGACGTCCTCGTCGGTCGTCAGGCCCTCGATGCCTTCCTCGATCATCGATTCGGACACGCGCCTGGCCCGATGGCCGAACTCGGAGACCACCAGCTCCGCGGTGTCCGCGTCGATCGTCTGCGCCGGCGTGGCGAGGATCTTGTTCTTCATCAGAACCTTCACCACCTCGCCCGACCGGACCGCCATACGGGCGGCCAGGTCCTGCACGGTGATGACGTCCGGGATCGCGACGTCGCGGACGATCAGCTCGGTCGGTTGCTGGACCTGCTGGCGGCCCTTCTGCTGGCGGCGACGCATGGCGGCTACCGAGGGAGCGCGACGCTCCTCGATGTCGCCCTCGGCACCGAGCACGATCCGACCCTTGACCTTGCCGCCATCGTCCTTGCGGGCGGCCGGGGCCATGAGCTTGGGCGCCTTGGCGGCGGCCTTGCCCTTGACCGGGCGCTTCTCCTCGAGCGACTCGAAGCCGAAGCGCGCGGTCGGCTGCGGCGCACGCGGCGCCTCGGGCGCGGCAGCGGCCGGCTTGGCGACCGGACGCTCCTCGGTCCGGGCCGGGGCAGGGGCCTCGGTCGGCCGAGCCGGCTGCGGCGCTGCCGCGGCGGCCTTGCGCTCCTGCTCCTCGAGCAGGCGGCGGGCCTGCTCCTCGGCCTTGCGACGGATCTCTTCCTCGGCCTTGCGCCGGGTTTCCTCCTCGGCGCGACGCTTGGCCTCGGCCTCGGCCTCGGCGCGGCGACGCTCCTCGTCGATCGCCCGCTGCCGCGCCTCTTCCTCGAGGCGCTTGCGGTCCTCCTCGGCGCGGCGCTGGTTGACGATCACCGCCTGGAGGCGTGCCTGCTGCTCGGCCTCGGTCAGGGCGCGCAGGCGCACCGGCCCGCGATTGCCGCCGCCGGAGCCGCGCGACTCACCGCCCGAGCGCCCGGCACCCGTCGGCGCGCGGCTGGCCTGATCGGCCCCTCCGCCGGACGTCGGGCGGGGTGCCGCCGGAGCCTGGCCGGTCCCGCGCGACTTGCGCACCTCGACCTGGACCGGCTTGCTCAGCACGCCATGCGAGCGCGCCTGCTTCACCGTGCCGACGTCGACCGTCTTGCGGGGGAGATCCATGCGACCGGCGCTGCCGCCGGTGCCAGACGGGCGGAGGCCGATCCGGGCTTTGTTGTCCTGACCCTTCGGATCGTTCATGAGGCGAGCCGTTCCTGTCGTTCGGTCGATGTCGTCATCGTGGTGGGGTGATCAGTGCCAGCCTGCCGGAACCCAGCCAGGCGGCGCGTGATCGCCAAAAGCGGCGTGGCGTGGCTCTCGTGGGTGACCACGAGATGGACGGCCTCGTCGCGGCCGAGTGCCCGGCCAAGTTCTGAGCGGTCGAACAGCCGGACCACCGGCAGGTCGACCGCAATCCGGCCCAGCTTTTGCAGCCCGTCCTCCGCTGCGTCCATAGCCTGGATCAGGAGCCTGCCCCGCTTGGCACGCAGGCAACGCTCGACCTCGTCGAAGCCGTTCACCAGTGCGCCGGCGCGGCGGGCCAGCCCGATCCGGTCCAGGCCGCGGCGCACCAGGGCAACCTCGACCTGCCGGGGAAGATCGTCCGGAACCCGGACCTCCGGGCCGGCCGCCCGGCTGAGTGCCCGGCGCTTCAGCGCCAGCTCCAGGCTGGCGCGGTCGGCCTCCAGCCAGAAGCCGCGGCCGGGCAGGCGAGCGTCGACGTCGAAGACCAGCCGGCCCTCGGGATCACGGACAAAGCGGAGCATGCCGGCGCGGTCCTGGCGCTCGCGCGACAGGACGGAGCGGCGCGGGTTGCGCGCCGTGCCGGCAGCCTCCTCGATGATCGCGATCGTCGTCTCGCTCAAGCGTGCTCCGTTTCCGTTTCGGTCGTTTCGGTCTCGGTGGCCGGCGGTTCGATCCAGCCGAGCGCCACCCGAGCCGCCATGATGATCTCGCCCGCCGTCTCGCCGGTCAGACCGGCGTCGGGCAGGAGCTCGACCAGCTCGTCGCCGGAGAGGTCGGCCAGATCCTCCAGCGTCTTGATGCCCTTGCGGCCGATCTCGACCGTATGGGCCAGCTCCAGCTGCTCGAACTGGAGCAGGTCGTCGGCAATGCCAAGCTCGCCCGCCTCGGCGGCCAGCGCCTCCTGCTGCTCCTGCAGCCAGGAATGAGCACGCTCGATCAGGGCCTGGGCGATCTCCTCGTCGAAGCCCTCGATCGCCGCCAGTTCCTCCGGCGGGCAATAGGCGACGTCGGCGACCGTGTCGAACTCCTCGGTGGCGAGCAGCTCGGCGATCACGGTCTCGACGTTCAGGGCCTCGGTGAACAGCTCGATGCGGCGGCGGAAGACCGCCGAACGCTTCTCGCTGTCCTCCGTCTCGGAGATGATGTCGATCTCCCACCCCGTCAACTGGCTGGCGAGCCGGACGTTCTGACCGCGCCGGCCGATCGCGATGTGCTGCATGTGGTCGGGCACGACCACCTCGATCCGGTTGTTGTCCGGATCGAGCACCACGCGCGACACCTCGGCCGGTGCCAGGGCATTGACCACGAAGTTGGCCGGGTCGGGTGACCAGGGGATGATGTCGATCTTCTCGCCGGCAAGTTCCTGCACGACCGCCTGGACACGGCTGCCGCGCATGCCGACGCAGGCGCCGACCGGGTCGATGCCGCCTTCCCGCGAGTACACGGCGATCTTCGCCCGGCTGCCCGGATCGCGGGCGCAGCCCTTGATCTCGATGATGCCGTCATAGATCTCCGGCACTTCCTGCTCGAACAGCTTCGCCATGAACATGGGATGCGTGCGCGAGAGGAAGATCTGCGGGCCGCGGGTCTGGTGACTCACGTCGTAGAGATAGGCGCGGATCCGGTCCTTGTTGCGGAACAGTTCGCGCGGGATCAGGTCGTCGCGCCGGCAGATGGCTTCCGCCTTGCCGAGGTCGACCAGCACGTTGCCGTGCTCGATCCGCTTGATCTCGCCGACCACGATCTCGCCGATCCGGTCCTTGAACTCGTTGTACTGCCGCTCGCGCTCGGCCTCGCGCACGCGCTGGACGATCACCTGCTTGGCCGACTGCGCGGCGATGCGGCCATAATCGATCGGCGGCAGCGGGTCCTCGATCACGTCGCCCTCGTGGGCGGCCGGGTTGAGGCGCTTGGCGTCGGCCAGCGAGATCTGCAGGGTCGGCTCGGTAACCTCCTCGACCACCTGCATCACGCGGAAGATGCCGATGTCGCCGGTCTTGCGGTCGATCTCGGCGCGAATCTCCAGTTCCTGACCATACTTGCGGCGCGCGGCGGTACCGATCGCCTGCTCCATGGCCTCGATGACCTCGGTAGGCGAGATGCCCTTTTCCTGCGCCACGGCCTCGGCGATCCGCAGGAGTTCGGCCCGGCCGAACACGGGACCCATCGCTTCCATCAGACGCCTCCCTCGGGGCTCTCGTCTTGCGCGGCGAGCCGGGCCTCGTGAGCCTGCTGCGCCACCTTGATCAACGCGTCGGTCAGCACCAGGCGGGCCTTGCGGATGCTCGGGTAGGGCACCCGGAATTCCTGCCCGTCCTGCTCGATCACAATGTCCTCGCCGTCGACCGCCTTGATGGTGGCCTTGAAGCGCTTGCGCCCCTCGATGTCGGGCTCGACCTCCAGCCTGGCCAGGTGGCCGGCGAACCGGGCATAGTCGCCCAGCTTGACGAGCGGCCGGTCGATGCCGGGCGAGGTGACCTCCAGCGTGTACGCCCCGGGGATGGGATCATGCACGTCCAGGATCGCCGAGATCGCGCGGCTGATGTCGGCACAGTCCTCGACATCCATCACCCGGTTCGGGTCGGCAGGCTCGGCCATGACCTGCAGCGTCCTGCGCGTCTGGCCGAGAAGCCGGACCTGGACGAGCTCGAAGCCCATTCCACGCAGGCTTGGTTCGATCAGATCGACAAGGGTGCTGATGGTGTAGCTCCTGGAAAAACGGCATGCCAAAGGGAGCGGGCGTCTACCCACTCACCTCGCATCGGCGTGGCAGTGAACGTGGCGGTAGATACTCGCTCAGGCGGAGAAGTTCAAGGGGGAGCGCTGGCAGTCAGTTCATTTCCGCCGTCAGCCCCGACTTCGCCATGGCGCGGGCCATGATTCTTTCCCCGACATCGACTGCATAAAGATTCACGGCGGCTTCGGCCCAGGGCTGGTCGAAATCGTCGACCGTCATCCCGCACTCGAGGCCGATGCGCATAAAGGAGGAAAGCATGTTCGAGAACGTGGTCCTGAGGCCATGCTGATCCTCCTGGAGTGCTGCGACCATCATGTCCCGGAAAATGCGCTCGTCGGCAGTCGTGGTACGGCTCTTCATGCAAGCGGCGAGGACCAGCGGTTCCATCGGTCCCGCCTGCACCGGCAAGCCGACCGCCAAGGTGATGAACGCAAGGACGCCAGCACCGCCAGCCCACTTCGTCACACGCATGTCTGGTTGTTCCGTCGAGATGATCCGCGGCATGACGGCCTTCGTCACGCATGCGGCAGTATATCTCGCGCGGCTCGACTATTGTCGGGTGACAAACCGCAGGAATACTGACTTACGCCCTTCCCGTTCAGCCTTGGCCTGATAGCGGGTCGGTACGTGGTCGGCTGGTGCCACCCGCCAGTCGTCCGCCCGCTCTGCCATCCAGGCCAGCCGTGGCTCGGCAAGGGCGGTATCCAGCATCCACCGCGCGTAGTCGGTGATGTCGGTCGCCAGGCGCAGCTCGCCGCCCGGCACCAGCGCCCGCGCCATCTCTGGCACGGTCTGACGGTTGACGATCCGGCGCTTGTGGTGACGCAGCTTGGGCCAGGGGTCCGGAAACAGCACATCGATGCGCTGCAGACAGCGGTCCGGCAGCACAAGCAGGAGCAGCCGTGCGTCGTCGGTGAGGATCCGCACGTTGTCGAGCCCGGCCGCCTCGATCTCGGCGACCAGCTTGCCCACGCCGTCCAGGAACGGCTCGACGCCCAGGAATCCCAGCTCGGGACGGGCTTTCGCCTGGGCGGCCAGATGCTCGCCGCCGCCGAAGCCGATCTCCAGGCGGAAGCCCTGCATCGGCCGGGAAAACAGCGAGGCCGGGTCGAGCCGGCCCTGCTCGGGCAGCGTGATCCGCAGTGCGGGGAGCCGCTCGTCCAGGAGCTGGCGGCGGGCCGGCTTGAGGCCCGGGCCCTGCCGCCGGCCCCAGATCTGGCGACGGACCGGGCCGGGCCCGGTCGCGTCGGGATCGGTCATGCTCAGTTGAACGCCCGCTTCAGCTCGTCGACCAGGTCGCGGGCTTCCCAGGAGAAGCCGCCATCGGCCTCGGCCGCATGACCGAAATGGCCATAGGCGGCGGTGCGGGCATAGATCGGCCGGTTCAGGCGCAGATGCTCGCGGATGCCGCGCGGGCTCAGGTTCATGACCTCGTTCAGCACGCTGGCGAGGCGGCTCTCGTCGACCTGGCCGGTACCGAACGTGTCGACATAGATCGAGAGCGGCTTGGACACGCCGATCGCGTAGGAGAGCTGGATCACGCATTTGCGCGCCAGGCCCGCCGCCACCACGTTCTTGGCGAGGTAGCGCGCGGCGTAGGCCGCCGAGCGGTCGACCTTGGTGGGGTCCTTGCCCGAAAAGGCGCCACCGCCATGGGGAGCGGCACCGCCATAGGTGTCCACGATGATCTTGCGGCCGGTGAGGCCGGCGTCGCCGTCCGGCCCGCCGATCACGAAATTGCCGGTCGGGTTGACGTAGAACTCGCTTTCCGGCGGGAACCAGCCCTCGGGCAGCACCGAGCGGACATAAGGCCGCACCAGCTCGCGCACCTCGGCGGTGCTCAGCCCCGCGTCATGCTGGGTGGAGACCACGACGGAGGTGGCCGCCACCGGCTGGCCGTCGACATAGCGCAGGGTGACCTGGCTCTTCGCGTCCGGCTGAAAACCCTTCGTCTTGCCGGAGTGGCGGTCGGCGGCCATGCGGCGCAGGATCTCGTGGGCATAGTAGATCGGAGCCGGCATCAACTCCGGGGTCTCGTCGACGGCGAAGCCGAACATGATGCCCTGGTCGCCCGCGCCCTCGTCCTTGCTGTCGCCCGCGTCCACGCCCTGGGCGATGTCGGCCGACTGCTCGTGGAGCAGCACGTCGATCTGGCAGTTCCGCCAATGGAAACCGTCCTGCTCATAGCCGATCGCCCGGATCGCCTTGCGCGCGGTCTCCTTGATCACCTCGTTGTCGATCCGGCTGTCGGCACCGGGACGGACCTCGCCGGCGATCACCACGCGGTTGGTGGTGGCGAGCGTCTCACACGCGACGCGCGCATACGGATACTCGGCCAGATAGAGATCGACGACCTCGTCCGAGATCCGGTCGCAAACCTTGTCCGGATGTCCCTCGGACACCGATTCGCTGGTGAAAAGGAAGTCGTTCGAGGCCATTGGTCGCCCACTCTCCGAAACCACAGGGGTCACCCAGACGCAGGCCGTGCCGCAGGCACAGACCCATCGGATTCCGACGCTTGCCAGCTATTGGTCAGGTCGAACGCGCCATGGTGACCGTGGATGCTTCTGAACGGCACGAACGTGCCGGTCAAGAAGACCGGTGCGGCCGGGACAGCGACCAATCCGCCGCGTTACCCGGGGAATACGCCCTTTCCGCCGGCGGGCGAGCGGCGGACAGGCCGGCCAGCGCCTTGGTCAGCTCGGTCAGGCGACGGCGGATCGTCGGATCCTCGATGCGATGGAAGGCGCGCACCAGTTCCAGCGTCTCCCGGTTCTCCACCGCCGTGCCGGAGACCTTGAGGGGCGGGGCGGGGACCGTACGTGGCGCGCCGGAGAAATCGAACCGGCCGCTCCGGTCCTCGGCCAAGCCGCGTTGCGGGGCCTCCTCCATCTCGTCGAAGAACCAGGCCACCGGCGTGTCGAGAATTCGGCTAATCGCGAACAGGCGAGAGCTGCCCATGCGGTTCGCACCGCGCTCGTACTTCTGTATCTGCTGAAACGTGACGCCCAGCAGTTCACCCAGCCGTTCTTGGCTCATCCCCACGAGCGTGCGGCGAAGCTTCAGACGCTTGCCGACATGGACATCAACCGGGTCCGGATGCTCGATCGTCATTGGGACGAGCCTGATCGCTCAAACAGTGTCCTGTTGTGACCGAAACTCAACGAACAGGCAAGCCACGGCGAATAGAACGATCGCTATCCAACCCCAAAGTGAACCTAGTTGCCCGCCTGCCGGCCGCTCCGGTAGGGAAGCGGGCAGCTTCCCGTCGATGACGCCACGCTCGCCCAGGCCGAGCTCAGCCAGGATCCGGCCATAGGCATCGGTCACCACCGACACGCCGGTATTGGCGGCACGCACCAGCGGCAGGCCTTCCTCCACGCTGCGCATCCGCGCCAGGGCCAGATGCTGCCAGGGCCCGGCACTCCTGCCGAACCAGGCGTCGTTGGTCACGTTGAGGAGCCATTGCGCCCGTCCGCTGCCGTCGGTGGCGGCGGACGGATAGGCCACCTCGTAGCAGATCAGCGGGCTGAACGGCGGAATGCCCGGCAGCTCCTGGGTGGTCCGGCCGGGACCCGGCCGGAAGTCGCCGCGCGCCGCCACCGCCTTCAGCCCGAGCGCCCCCAGCAGCCCGCGCAGCGGCAGGTATTCTCCGAACGGCACCAGGTCGACCTTGTCATAGCGCGCGGTGACTGCGGCGTCCGGATCGATCACGTAGATGCTGTTGTTGGCAAAGGGCCGCCCGTCGGCGTCCTCGGCATGATGGTTGGAGCCGGTGACGACGAACCCGCCGGCCTTCTGCGCGATCCGCGCCAGGTAGGTGCGCGCGACCTCGTCCCGCTCCAGCGAGAACGGCACGGCACTTTCCGGCCAGATGATCAGCCGCGGCTGGACCGGGGCCGGCTCCTCGGCCAGCTCGATATGGGTCAGGAAGTTCTCGCGCAGCCGCTGCGGGTCCCATTTGCGGTCCTGCGGGATGGCGGCCTGGACGACCCGCAGCTCCAGCTCCGTGGGGGGCGGCAGCGGTTGGGACAGGCGCCAGACACCATGGGCCAGCACGATTCCGGTGAGCAGCAGCGGCACGGCCAGCCCCATCAGCCGTGCCCGCCGCCCTGGTCCGGTCACGGCCAGAACGGCGACCCCGGCAACAGCGACCGTCACGACCGACAAAGCGGGCGAGCCGGTGAGCGCCACGATCTGCAGGCTCGCCTCGCTGAAGGACCAGACGATGGCGGCCGGGTTCCAGGGAAAGCCGAACAGGGCGCCGCGCAGCCATTCCCCGAAGCCCCACCATGCCGCCAGGCCGAGCGCCACCGCGAGCGGCCGTCGGATGCGCAGGACACGCAGGATCATCGCGTAGGCTGCGACGAACAGGGCGCAGGTCAGGCAGAGCAGGAAGGTGGCCGGCAGGGCCAGGACCGCCACCCCGGCAGCCTCGGCGGAAAAGGCGATGGCGACCCAGTAGAGGCCGACCAGGTGGAACCCCAGGCCGAACGCCAGCCCCGCGAGGCCGGCCCGGAACACGCCCGCTGCCCGGGCGATCGCCAGCACCAGCACGCCGAACCCGAGCAGGCCCGGCAGGACGTGCCAGGGCGGCAGGGCCAGGGCGGCTGCGGCCCCGGCCAGGAGACAGGCGAGCAGGGGATGGCGGAGAAGGATGGCCTCGATCCGGTTCCCGGGAGCCGGGTCAGTCACCCATCACCTCGAATTCGCCTGTACTTGCAGCACGTTGATCGTGAATCTTCACACGTTCGATCCGGCGGCTCGATGCATCCAGGATCTCGAACAGGAAACCCGCCGGGTGCGGGATCTTCTCGCCGGTCGCCGGGATCCGGTCGACCAGGGACGAGACCAGGCCACTCAGCGTGTCGACCTCCTCGCGCATCTCCTCGTCCACCAGCTCAACGTCCAGGAACCGCTCGAGGTCGTCCAGATAGACGCGGCCGTCCGCATCCACCGTGCCGTCCGGCTGGCGGACGATCTGCGCGTCGGTGGCCGGGTCGTGCTCGTCGGGGATCTCGCCGATGATCTCGCCGACCAGGTCCTCCATGGTGACCAGGCCATCGGTGCCGCCGAACTCGTCCACCACCACCGCCATGTGGACCCGCGTGTCCCGCATCTCGCGCAGGAGATCCAGCACCTTCATGGATGGCGGCACCACCAGCACCCGGCGCGTGACCGCGGCCAGGTCGAAGGTGTCGGGCTTCAGCATGTAGGGCAGCAGGTCCTTGACGTGGACCATGCCGATCACGTCGTCCAGCGCGGTGCCATAGACCGGCAGCCTGGTATGCATGCCGATCTGCATGGTCTCCAGCACCTTGGCCAGCGACGCGTCCTTGGCGACCGCCTTGATGTCCGGGCGCTGCACCATCACGTCGGCGACCTGCAGCTCGCCGAAGGCCAGGGCGTTCAGGACCAGCTCGCGGACGGCCGGCAGCAGCTTCTGGTCGCCTTCCTCGTCGAGGTCGCCCTCGATCAGATGCTCGATACGGGTACGCAGGCTGCCATCGGTGGCATCGGCCGCACCCGCGAAGCTGCGCAGCCGGCGCACCAGATCGCTGAACAGCGACGGGTTCTGCTCGGCCCGCCGTTGCAGTTGCCTCACCGGACCGCCTCCAGATAGGGATCGCCGATGCCGAACCGGGCCAGGATCTGCGCTTCCAGGCGCTCCATCGCCAGGGCGTCGGTCTCGCCGGTCTCGTGGTCCATGCCCAGAAGGTGCAGGACACCGTGGACGACCATGTGGCGCAGATGCTGGTCGAGCGGCAGGCCGGCCTCTGCCGCGTCGCGCTGCACGGTCTCCAGGGCGATCACGATGTCGCCGAGCTCCGGCCGGCAGCCGGGCGGCAAGGGCAGGTCCGGGTCATAGGCCGGGAAGGACAGGACATCGGTGGCCTTGTCCTTGCCGCGCCACTCGTGGTTCAGGCGGCGGATGCGCGGGTCGTCGGTCAGCACCACCGAGAGCTGCGCGTCCTGCAACGGTGCCGGAGCCGCCTCCGCCAAAGCGAGTTGGGCAGTGCTCCGCACCAGCCCGATCGGATCGGTGACGGCCGTTTGCCAGGCTTCTGCCTCGACCGCCACCTCGATCGGGTGACTACTGTCGTCGTTCATTGTTCCTTAGCCGGATTACTCGGCCCGCGGCCGAGCGTCCTCGCAACGCCGTCCTCGAACGTCGCGGACGGCGGTTCATGAGGCTCATAGGCCTGCACGATCTTCTGTACCAGGGGATGGCGCACGATGTCCGACGCATCGAAGCGCACCACGGCGATGCCCTCGATGCCGCTCAGCCGGTCGACCGCATCCTGCAGACCCGAGGTCACGCCGGGCGGCAGGTCGGACTGGCGGGGATCGCCGGTCACCACCATGCGCGAGTTCTCGCCCAGCCGGGTGAGGAACATCTTCATCTGCATGGGCGTGGCGTTCTGCGCCTCGTCCAGGATCACCGCCGCGTTGCGCAGGGTGCGGCCACGCATGAAGGCGAGCGGGGCGATCTCGATCTGCCCCGTCTCGATCGCCCGCTCCAGGCGGCCCTCGGGCAGGAGATCGTGCAGGGCATCGTAGATCGGCCGCAGATAGGGATCGACCTTCTCGCGCATGTCGCCGGGCAGAAAGCCCAGCCGCTCGCCGGCCTCGACCGCCGGGCGCGACAGGATCAGCCGCTCCACCGTCCTGGCCTTCATCGCCGCCACCGCGGCGGCCACCGCCAGATAGGTCTTGCCGGTGCCGGCCGGTCCCAGGCCCAGGACCAGGTCGTTCTTCTGCAGGGCCTCCAGATAGCGCGCCTGGTTGGGCGTGCGCGGCACCACGAGCTTGCGCTCGGTGCGCACCGCCGCCTGCTGGCCGCGATAGCCGTCGGCCGGCAGGGGCTCGCCCGCCGTCACCATGCGCACGGTGGCATCCACCTCGTTGCGGCCGAGCTGCTCGCCGCCGCGGGCACGGACATAGAGTTCCTGCAGCACGGTCGCTGCGGCGTTCACGGCATCCGGGTCGTCGCCATGGACGATCACCTCGTTGCCCCGCGCCACCAGATTCACCGGAATCTGCTGCTCGATCCGGGCCAGATGGCTGTGGTGCTGGCCGAACACGATGGCGCAGAGCCGGTTGTCCGGCAGGACGACCCGGCGATCCGCGTGGTCGAGTTCCGCCATCGGCAAGAGCGGCTTCAAGCGGCGCGTCCTCGCTGGACATTGGGTGAGGACAGGGTCGGCAGGAGGCGCGCCGCCAGGCTGCGCGGATTGGCGCCGGTGATCTCGACGCGGCACAAATCGCCGACGCGGAGCTCGTCGCCTACCAGATGGACGATCTGCAACCAGGGAGAACGACCGACCTTGTGGCCCGCATCCCGTCCGTCGCGCTCAATCAGCACTTCCATCACCGTCCCAATGGCCCGCTGATCGAACGAACGCCGCTGCGCCTCCAACAGTTCCTGCAGGGCCGCCAGCCGCTCGGCCTTGGTCGCCTCGCGCACCTGCTTCTTCATCAGGCTGGCGGGCGTGCCCGGGCGCGGGCTGTACTTGAAGGAGAAGGCCTGGGCGTAGTGGACCTGCTCGACCAGTCGCAGGGTCGCCTGGAAGTCCTCGTCGGTCTCGCCGGGAAAGCCCACGATGAAGTCGGAGGACAGGGCCAGGTCGGGCCGGGCCGCGCGCAGCCGGTCGACCAGCCGGAGATAGTCGTCCGCGCCGTGCTTGCGGTTCATCGCCTGGAGCAGCGCATCCGAGCCGGACTGCACCGGGAGGTGCAGGAAGGGCATGAGCTGTGGCACGTCGCGATGCGCCGTGATCAGCTCGTCGTCCATGTCGCGTGGGTGCGAGGTCGTGTAGCGGATCCGCGCCAGGCCATCGAGCTCGGCCAGGGCACGGATCAGCCGTCCGAGGCTCCAGCTCCTGCCGTCCGGGCCATCGCCACGATAGGCATTGACGTTCTGGCCGAGCAGCGTGATCTCGCACACGCCCTGGGCCAGGAGCTGGCGCGCCTCGGCCAGGATCGCGGCAGCCGGGCGCGACGCCTCGGCGCCCCTGGTATAAGGCACCACGCAGAAGGTGCAGAACTTGTCGCAACCTTCCTGCACGGTGAGGAAGGCTGACGGCCCCATGGGCGTGAGCGCCGCCGGCAGCTCGTCGAACTTGCTTTCCGGAGGAAAGTCGGTGTCGATCACACCCCGCGCGGTCAGGCCGCGCCTTGCCAGCATCTCGGGCAGGCGGTGATAGGCCTGCGGGCCCACCACCACGTCGATGAAGGGCGCGCGCTCGAGCATGGCCTCGCCCTCGGCCTGGGCGACGCAGCCCGCGACCGCGATGGTCAGGTCGTCGCCCGAGGCGCGACGCTGGTCGCGCAGCAGGCGGACCCGGCCGAGTTCGGAATAGACCTTCTCGGCGGCCTTCTCGCGGATGTGGCAGGTATTGAGGACGACGAGATCCGCGTCCTCGATCCGATCCGTGGCGGCGTACCCGTGTGGTGCCAGAGCTCCGGCCATGCGCTCGGAGTCATAGACGTTCATCTGACAGCCATAGGTCTTGATGAAGAGCTTCTTCGTCACCCGCCAACCAGAAATGGTTTTACCGCGCCGAGTTATTCCCAGCGCGGCTCGACCCGTCAAGTTACGCTTCGCTGTGCAGCCGCGCCGCCCGTGCAGGCGGCGCCGATACGGGAGGTAAAGGCCGGACGGCCACCTCCCGCCAGACGGTTGCGGTCAGGCCGAACGGCGACCGCGTGCTCGCGGCTTGGTGCCGAGCCCGATCTTCTTCGCCAGCGAAGAGCGCTGCTCCGCATAGGCGGGCGCGACCATCGGATAGTCGTCCGGCAAC
The DNA here is from genome assembly GCF_035556675.1 of Geminicoccus sp. Taxonomy (GTDB): domain Bacteria; phylum Pseudomonadota; class Alphaproteobacteria; order Geminicoccales; family Geminicoccaceae; genus Geminicoccus. The sequence goes on along the minus strand of NZ_DATMFZ010000115.1, from coordinate 1,835 downwards.
CCCCAGCGCTTGCGATAGTCTTCCGGAGACATATTATAACGGGTCTTCAGATGCCGCTTGAGCATCTTCAGCTTCTTCCCATCCTCCAGGCAGATGATGTACTCAGGCGTCACCGACTTCTTCACCGGCACGGCCGGAGTCAGCTTCTCCTGGGGCTCTTCCTTGATCTCGACGCCCTGGGACGACAGAGACGAATATACGAGCCTGATGAGGTCGGGCAGGTCGGTGGACGACACAGTGTTGTTGGACACATGTGCCGCGACGATCTCCGTCGTCAACGACAGGAGTTCGTTCTGGGTCAACTGATCCGCCATCTCAGCGTAAGGGCTCCCGGCCTGCTTGGTATTAGACGAGCCACTACTATATTTCTTCAACGCGCGCCCGCAAGGGGGCTTAGAGAAAAATCGTGTCAGAAAAGGCTAGTTGAAGTGCCGTCAACTGAAGCAACCCTGGACATCACCGCCGACACCTGCCCGATCACGTTCGTTCGTGCAAAGCTGGCACTCGAAAAGATGCGTCCCGGCGACATGCTGCGCATTCGGCTGCGCGAGGGTGAGCCGCTGAGTAATGTACCGGTTTCCCTGATGGACCATGGACACGAGGTCATCGCTCGCGAAGCTGTGGACAAGGGGATTTTCGAGCTTGTCGTACGCCGAGGGAAGGACTAGCCCAGGCGCACCCGGGACCTGAGGTTTCCTAAAGAAGCCTTCATCGTATAGGCGCTGGTCTTGCGGCCGTCCGGGCGGTGGTAGTAGTCGGTGCGCGTGCCGACCCGCTCGAAGCGATATCTTTCATACAGGCTCTGCGCCGTGACATTGTCGACGGCGACCTCCAGGAACATGGCCTCGGCGCCGGCTTCATGGGCGCGGAACATAGCGGTTTCCAGTAACATTCCGGCGACCCCGCGCTTGCGCCAAGGTTGCAGGACCCCGATCGACAATAGTTCGCTCTCGTCGCGCACCACGCGGCAGATGGCGAACCCAACCCCGCGCAGCCCGTCGATCGCAGAAAAGCCGCGGTCGAAGCAGCGCGCGATCAGGCCGAAGCTGCCCGGCAGGGACAGGAGGTGGGCGATATCCGATCTCGACCAGCCATCGTCGAAGCAGCCGCGATGCAGGCGGGCCAGCCGCCCGAGATCGAACGGCCCGATATTCTTGACGGCGATCTGGCCGGGCCGGGGCAGGGCGATCAGCGCCATCAGGCCACCCCGGCCAGTTCCAGCAGCGACCGCCCGGCACCTTCCCGGGCATCGGCACCGCGCAGATAGAGCGGCACCAGCATTTCGCCAGCCATCCCCGGCTCGCCGGCCTGCAGTCGCCTGACTGCGGCCAGGGCCACCTCCTCGGCGCCGGTCACGAGCTGCACGGCTTCGGGCACCTCGCCGCCGATGAGCTGGAAGCCGGCTGCGGTACCGGGCGGGGTGGAACTGGTCGAGATCGGGCCGAAGCGGCCGGCCGCATCGACGTCCTGCACATGCCAGTTGCCGCGGCCGCCGGGCACCACGATGCGCAAAGGCTCGGTGATGCCAGCGGTGCGGGCGGCAATCGCCAGCGCCTCGAAGGTCGAGACCGCCATGACCGGCACGCCGGCGGCGAGCGCCGGCGCCCGGGCGAGGGCCACGCCCACGCGGATCGCGGTGAAGCCGCCGGGCCCGACTCCGCAGGCGATCAGGTCGAACTCGCCGGCGCGCCAGCCTGCTTGCTCCAGACAGGCCTGGACCTGGCCCGGCAGCAGATCGGCCTCGGCGGCAGCGGCCCGCATCGCCCGGCCGGTCACGGTCGTGCCAGCAGCGTCAACCAGGCAAGCGGCCGCCGCGACCGACCCGCTCCCGCCAA
>NZ_DATMFZ010000114.1:0-5229 GCF_035556675.1 Geminicoccus sp. | reverse complement strand
CTAGGCCGAGAGGACAGAACCATGACCATCCTCCGCGAAGATCTGGACGCCGGCCGGGTGGACCTGTCGGACGTCGCAACCGATGAAATGCTTCCGCCCGTCACGCCTGGCGAGGTGCTCCGCGAGGAGTTCCTCATTCCGCTTGGTCTGTCGGCCAAGCGCCTAGCGGCAGAAATCCATGTGCCGACCAATCGCGTCACCGGCATCCTGAACGGCACCCGCGCCCTGACGGCCGAGACCGCGATCCTTCTGAGCCGCCGTTTCGGCAACAGCCCCGAGTTCTGGCTCGGGCTCCAAATGAGCCTCGATCTCGCCCGCGCACATAGAGTGCTCGCGGCCTGAGGAGGACTGGCAGTGCTGGTTGAGCCAATCACGTCCGAGCATCAGTACGATCGCGCTTTGGCCGAGATCGAACAGTACTTCGACAAGGAGCCGGCGCCGGGCACTCCGGAAGCAGAGCACTTCGACGCCCTGCACGCCGCCATTGAAGTGTACGAGGCGACGCGCTGGCCGATCAATGCGCGGGGTTCTGGCTAGGCGGCACCCCGACCAGCAGTAGGACCAGTAGGACGACGATGAGCGCGTTCATGCAGCAGCCACCCGCACCGCTGCCAGTTTCTGCTCGACGGCGGCGCGCGCGGCCTGCTCGGCGGTGAGTTGCTCCTGAAGGCGCGCAATCTGCGCCTGGAGGGTCGCCACCACGTCAGAGCCTGGAGCGGGCTGCTCGGGGACAGGGGGCTCGGTCTCCGGCTGCTCCTGGGCGGGCAAGAGTGCCTTCGCCCGGCCCAGCCAGCCCTGAACCGCGGTCACAGCTTCGGCCGGCCAGCCGTCCATCGTGCCCGCCGCGTGTACCGCCAGAGCGAGCGCCTTGGTGGGGTCGGTCTCGTGGCCGGTCGCATCGCCGTTCTTGAGCCCCGCGCCGACGAGCGGCCAGAAGGTCCGGTCCTCCATGGCCCGGAGGACACTGTTCGCCGGCTCGGGGTACTTGTCCCGCACCAGGAACAGCGCCTCGTTGCCCTCGGAGGCGAGCGCCATGGCGGGGTCTTGCGGCTCGGATGGCGCGGCGGGCTCGACTGTGGAGGTGTCGGCGGGCTGGGTCGGGTTGATAACGGTTCCGGTCTGCGCCGCCTTGAGACGCTTCATCAGCCCGGCAACGGCTTCGGCTGCCTTGGGCGAGCGCCCGGCGTAGACCTGGCCGGGATAGTCCTTGTCGGAGATCCACGGCATGAACAGCGCCATGGTGCTGGCGTTCGCCACCAGCAGATCGCCGAGTTTCTGGACGAAGGGACGGATGTCGTATTTGTCGTCCGAGAGGAAGCCGCACTCCGGGATGCCCCAAGGGACGCCCTTCTCCTTGGCGAAGGCGATCTGGGCGTTCAGGCCGATATAGGCGCCTGTCCAGAACTCCCACTCCTTGTCCAGGCTGTTGGAGCGGTACTGCGGCTTCATATAGTAGTTCACCAGCAGAGCCCCGTGCGCGCCGTTCACGAATGTGCCCTTCCAGTCCGCGCCGGGCGCCGCCTTCCAGTTCTCGTTGACCGGATTGTGGGCCAGGATGATCGTCTTGCCCGTGCCCTTCTGTGCGGCATCGGCCTGGGCGCGCATATTGGTGACAGCGCTGCGATACGCCGCCTCGCCGCCACAGGCCGCGATGTCGCAGTACCAGAAATTGGCGTTCGTCTCGTAGGAGGTGGAGACGAAGACTTCCTTCTGCCCGGCCGGCAGCGCCGCCAGCAGGTTCTTGAAGAAGGCCAAGTAGTGGCTATTGAACTCGCCCTTCCCTGCCCGCGTCCATCCGTCCTTGCTGCCGTCCTTTCCGTAGGTTTTCGGGAACGGCACCATCATGTGCTGGACGCTGCGCGGCGATAGCAGGTCGCGCACTCTCTTCACGCCATAGTCGCTCTCGGTGTCCTGCCAGTTGGCGTGCCAGTTGGCCGCCCGGCAGAGATCGAGTTGAAAGCCGATCTTGCTCTCCACCATCTTCGCGATGGCGGGGTCGTCTTCCCAATAGGTGCCGATCAGGACCATGGGGGCAGGCTCCTCGATGTTGGGGGATTAAGAATGAAAAGAGGGCGCCCTTAGGGGGGAGCGCCCTCTCACCGAGATCGATTGTGCAGCGGCGACTCAGATCTGCCGCAGGAGTTCCTGGGCTTGCCGCCGCATGGAGCGAATCAGCGCGGCCTCGGCGTCCATCAGGTTCCAACTCGTATCGCCGTCGAGCCGGTCTCCGATCGTCACCACCCGGCGCAGCAAGGCCTTCAGCCCGCCGGGCGTCTCGTCCGCCAGCCCGTAGAGGGCGGCCTCTTCCTGCTCGGTCCATTCCTCGACCAGGTTCCACTGATCGTCGCTGACCTTCTTCAGGTCGCCCTTCCGAGCCATGACGTCCTCGTAGCGCGCCAGGGCATCGTCGGCCGCCAGGACCGTGACCGCCGGCGCCGACAGGGCGGCGGCGACCTTGAAGACCGCGCGGCGGGAGAGGCGGCGGCTCACGCGACGATGTCCAGCATCGGCGGGAACAGCTTCGAGAGCTTAGCCAGACCCTTAGGCGTGATCCGCACCTGCTCCGTCACCTTCTCGGTTCCGTCCGGCCGGAGAACCGTCGTCACCTTGTGGATCAGATCCCCGGAGGCAATCCGGGCTTGATAGGCGCAGCGATGGTCCGAACCAGGGCGTCGATAGGTCCAGCCGTTGCGGTCAAGGTAGTCGAACAGATCCTTGGGGCGGATCTGCAGCGCCTTAGCACCGTCCGTGATGCACAGGCTTCCATCCGCGGAGGCGATACGGTCATAGCCGGCCGCCTTGGGCGTGAGATCCGCGATCTGCTTCTTGGCCTCGTCCAACCGCCCCGAAGCGATCAGCAGAGCGCGCGACAGGGTGATGTCATCGCTCTCCGGCGCCGCCGGCGCGGCCATCTGGCCGGTCACCAAGCCATCGAACGCCCGGATCACCTGAAGATGGAAACTCGGGCTGATCCACATGGCGTAGGCATAGATCAACTCGCGAACTGCAAACGTCCCAAGTCCTTGTTTTGCTTGGATACCGGGAAATCCCGGTTTCTCCATCTCCAACTCGGACCGGAGGTCCAGTGTCTGCTGAAGCCGTAACCAATCGCTTGGCTGGTGCTTCTTCTCTCCGCCAGCTGCCCGATGGAGGTCATTCAGGTTGAACCGTCCATCAGCATCTCTCCGGACGGAAATGCCCACAATGGTCAGGGCACCATTCTCGCCTTTGCCCTCGTGGGGCAGGCCGCCTATATTCTGAACGCTCACTATCCGCACTCCAATTGCGGGTTGTGGGGAGCCCTCCGCCTGCGAAACGGAGGGAGAAAACGGCAGACGGCGGGGCTACGCCTGCGAAGCAACCCCCGCCGTCTGTTCGCCGCCCCGAGCGGGGCTGGCTTCGCGCCGAGCCATTTCCAGCAAGAAGATGATCTCGCTGTTCATAGAGCGACGCCGTTGTGCTGCCTGTTCGCGAAGCCAACAGAGCGTGTCTGGTGGCAGGCGAAGCTTGAATGATTGCGTTTCCGGGCGCATGACCTTTTCTCGCGCTTCGGGGTCACCGTGACCCCGTACAAATAGGGTCACGGCGAGGCCATTGCAGTCAAGCAGAAAATAGGGTCACCGTAGGGTCATGGCGACGAGAACCGACCCCTCCTTTAAGGCGCGCCTTCCCGGCGATCTGCGTGCGCGTATAGACACAGCAGCAAAGGAAAACGGCCGCTCAGTCAACGCGGAGATTGTGGCCCGCCTGGAAAAGAGCTTCTCAATGGACGTCTCCGATGTTCCGCTGAACGTTATCGTGGAGATCGGATCGAGTTTCACTGCCGGCATATTCAAGCAGATGCGGGATGAGATGATCCACGGGAACATGTCCCCGGATCAGATCAGGGAAACGATTGCCAAGCTGGCGGACAGATCTGCAGAAATGCACGACGCCATTCTCAAGGAGAAGGAAGTGAGTCGCACGAAGAAGAAGTAACGGCGGGCACCTGTTGCTCTAAGCCGTCTCAGCGGCGACGGCGATGGACGCGGCCTGCCAGTTCTCAGGCCACTCTTCCGGGCGCGGCCGGCCCGGGCGCCACAGGCGCGCCGCGTAGCAGTCCCACGCCGCGCTCTGTTCGGTCGGGATGCGGTAGGGGTCGGTCAGCAGCAGGAGCCGCGCCAGGCCGTGCGCCAGGGCATCGTGCCACTCGATCGCGCGCCAGATGGCGTAGGGGTCCGGGATCACGCCGGCGGCGGCGTAGAGCGCGCGGGACATCTTCTGGATGTTTTCCGCGTGGAAGTTCAGGACGCCGGCGACCATGCCGCCGGTCTTTTCCCCTTGCCAGTAGCTGCGGGCCGGACCGGGCGCGCCGCTGCGGGTGATCTGCGCCCGGTGGGTGCACTGGCTTTCCTGCAGCGCCACGGCGAGCAGGAAGCGGTCGCTGTCGAGGCTGAAGGGGATGCCGGCCTCGCGCTGGCACCAGGCGGCGGTCGGCCGCATCACGTTGCGGAGGAAGGCAGCGGCGATCATGCCACCGGCTTCCGCAGGGCGTCGGCCACGCCCGTGGCCACCTGGTCCGCCACGCTGGCCACCACGTCCGGCACCGCCTTGGCGGCCTCGGCGGTGATGGTCGCCTTGACGAATGCATCCCAAGCAGCGTGAGCCATCGTGGTCAGCGCATCGGGGTCGGGGCTAAGCTTCGCGATGGTGTCCGGGCAGGTCTTGAGGACGTAGGCCACGACCTGACCGATGGCGGCGGTGGGCGAAGCGAACTTCCCGGCTTCGTAGTCGGCATAGGCGACCGCAGCGCCGCGATACATCGCGCCCAGCACGAGCGCCAGATCCTTGGCATGCGTGTCGGCCTGCAGCCAGTTGCGCAGCGGGCCGGGGATCTTGGTGGTGAGCCAGCCGCCGAGGGCGACGAGCACAGGGATGGCCAGGTGCTCGACCAGCACCGGCGCCAGGACGGTCCAGTCCATTGGACACTCCAGATTGTCAGGGATGCCGGCAACCGGCCGGCGGCGGGAACTCAGTCCGCCCGCTTGGCGCGGACTTCCAGGCTCTCGATGCGCTCGGCGAGCCAGGTCATCTTGTCGGAAAGGCCGCGGACATTGCCGTCAAAGGCGGCCATCTTCGACAGGCCGTCGCCCAGCCGGTCCAGCTTCGCCTCGAACTTGGCGAGGCTATCACCCAATCGTCGCTCGACGGCGTGCATCTCCTCCTTGCGCGCCGCATCGCGGTCGAGCT
>NZ_DATMFZ010000113.1:0-15430 GCF_035556675.1 Geminicoccus sp. | reverse complement strand
CATGCCGACGAGCTTCTCGATCTGACCGCGCGAGGGCGTGACCACCACGTTCATCCCCTTGTGGCAGCGCTTCAATGCCCCACTGCCGCAGCCGGGAGGTCGCTGCACGTCCGCTTCCATCACGGCGGGATCGAGCAAGGTGCCGACCTTGATCACCGGTCTGCGCTCTCGGGCTCGCGTGCTCAATCCTGCCGATACGGCTTCGGCCAGATTGGTCCGGAAGCGCGACAAGGCCATCGCGTCCGGCACTGCATCCTGCGGGCCCTTCCCGCAGGAAGTGCCAAAATGCCGAGCGGTTCGTCAACGCCTCAGGGTGGAACGGCTTTGCCAGCCGGTTCGCCATGACCTGATCCAGGCCCGACATGCCAGTCCTCCCGCCCGGGCCAGCACGGTCGGCCCTCAGCCGGGGGCCTTGCCGCCGAAGCGCTCGAGTGACTGGGCGAGTTCGCGGTGGGTTTGGGCGTACTGCGCCAGCGGGATGTCCTGGACGGCCGCCTCCCAGGCCTGGCGGATGGCACGCACGCCGGCGCCGGGGCCGCCCGGATGGCCGACGATGCCGCCGCCGCCCAGATACATCAGGTCGAGGGTGCGGCCGGTGCGGCGGTAGGTCTCGGGCGCTTGGCCGCCCCACTGGCCGGAGCAGACCACCGGCAGGGCGCGGTCGGCCGGCGAGAGCATGGGCGTGCTGCAGTCCTTGAAGGCCTGGACGAAGCTCTCGTCCGGCTCCCAGTATTTCGCGCCGATGCCGTTCACCTGGAACTGGTCGACGCCGAGCAGGCGCCAGATCTTCTGATAGACGGAAAAGGAGAAGCCCAGGGCCGGATGGCGGGTCAGGATGTCCCAGCCGTTGCGATGGGCGTGGAGGACGAGCTCGGTCCGCTTGCGCAGGAAGGCCATGCCGGCCGGGCCGATCGAGACGATGTTGACCACTGCGGCGTTGCCGCCGGCCTGCGCGATCAGGTCGTGGTGGCGGGCCATCTGGTCGGGATCGGCCGAGGACAGGCCGAACGCGTACATGACCTTGCGGCCGGTGCGCTGCTCGTGGTCGAGGATCACCGGCATCACCGCCTTCACCCGGGCCTCGAGCGGCGAGTAGCCGGGGTTCATCAGCTTCTCGTCGTCCTTGATGAAGTCGACGCCCGCCTCGACCAACTCCCTGGCGATGGCGGCGCTGTCCTCGGGCGAGAGGCCCAGGTTCGGCTTGATGATGGTGCCGATCAGCGGCCGGTCCCGCACGCCGGTCAGGCGCCGGCTGCCCTCGATGCCGAACTTCGGGCCGGGATGGGCCTGGATGAACGCGGGCGGCAGGTCGAGATCGACCACGCGGATGCCGGTGAGGCCCTTGATGGAGAACACGCCGCCCAGGCAGATGGTCAGGAGTGCTGCGATGTCCGTGCCGACCACCGCCAAGGGGAACAGGATGTCGACGTCGGCGCGCCGATACGGCCCGGGTTCGTTCGTGGGAAAGCCCGGTCGGTCCGTATCCGGCAGCCGACGGATCGCGGTCACCCGGGCGGCACAGCGCGCCTTCAGCTCCGCCGTTTCCCCCGGCACCTCGGTGAAGGTGCCGGTCGACTGGTCGCTCGCGATCTTGTCCGCCAGCGCCTCGACCGATCCGGCCGTCTCGATCCGGTAGGTGACCCGGATCCCGTCTGCTGCCTGTCCGCCCGCCATGTCGTCCTCCGGTTGACGTGAACTGGTATGATCAGTATACCTAGATCGTCAAGAGCCGATGCTGTGCTGGACGATGGCTGCCCCACCCCTGCTTTCCTTCTATGGCGACGACCTCACCGGATCCACCGACGCGCTGGAGGCGCTGGGTTCGGCCGGAATCCGGACGGTGCTGTTCGTCCGCCCGCCGGACGAGCAGGAGCAGGGCCGCTTCGTCGGATTCGGCGCGGTGGGCCTGGCCGGCACCAGCCGCAGCCAGAGCCCGGCCTGGATGGACAAGCACCTGCCGCCGGCATTCGCCTGGCTGCGCCGGCAGGGAGCCGCCGTCTGCCACTACAAGGTCTGCTCGACCTTCGACAGCTCGCCTGCGGTCGGCAGCATCGGCCGGGCCCTGGAGCTCGGCGCCGACCTGTTCGGCCAGGCCTGCACGCCCGTGGTGGTGGGCGTGCCGCAGCTGCGCCGCTACACCTTCATGGGCCAGCTGTTCGCCGCCTATCGCGACGAGGTCTACCGGATCGACCGGCATCCGGTGATGAGCCGCCACCCGGTCACGCCGATGGCGGAGGCCGACCTGCGCCGGCATCTGGCAGCGCAGACGGCGCGATCGCTGGGTCTGGTCGACCTGCCGACCCTAGAGCAGCCGGACGCGGAGGCCCGGATCGACGCGCTGGCAGCAAGCGCCGCCGTGCTCCTGTTCGACGTCGCCGACCGGGCGAGCCAGCTGGCGGTGGGCCGGCAGCTGGCTCGCCTGTCCCGGGAGCACCCCCGCTTCGTGGTCGGTTCGTCCGGCGTCGAGTATGCGCTGCTGGCCGCCTGGGGCGAGGCCGGGCTGCTCAAGCCCGCTCCGACTTTCGCGCCCCCCGGGGCCGTCGAGCGGCTGGCCGTGGTGTCGGGAAGCGTCTCGCCCACCACCGAGCGCCAGATCCGCCATGCCGAGGCGCACGGCTTCCAGCTCCTGGCCCGCAGCCCGCAGGAACTGCTGGCCGAAGGCGGCGTCGAGCACGCGGTCGCAGCGGCACTGAAGGTGCTGGATGGCGGCCGGAGCGTCATCCTGGCCAGTGCGGTCGGGCCGGAGAGTGCTGCCACGGTCGACGAGGCCGGCCGGGCGGAACTCGGGCGCCGGCTCGGGCGGATCCTGGACCGGCTGATCCGGACGGCCGGGCTCACGCGCGCGGTCGTCGCGGGTGGCGACACGTCCAGCCATGCGCTGGGCGAACTGGGGGTGCTGGCGCTCACCCTGTGCCTGCCGCTGCCGCGCACGCCGGGCTCGCCCTTGTGCCGCTCGCACCGCCCGGACGGCAGCGATGGGCCGGAACTGGCGTTCAAGGGCGGCCAGATCGGCGGCGACGACTATTTCGTCGGAATCCGGGACGGCCTAGGCTGATCCGGCGACAGGCTTCGATCGGGACCATGACCAACGACCACATCGTCCGCCGCAAGCTCTCCGACGAGGTGTTCGACCGCCTGGCCGGCATGATCACCTCCGGCGAGATCGGCACCGGCGAGACCCTGCCCTCCGAGCGGGTGCTGATGGAGCGCTTCGGCGTCGGCCGCCCGGCGATCCGCGAGGCCATGCAGGCCCTGGCCAATCTCGGCCTGATCCAGATCAGCCATGGCGAACGGGCCAAGGTGCGCGAGATCACCGCGCGCTCGCTGGTCCGCCAGGTGGACCTGGCCGCCCAGCTGCTGCTGAACGCCTCGCCCACCAATCTCGACCATCTCAAGCAGGCCCGGCGCTTCTTCGAGCGCGGCATGGTGCGCAGTGCGGCCGAGCAGGCCACGCCCGAGGACCTGAGGCAGCTGCGCGACGCACTGGCGGCCCAGCGCCGGGAGATCGGCAACGTGCCCGCCTTCATCCGGGCTGACATGCTGTTTCATCGGCAGATCACCCGGATCTCCGGCAACCCGATCTTCGACGCGGTCAGCGAGGCGATGCTGACCTGGCTGCAGGCGCACCGCACCGACCTGCTGATCTGGCCCGGCAACGAGGAGGTGACCTTGCGCGAGCATGCCGAGATCATCGACCGGATCGCCGCGCACGACGCCGAGGGAGCCGAGGCGGCGATGGTACGCCATCTGGACCGCTCGGCGGACCTGTACGGGCCGCGGCCGGCGGCCGGCTGACCGGGCCTTTCAGCCGGCCGGCCATTGCCGCGAGTGGCCGGGCGTGGTCAGGTCCGCGGCACCTGCGCATTCGAACCCGGAACCTCCTTGTCCGAACTCCTAGGCATCGCGGCGGGCGTGGGCTCGGCCGTGTTCGGCGGCACCGCGATCACCGGCATCCGCTATCTGGCGCCGTCCACCGACCCGTTCACCCTGGCCGCGATCCGGTTCGGCATCGGCGTCCTGGTGCTGTTCCCGATCGCCTGCCTGAAGCAGGAGCGCTGGCCCAGCCTGCGCGACCTGCCGGTGGTGGCGCTGCTGGGCATCCTGTTCTTCGTCCTGTTCCCGGTGATCCTGAACCAGGCCCTGGTGTTCACCACCGCCGGCCGGGCGGCGCTGACGCTGGCGACCCTGCCGCTCCTGACCATGGCGGTGGCGGCACTGTTGCGTGTCGAGCGCTTCACCTGGCGCAAGGCCGCTGCGGCGCTGATCGCCCTGGGCGGCGTGGCGATCGCCCTGTGGGGCGGGCTGGCCCAGGCGCCGCCCGATTCGTGGCTGGGCGACCTGATGATGCTGGGCGGCACCCTGTTCCTGGCCTTCTACAACATCTGGTCGCGCCGCTTCATCGTCCGCTCCGGCCCGTTGCGCTTCACCTCGCTGGGCATGGCGGTGTCGATGCCGATCCTGTTCCTGATCGCCTGGCTGAACGGCGGCCTGGCGGGGCTGGCGGACTATAGCGGGACCCAGGCGCTGGTGGCGCTGTACGTGGGCCTGGTGGGCGGTGCGCTCGCCTACTGGCTCTGGGCCGAGGCGATTGCGCGCACCACCCCTACCCGCGTGGCCATGGCGATCACCACCAATGCCGTGGCGGCCGGATTGGCGGGTGCGGTGGCGCTGGGTGAGCCGATCGGCTGGTCGCTGCTGCTGGGCGTGGTCGCGGTGGCGGCTGCCCTGGCGCTGGCCACCCGGCCCGACCGACGGTAGCAGCGGCCGCTCGGCCGGCTTGCCGACCATATGCATTATGCTTTATATCCCCCGGACCACGCGGGCGGTCTCCTCCCTCCTGTCCCCGGCAACGGCCCGGCGCGACGAGTGACGCCCCGCACCGCCACCAGACCGGAATCCTGAAGAACACCATGGCAGAGTTCACCGACTACAAGGTCGCCGACATCGGCCTCGCCGACTGGGGTCTGCGCGAGATCCTGCTGGCCGAGAAGGAGATGCCCGGCCTGATGGCGCTCCGCGCCGAGTATGGCGACAGCCAGCCCCTGAAGGGTGCCCGGATCGCCGGCTCCCTGCACATGACCATCGAGACCGCGGTGCTGATCCGCACGCTGGTCCATCTGGGTGCGACGATCCGCTGGTCGTCCTGCAACATCTTCTCCACGCAGGACCAGGCCGCCGCGGCGATCGCCAAGCAGGGCATCCCGGTGTTCGCCTGGAAGGGCGAGACCGAGGAAGAGTACGACTGGTGCCTGCGCCAGACCATCAAGGGTCCGGACGGCTGGACGCCGAACATGATCCTGGATGACGGCGGCGACCTGACGCTCGTCATGCACAACGACTATCCGGAGCTGATGAAGGACGTCCGTGGCATCTCGGAAGAGACCACGACGGGCGTGCACCGGCTCTACGACATGGCCAAGGCCGGCAAGCTGATGGTCCCGGCCATCAACGTGAACGACAGCGTCACCAAGTCGAAGTTCGACAACCTGTACGGCTGCCGCGAATCGCTGGTGGACGGCATCAAGCGCGCCACCGGCCTGATGATGGCCGGCAAGGTCGCGGTCGTGGCCGGCTTCGGCGATGTCGGCAAGGGCTCGGCCGAGAGCCTGCGCTCGCAGGGTGCGCGCGTCATCGTGACCGAGGTCGATCCCATCTGCGCGCTGCAGGCGGCGATGCAGGGCTACCAGGTCCTGACCATGGACGAGGCGGCGCCGATCGGCGACATCTTCGTCACCGCCACCGGCAACATCGACGTGATCACCATCGACCATATGCGGGCGATGAAGGATTCGGCGGTGGTCTGCAACATCGGCCATTTCGACTCGGAGATCCAGGTCGCGGCCCTGCAGAACATGAAGTGGGAAGAGGTCAAGCCGCAGGTCGACGAGATCGAGTTCCCCGACGGCAAGCGCATCGTGCTGCTCGCCAAGGGCCGCCTGGTCAATCTCGGCTGCGCCAAGGGCCACCCGGCCTTCGTGATGTCGGCCTCCTTCACCAACCAGGTGCTGGCCCAGATCGAACTCTGGCAGAACGCCGAGAAGTACGAGAAGAAGGTCTACACCCTGCCCAAGCACCTGGATGAGAAGGTCGCGAGCCTGCATCTGGAGAAGCTGGGCGTGAAGCTGACCAAGCTGAACGAGCAGCAGGCCGCCTATATCGGTGTGACCACGCAGGGCCCGTTCAAGCCCGAGCACTACCGGTACTGAGCGAGGGGCGCCTGGCCGCGACCCGCGAGCTGGAGCTGGCCGACCTGGCCGCGACCCATGCGTTCGCGGCCAGGCTCGCCCGGCTGTTGCGCAAGGGCGACCTGGTCGGCCTGTCCGGCGATCTCGGCGCCGGCAAGTCCGAGCTGGCGCGTGCCACCATCCGGGCACTGGCCGGTGCCGAGATCGAGGTGCCCTCGCCTACCTTCACCCTGCTCCAGCTCTACGACCTGCCGGGCCTGCTGGTCGGCCATGCCGATCTCTACCGGCTGGGCGACCCGGACGAGGTCGCGACGCTGGGGCTGGACGAGGTGCTGCGCGATGGCGCGCTGCTCGTCGAATGGCCGGAGCATGGCGGCGACCGCCTGTCGGGCGAGCCGCTGCTGCTGGCCCTTGCCGAGACGGAGCGGCCAGACACCAGGCGGCTGACGATCACGGCCGGCCCCGGCTGGGCGGGGCGGCTGGCGGAGCTCGCCGCATGACCCGCGCTGCCGCGCTCGCCGCCTTCCTGGCGGACTCGCCCTGGGCCGGTGCCACACGCCTGCCGCTCGCCGGCGACGCCTCCCTGCGCCGCTACGAGCGGCTGGAAGGCGGCCCCTCGCCGGCCCTGCTGGTCGACGCCCCGCCGCCCGAGGATACGGCGCTGTTCGTGTGCATGGCAGACTGGTTGCGTGGCCAGGGCCTGCTGTCACCGGAAATTCACCGGGCGGACACCGAAGCGGGCTTCCTCCTCGTCGAGGATCTGGGCGATGGCCTGCTCGCCCGGCTCTGCGCGGACCGGCCGGACGCCGAGGCCGGCCTCTACGACCGGGCGGTGGCCGAGCTCGTGCGCCTGCAGGAGGCACCGGTCCCCGACTTCCTGCCGGCCTATGACGACGCGTTCTTCCTGTTCGAGATCGGCATCTTCGCCGAATGGGCGGCCGCCGACCTGCCGGCACCGGTGCAGGACGACCTGCTCCGGCGCTGGCGGGACGTGCTGCCGGCGGCCCGGGTCGGCCGGGATGTGGTGGTCCATCGCGACTTCCACGCCCTGAACCTCCTGGCGGTGGGCGAGCGCTTCGCCCTGATCGACTTCCAGGGGGCCAGGATCGGCCCGCCCGCCTACGACCTGATCTCGCTCCTGGTCGATGCCCGCCGCGACGTCGCGGAGGACACGGTGGCGGCCGCCGCCGCACGCTATCTCGACCTGCGGCCGGAGCTGGATGCCGAGCGGTTCACCGCGGCCTGCGCGATCATGGCGGCGCAGCGCACCACCAAGATCCTGGGCCTGTTCCGGCGTCTGGCGGTGCGTGACGGCAAGGCCGGCTACCAGGCGCTGCTGCCACGGGTACGCACCCAATTGCAGCAGGCACTGGACCATCCGGCGCTGGAGCCCATCCGGGACTGGCACGCGCGGCACGGTTTGGGTAGCTGAAGGCTCACGATGAGCCTGTGGACGATCCCCTTCACCACGCCCTTCCTGCCGGCCCTGGTCCGGGGCCTGGACCAGATGTTCGGCGACCGGCTGGAGGAGGCACTGATCCTCCTGCCGTCGCGCCGTGCGGTGCTGGCCCTGCGCGAGGCGCTGCGGCCAGAGGATGGCTCGACCCGGCTCTGCCCGCGCATCCAGCCGATCGGCGAGATCGAGGAGGACGCCCTCCTGCTCGACCCGGCCAGTGCCTTGGACCTGCCGCCCGCGATCTGCACGATCCGCCGCCGCCTGCTGCTGGCAAGGCTGGTCCGGGCGGTCGAGCAGGCTTCCGGCCACACGCCGAACATGGACCGCTCGCTCCGCCTGGCCGGCGACCTCGCCCGCTTCCTGGACGAGCTGCAGACCGAGGAGGTCGATGCTGCCGGGCTCGACCGGCTGGTGCCGGAGGAGCTGGCCGAGCATTGGCAGCGCACCCTCTCCTTCCTGAAGATCCTGGACCAGGCCTGGCCTGCGGTCCTGAGCGAGGAAGGCCGGGTGGACCCGGCCAAGCGCCGCCGCATGCTGCTGGACGCCCGGGCGGAGAGCTGGCTGCTCCGCCCGCCCGGCCATCCGGTGATCGTGGCCGGCGTCACCGGCAGCATCCCGGCCGTGGCCCGGCTGATGGCGGTGGTGGCCGGCCTGCCGGAGGGGCATCTGGTCCTCCAGGGCCTGGATCCCGCCAGCACCGAGACGACCGGCCCCACGCACCCGCTGGCCCCGCTGACCACCCTGCTGGAGCGGATCGGCGCCACGCCACGCGAGGTGCGCCCCTGGCCGGGCGCGGCCGTGGCGCGGCCGCGCGAGCGGCTGGCCCGGCGGATCGGCGAGGTCGTGCCCGCCGCGGGTGCCGACCTGCCGGAGGAGGTGGTGGACGGTCTCGCGATCGAGACCTGGCGGGAGCCGGCGGCCGCTTCCGTGTCGGTCGCCCTGCATCTGCGCCAGGCCATGGAGCAGCCCGGCCGCACCGCGGCACTGGTGACCACCGACCGCAACTTCGCCCGGCGCGTGGCGATCGAGCTCGGCCGCTACGGCATCGTGGTCGACGACAGCGCCGGCACGCCACTGGATCAGACCCCGCCCGGCAGCCTGCTGCTGCTGGCCGCCCATGCCGCGGTTGAGCATTTTCCGCCGGCGGCGCTGCTGGCCCTGCTCAAGCATCCGTTGACCCGGGGCGGCCAGGACCAGGGCACGTTCCGCCGGCTGGTGCGGGCACTCGAGCGCGGCGTGCTGCGCGGCCCCCGTCCGGCAGGCGGGCTGGACGGCGTGCTGGCGATGCTGCGCGAGCCCAGCACCCGCTGGGCGGCACCGGTGGCCCAGGAGCGGCTGGCGGAATGGTTCGCCGAGCTGGCCAGCGCGGCTGCACCGCTGGCCGAGCTGCTCGGCAGCGGCGAGCCGGCTCTGCCCGCCGAGATCCTGCGCCGCCACCTGGCCCTGATCCGCTGGCTCACCACCGACGAGGACGGCAGCGACGCCGAGTTCTTCGCCCGTGAGGCCGGAGCGGAGATCGCGGCCTTCCTGCCCAGGCTGGAGCTGGCGCTGGCCGACGAGGCGCCGATGCCACCCTCGGCCTGGCCGGCGCTGCTGGCGGTGCTGATGGCTGAGATCCCGGTCCGCCCGCGCCGGCCGCGCCATCCGCGCATCGCGATCCGCGGCCGCTTCGAGGCGCGTCTCCTGGATGCCGACCGGGTGGTGGTGGCCGGGCTGGACGAGGGTGCCTGGCCCGAGGACAGCGACGCGGGCCCGTGGCTGAACCGGGCGATGCGCCAGACGCTGGGCCTGCCGCCGGTGGACGCCCGGATCGGCATGGCCGGCCATGACCTGCTTGGTCAGTTCGCCGCCGACGAGCTGATCCTGGTGCGCTCCAGGCGCGACCCGGGCGGCAGCCCGACCACGCCCTCGCGCTTCCTGGTGCGTCTGGAAGCCGCCCTGCGCGGCCCTGGCCTGCTGGGGCGGGTCCAGGCCGACGAGGTACGCGCGACCCTGGTGGAGCGGCTGGACGCCAGCCATCCGGCGACCCGGCGGATCGAGCGGCCCAGGCCCAGGCCCGGCCGCAAGGCCAGGCCCGCCGAGATCTGGGCCACTGAGGTCGAGACCCTGCTGGACGACCCCTACCTCTTCTATGTCCGCAAGATCCTGGGCCTGCGCGAGCTGGAGCCGGTGGACGCCCAGGCCGGTGCCGCGGAGCGCGGCGTGGCCGTGCACCAGGCGATGGAGAGCTTCGTGCGCGCCCATCCGGAAGCGCTGCCAGGCGAGCCGTTCGCCGTGCTGCAGAAGATGGGCGAGGCGGCGTTCGCCCGGTTCAGCCATTATCCGCAGGTCCGCGCCCTGTGGTGGCCGCGCTTCCTCCGGGCGGCCGAGCAGGTGCTGGCCGAGGAAACGGCGCGCCGCTGCCAGGGCATCCAGGTCCTGGCCGAGCGGACCGGGAGCTGGCAGGTCCAGCTCCCCGGGCGGCGCGTCGAGCTCAAGGCCAAGGCCGACCGGCTGGAATGCCTGCCGGACGGGCGGGTCGCGATCATCGACTACAAGACCGGCGCCATCCCCAGGCCTAGCGAAGTGGCAGGGCTGCGCCGGCCGCAGATCCTGATCGAGGGGCTGATCGCCCGCAACGGCCGGTTCGGCCATCTGGAACGCTGTGCGCTGGCCGAGCTGGCCCTGTGGAGCCTGGCCGGCCGGGGCGGCTTTGCGACCTCGCTCGCGGACGAGCTGGACCCGCATCTGGACCGGCTGGAGGAAGCGGTGCTGCGCCTGCTCGCCTGGTACGATGACCCGAGCAATCCTTATCTGGCGGTGGCCAAGGCCGAGATCGCGCGCCGGCAGGACGCCTATGACCACCTGTCCCGGGTGGCGGAATGGACCGCCGAGCCGGAGCGGCTGGACGCGGGCGGGCCCGGCACTTGAGCTGGAAGCTGCCGCCCCCGCCCACGCCCGAGCAGCGCGCCGCCGCGGACCCCACCGTTTCCGTCTGGGTGACCGCCAATGCCGGCACCGGCAAGACCCGCGTGCTGGCCGACCGGGTGCTGCGCCTGCTCCTGGCCGGCAGCCCGCCGGACACGATCCTGGGCCTGACCTTCACCAAGGCGGCCGCAGCCGAGATGATCGAGCGGATCGAGGGGCGGCTGGCCGCCTGGTCGGCCGCGGCCGAGACCGACCTGCTGGCCGACCTTTCGGGCGTGCTCGGGCGCGACCCCACACCTCAGGAGGTGATGGCGGCGCGCGGCCTGTTCGACCGGGTCCTGGACCTGCCGGCCGGCCTGTCGATCTTCACCATCCACAGCCTGGCCTCCTCGCTCCTGCGCCGCTTCCCGCTGGAGGCGGGCGTGTCGCCACATTTCTCGGTGCTTGACGAGCGCACCGCCGCCGAGCGCCTGG
This sequence comes from Geminicoccus sp., assembly GCF_035556675.1. Classification (GTDB taxonomy): domain Bacteria; phylum Pseudomonadota; class Alphaproteobacteria; order Geminicoccales; family Geminicoccaceae; genus Geminicoccus. The sequence goes on along the minus strand of NZ_DATMFZ010000113.1, from coordinate 4,408 downwards.
CCGCGGCCAAGGCGGCCCTGTTCGAGGCGGCGGCCCAGCCGGGCACGCCGATGGCCAAGGCGGTGAGCGTGCTGGCCGAGCGCTTCGCCGACCAGACCGTGGACGACCTGATCTCCGAGGTGATCGGCATGCGCCGCCAGCTCCTGGACGGGCCGGCCGGTGCGGAAGGCGTCGAGCGGCTGGCCCGGTCGGTGGCCGAAAGCCTGGGAGTCAGGCAGAGCTGCCAGGAACTCCTGGCCGAGGCCTGCGCGGACGGCGCCTTCGATCCGGCAGCGCTGCGCAAGGTCCAGGCGGCGCTGGCCGGCGGCAGCAGGAACTATCAGGCTCGGGCCGAGCGGCTGCAGGCCTGGCTGGAGGCGGCCGATGCCGGCGCCCGCGTGGCCGGCTGGCCAGCCTATGTCCGGGCCTGGACCACCGACAAGGGCGAGCCGATCAAGGACATCGTCACGGCCGCGATGAAGAAGGCCGACGCGGCGCTGGCCGAGATCTGCGCTGCCGAGCAGGCCCGGGTGCTGGGTGCGATGGAGCGGCTGGTCGCCGCCGAGTGCGCCGAGGTGACCGGCGCCCTGCTCGCCGCCGGCTTCTTCGCGATCGCCCATGCCGAGCAGCAGAAGTCGTTCGAGGGCGAGCTCGACTATGACGACCTGATCGCCCTGGCCGGCCGGCTGCTCGCCGACCCGTCGGTGCGCGACTGGGTGCTCTACAAGCTGGATGCCCGCATCGACCATGTCCTGGTCGACGAGGCGCAGGACACCAGCCCGGCGCAATGGGCGATCATCGAGCGGCTGGTGGAGGATTTCTTCAGCGGCGAGGGGGCGGGCAACCGGCACCGGACCCTGTTCGTGGTGGGCGACGAGAAGCAGTCGATCTACGGCTTCCAGGGTGCGGACCTGACCTCGCTCCAGGAAGTGCGCGCCAGGCTCGAGGCCAAGGCGGCGGGTGCCGGCCGGCCGATCCGGACCGTGGTGCTGGACACGTCGTTCCGGTCGACCGAGACGGTGCTGGAGGTGGTCGACCAGGTGTTCGCCGCCGAGGATGCCCGGCCGGGCGTGCTGGCGGACGGTGCGGTGCTTCGCCACGCCACCGCACGGCGGGGGGCGCCCGGCCTGGTCGGGATCTGGCCGCTGGCGCCCGGCGACGACAAGACAGGCTACGATCCCTGGCAGCCGGACCGGCGGCCGGACCTGGTAGAGACCGGACAGCAGAAGGTCGCAGCCGCGATCGCCAGCTTCATCCAGGACGCGATCACCCGGCGCGAGCCGCTGGACTCGTCGGGCCAGCAATTGCGCGCCCAGGACTTCCTCGTGCTGGTGCGCAAGCGCGGCCGGATCCAGGACCTGGTGATCCGTGCGCTGAAGCGGCGCGGCATCCCGGTGGCGGGTGCCGACCGCTTCACCCTGGTCGAGCATCTGGCGGTGCGCGACCTCCTGGCGCTCGGTGCCGTGCTGGTGCTGCCCGAGGACGACCTGTCGCTGGCCTGCGTGCTCAAGAGCCCGCTGCTGGAGCTCGGCGAGGACGAACTGTTCCTCCTGGCGCATGACCGCGGCCAGACCAGCCTGATGGAGCGGTTGCGCGCGTTTGCCGAGACCTCGCCCCGCCTTGCCGACGCCTATGCGCGCCTGAGCGAGTGGATCCGCCGCGCCGACTTCATGCCGCCCTACGAGCTGTTCTGCCACGTGCTGGGCACGGGCGGCGGCCGCCAGCGCTTCGTCGAGCGGATGGGCCGCGAGGTGGTCGAGCCGCTCGAGGCCTTTCTCGGCCAGTGCCTGGAGTACGAGCGCGGCCACCCGGCCTCGCTGTCCGGCTTCCTCCACTGGCTGTCCGCCTCGGACGCCCAGCTCAAGCGCGACCCGGAGAGTGCCCGCGACGAGGTGCGGGTGCTCACCGTGCACGGCTCCAAGGGCCTGGAAGCGCCGGTCGTGATCCTGGCCGATGCCGGGCCGGGCCAGGGCGGGCGGCAGGGCAGCCTGATCCGCGACCCGGCCAGCGGCCTGGTGTTCCTGCGCGGCAGCAAGGGCGCCCGGCCGCCCCTGGTGGAGGAACTCGTCCAGGCCCAGGCCAGCCGCGAGGCCGAGGAGGCGCGCCGGCTGCTCTACGTGGCGCTCACCCGGGCGCGCGACCGGCTCTATCTGGCCGGCTGGGGCGAGCCCTCCGACAAGGCCGAGCCCTGCTGGCATGCGCGGGTCTGCGCGGCCCTGGAGGCAGCGGGCGGCTGCGAGCGCCGGGTCGATGCCGCGAGCGCACTCCTGGGCGGCGAAGTGCTGCTGCGCCGCCAGGGCCGCGATGCGGCGGCACCGGGCGAGCCTCTGGCCACCGCACCGGCCCGTGCGGAGGTGACCGAGCCCGTGTGGTTGCGTGCGGCCCCGCCAGAGGAACCGGCCTCGGTCCGCAGCCTGGCCCCTTCCCGCGCAGGCGGCGACGACCCGCCGGCCACAGGCGCCGGGCCGGAGGCGCGCGCCTTCGGCCTCCATGCCCACCGCCTGCTCCAGTTCCTGCCGGAGCTGCCCGTTTCGGAGCGCCCGGCGGCGGCCGAACGCTATGCCGGCCGCTTTGCCGCCGAGCTGGCAGCGGAGCTGCGCCAGCGCCTGACCGAACAGGTGCTGGCGGTGCTCGACCATCCCGAGCTGCGACCCCTGTTCGGACCCGGCTCGCGCGCCGAGCAGGCGATCACCGGCACGCTCGGCGGCGTCCCGGTGAGCGGTCAGATCGACCGGATCGCGATCGGGCCGGATGTGATCCATCTGGTCGATTTCAAGACCGCGCGTGCCGCACCGCCCAGCGCGGACGCGGCGCCGGTGGCCTATCTGCGCCAGCTGGCGGCCTATGCGGCACTGCTGGAGCAGCGCTTCCCTGACCGGGTGGTCCGTGCGTCCCTGGTCTGGACCGATTCGCTCACCGTGATGCCGCTGCCGATGGATCTGCTGCGCCGGCACGTCCCGGCAGGCCCGGGCGCAAGCCGGCCATGACGGGCCGGTGAACTTGACGCAGTGCGTGCTCGATACCTACTTCAGGCACAAGGACACGATCCCCGTCGGGTCGTGATCGCGAAGGCATTCGATCATGGGTGTAGAAAAGACGACCGACGTCGGCTTCGACACGGATGTGCTGAAGGCGCAAAAGCCGGTCCTGGTCGATTTCTGGGCGGAGTGGTGCGGGCCCTGCCGCATGATCGCCCCGCACCTGGAGGACCTGCAGAACGAGCTGGGCGACAAGATCCAGGTCGTGAAGGTCAACATCGACGAGAATCCGCTCACCCCCACCAAGTATGGCGTGCGCGGCATCCCGACCCTGATGATCTTCAAGAATGGCGAGCTGGCGTCCACCAAGGTCGGTGCCATGCCGAAGTCGAAGCTGGTCGAGTGGGTGCAGGACAGCATCTAACCGGCTTGGCGGGCGCACCCCTTCCCGACTAGGTGGAAGGACGCGCGTCCGCCGGATCTTCACTGATTGAAGAAACGGCCGGCGCCGGGCAACCGACGCCGGCCGTTTCCATGATGCACCCGCTCGTTCAGACCTTCTTCGACGAACACCCGCTGGTCGAGCATGCCGACCTGCTGCTGCCGGACCTGGTGGGCATCCCGCGCGGCAAGCGGATCCCCAAGGCCGACGTGATTTCAGCGCTCTCCGGCGGCTCGATCTTCACCAGCTCGCTCTACAGCCTGGACACGACCGGCACGAACGTCGACCGCTCGGGCCTGGTCTGGGAAGAGGGCGATGCCGACCGGCCGCTCTACCTGGAGCCGCGTACCCTGGCCCCGGTGCCCTGGCGGCCGGCTTCCTGCCAGGTGCTGGGCGAGCTGCGCGACCATGACGGCGGCCCGTTCCCCTACAGCCCGCGCACCGTGCTGGCCAAGGTGGCGGCACGCTTCGCCGAACTGGGCCTCACCCCCTGCGCCGCGCTGGAGTTCGAGTTCTACCTGGTCGAGAAGACCCCGGACCGCGACGGCTTCCCGGTCCTGCCCCATCTGGAGCGCTTTGGCCGCCATGCCCGCGAGGGCGAGGTCTGGACCCACGAGACGCTGGATGATTTCGGCCCGTTCTTCGAGCGGGTCGAGCAGTGGTGCGACCAGCAGGCGCTGCCCTACAAGGGCGTGGTCTCCGAATACGCGCCTGGCCAGTTCGAGGTGAACCTGGGCCACGGCACCGACATGGTCGAGGTCGCCGACCAGGGCATCATGTTCAAGCGGCTGATCAAGGCAGCGGCCCTCGATACCGGCCATCGCGCCACCTTCATGGCCAAGCCCTTCCCCGAGACCGCCGGCTCCGGCTTCCACGTCCATGTCAGCCTGCTCGACCGGGACGGCCGCAACGTCTTCAGCGAGACCGAGGACGGCGAGGCGACGCTCAAGCGCTGCGTCGCCGGGATGCAGCGGCTGCTGGGCCCATCCATGCTGGCGCTCGCACCCAA
>NZ_DATMFZ010000112.1:0-34525 GCF_035556675.1 Geminicoccus sp. | reverse complement strand
CCGATGGACGACACCCAGGAGTTCCTGGTGCCCGAGGGGCATGTGTTCATGATGGGTGACAATCGAGACAATTCGCAGGATAGTCGTGATCCGAGCCTGGGCTACGTTCCTTTGGAGAACCTCGTCGGCCGGGCCGAGATCCTGTTCTTTTCCACGGATGGTTCCGCCGGATTCCTGGAGCCCTGGGCATGGCCCTTCGCGACCCGCTTCGATCGGCTGCTCACCACGATCCGTTGATCCAGGAGCATCATCGAGGCCGGGCTGCCCTTGACGAGATCGAGGCTAGGCTCGCCTACGGCTTTCGCGAGCGCCGCCTGCTGGAGGAGGCGCTCACCCATGCGAGTGCCGTGCGGCGGGCCGGGCCCAGGCGCAAGGCGCGCCGTTCCAACGAGCGGCTGGAGTTCCTGGGCGACCGTGTGCTGGGCCTGATGGTCGCGCACATGCTGATCGAGCACTTCCGTGACGATCCCGAGGGCACGCTGGCGCTGCGCCAGGACGGGCTGGTCCGGCGCGAGACGATCGCCGAGATCGCCCGCAAGCTCGGCGTGGGCGACTGGCTGGTGGTGGCCAAGAGCGAGGAGGACGGTGGCGGGCGCGACAACCCGGCGATCCTGGCTGACACGGTGGAGGCGCTGATCGGCGCCATCTACCTGGATGGCGGCTGGGCGTCGGCGGAAGCCTTCGTGCGGCGGCATTGGCAGCCCTTGGTGGCGCAGGCGGGCCTGCCCAGCCGCGACCCGAAGACCGCCCTGCAGGAATGGGCGCAGGGGCGCGGCCTGGAGCGCCCGACCTATCAGGTGGTGTCGACCGAGGGGCCGCCGCATGCGCCGACCTTCCAGGTCAGCGCCAGCCTGCCCGATACCGGGGTGGCCATCGCTTCGGGCCATTCCAAGCGTGCGGCCGAGCAGGCCGCCGCCCAGCTTCTCCTGGAACGCGTGAGCACCCATTCGCCATGACCGCCCCCACCGATCCGTCCGTTTCCTCGTGCGGCTTCGTCGCCCTGGCAGGTGCGCCGAATGCCGGCAAGTCGACCCTCCTGAACCATCTGGTCGGCCACAAGGTCTCGATCGTCACGCCCAAGGCGCAGACCACGCGGCGCCGGGTGATCGGCATCACCATGGTCGGCCAAGCGCAGGTCCTGTTCGTCGACACGCCCGGCATCTTCGGCGACCCCAAGCGCCCGCTGGAGCGGGCGATGGTGCGGGCCGCCTGGGACGGGGTGGACGATGCCGACCTGGTGCTGTTCGTGCTGGACGTCGCCAGGGGACTGAACGCGCAGGCCCGGGCGGTGCTCGAAGGGCTGGTCGGCCGGCACCGGCGGGTCTGGCTGGTGATCAACAAGATCGACATGGTCCGCCCGGACCGCGCACTGCCGCAGATCGCCGAGGCCAACGCGATCCTACCGTTCGAGCGGACCTTCATCGTCTCCGCACTGACCGGCAGCGGCTGTGACGATCTCCTGGCGGCCGTGGCCGATGCCCTGCCCGAGAGTGCCTGGCTCTATCCCGAAGACCAGCTCTCCGACCTGTCGGACCGGGCGCTGGCCGCCGAGATCACCCGCGAGAAGCTGTTCCTGCAACTGCAGGACGAGCTGCCCTACAGCGTCACGGTCGAGACCGAGCAGTATCTGGAAAGCCCGGACGGCAAGGAGGTCCGGATCGACCAGGTGATCTATGTCCTGCGCGACAGCCAGAAGGCGATCGTGCTGGGCAAGGGCGGCTCCAGGATCAAGGCGATCGGCCAGGCAGCCCGCGAGGAGCTGACCAAGCTCCTGGATGCGCGGGTCCATCTGTTCCTGTTCGTGAAGGTCCGCGAATGGACCGACGACCCCGAACGCTATCGCGAGATGGGGCTGGAAAACCGGGGCTGAGTGCGGGACCGGGCAAGTGGAATGGCATGACGAGGGCTTCGTCCTGAGCCGCCGCCGGCACGGCGAGGGCAGCCTCGTGGTCAACGCCTTCACCTTCGAGCATGGCCGCCATGCCGGCCTGGTCCAGGGCGGGGGCTCGCGCGCCCAGGCCCATCTCTGGCAGCCCGGCAACCGGCTGGACCTGGTCTGGCACGCCCGCACCGCGGAGCATCTCGGCAGCCTGAAGGGCGAGCCGATCCGCCTCCATGCAGCCGACGTGCTGGAAGCGCCGCTGGAACTGGCCGGGCTCATGGCGGCGATGGCGCTGCTGGATGCGGCCATGGCCGAGCGCGACCCGCACCCGGTGCTCTATGCCGCCACCCTTCGCCTCGCCGATGCGCTGGGCGAGGACGAGGCCTGGCTCGCCGACTATGTCCGCTTCGAGCTGGTGCTGCTGGCCGAGGCCGGGTTCGGCCTGGCGCTGGACCGCTGTGCGGTGTCCGGTGCCACGGAGGGTCTGGCCTATGTCTCGCCGCGCACCGGTGCTGCGGTGGCGAGCACGGCTGCGGGCGACTGGGCGCCCCGGCTCCTCAAGCTGCCCCGCTTCCTCCTGGATGGGAGCCGTCCCGACAGGGCCGAGATAGTGGACGGGCTGCGCCTCACCGGGCATTTCCTGGACCAGCGCCTGTTCGATGCGGTGAACCGGCCACCACCCCAGGCGCGGCTGCGCCTCCTGGACCTGCTCGACCCCCCAGCACCCGAGGCACCGACCCGACCCGCCGACTGAGCGAAGCCCGCTCCCCCTGACGAGACCGCGAGATTCATGACCCGCTCCGCCGCCCAGCCTGAACAGATCGAATCGGTGCCGCTCGCCCAGGCCCTGTCCGAGCGCTACCTGGCCTACGCCCTCTCGACCATCACCTCCCGCTCTCTCCCCGACGTACGCGACGGGCTGAAGCCGGTGCAGCGCCGGCTGCTCTACGCCATGCTCCAGCTCCGCCTGGATCCGGCCGGCGGCTACAAGAAATGCGCCCGCGTGGTGGGCGACGTGATCGGCAAGTTCCATCCGCACGGCGACCAATCAGTCTACGACGCGCTGGTCCGGCTCGCCCAGGACTTCGCGCAGCGCTATCCGCTGGTGGAAGGGCAGGGGAACTTCGGCAACATCGACGGCGATAACCCGGCGGCGATGCGCTACACCGAGAGCCGCCTGACCAAGTACGCCATGGCGCTGCTGGACGGGATCGACCAGGACACGGTGGACTTCCGGCCGACCTATGACGGCTCGGAGGAGGAGCCGGTGATCCTGCCGGCGGCCGTGCCGAACCTCTTGGCCAATGGAGCCACCGGGATCGCGGTCGGCATGGCCACCTCGATCCTGCCGCACAATGTCGGCGAGCTGTGCGACGCGCTCCTGTTCATGCTGGGCCGGCCGGCCGAGGCGCCGCTGCCGGCCGCATCGGAGCTGATGAAGTTCGTGCCGGGGCCGGACCTGCCGACCGGCGGCATCCTGATCGACGGACCGGCCAGCATCCAGCAGGCCTATACCACCGGCCGCGGCGGGTTCCGGCTGCGCTCCAGCTATCAGGTCGAGCAGTTGCCGCTCGGGCAGTACCGGATCATCGTCGACCAGATCCCCTACCAGGTGCAGAAGAGCCGGCTGATCGAGGACATCGCCGAGCAGCTCATCGCCAAGAAGCTGCCGCTGCTGGCCGACCTGCGCGACGAGTCGACCGACCAGATCCGCATCGTCCTGGTGCCACGCGCCCGCACGGTCGAGCCGGAGCTGCTCATGGAGCAGCTGTTCCGGGCGACCGACCTGGAGGTGCGCCTCTCCTTGAACCTCAACGTGCTGGACGCCACCGGCACGCCGCGGGTGATGGGCTTGGGCGAGGCGCTGCAGTGCTGGCTGGACCACCGCATGGTGGTGCTGGAGCGCCGCTCCGCCTTCCGCCTGCGCAAGATCGACGACCGGCTGCACCTCCTGGAAGGCTATCTCAAGGCCTTCCTCGACATCGACGAGGTGATCCGGATCATCCGCGAGGAGGACGAGCCGAAGCCCGTGCTGATGCGGACCTTCGAGCTATCCGAGATCCAGGCCGAGGCGATCCTGAACCTGCGCCTGCGCAACCTGCGCAAGCTTGAGGAGATGGAGCTGCGCCGCGAGCATGCTCAGCTTGAGGCGGAAAAGGCGAAGCTGGTCCGGCTGCTGAGCGACCCGAAGCTGCGCCGCAAGGCGCTGGCGGACGAGGTCAAGGCCGGACGCAAGCAGTTCGCCGACCCGCGCCGCACCCAGTTCGGCACGGCACCGGTGATCGAGCCGGAGCGCTTCGAGGCACAGGTCGAGCGCGTGCCGGTGACGATCCTGCTCTCCGAGCACAACTGGATCCGCACCGTACGCGGCCACCAGCTCGATCTCTCCGAGCAGAAGTACAAGGAGGGCGACGGGCCGCGCTTCGCCCTGGAGGCGCAGTCGACCGATCGCCTGCTGGTGTTCGCCGCGGATGGGCGGATGTTCACCGTGCCGGTCGACCGGCTGCCCGGCGGGCGCGGTACCGGGGAGCCCTTGTCGCTGTTTGTCGACATCGCCAAAGGCGTACCGATCGTCGATGCGGCGGTGCATCGCCCCGACGGGCGCCTCGTGGTCGCGACCGCACGCGGGCGCGGCTTCGTGGTCGAGGAGAGCGCCATCGTCGCCGCGACCAAGGCCGGCAAGCAGGTGGTCGACCTGGACGCGGGCGACCAGCTGGTCAAGGTCGTGCCCGTGACCGGCGACCATCTGGCGGTGCTGGGCAGCCATCGCCGCCTCCTGGTGTTCCCGCTGGACCAGCTCAAGGTTCTGGGGCGCGGCAAGGGCGTACAGCTCATGAAGCTGCACTCCGCCCTGGTCGCCGACATCGCCACGATCGACCCGTCGAAGGGCTTCACCTGGCAGACCGGCAGCCGGCAGCGCCGCGAGGAATGCACTGCCTGGATGGGCGAGCGCGCCCAGTCCGGGCGCAACACGCCGGTGGGCTTCCCCAAGGATCTCTCGTTCACACGCGCGTGATCGCGTGACGGAAATCGGCTGGCCGGCGTAACCTCTGAAGTAGAGGAGGAGGATCGCCATGCTGACCCGTTCGCGCAGGATCTGGGACGTGATCGACCACCGGGTGACTGACGAGCATCTGGTGCTGAACCGGCGTCGCCTGCTGGCCGGCCTGGGCCTGGGCAGCGCACTGGCCGTGCTGCCCGGGCGGCCGCGTGCCGCCGAGGAGCTGACCGCACCCGAGCTCTACCCGGGCAGCCGCAATCCCGCCTATGTGCTCGACCGGCCGCTCACCGACGAGACCATCGCCACGACCTACAACAATTTCTACGAGTTCGGCAGCAGCAAGAACATCGTCGATGCGGCCCAGGCCCTGACCATCCGGCCGTGGCTGGTCACGATCGACGGCATGGTCGAAACACCCCAGGAACTCGACCTGGAGGCAATCGTGCGGCGGCTGCCGATCGAGGAGCGTCTTTATCGCCATCGCTGCGTCGAAGCTTGGTCGATGGACGTGCCCTGGAGTGGCTTCCCGCTCAAGGCCCTGCTCGACCTGGCCCGTCCGCTCGGCAGTGCCCAGTATGTCCGCTTCGAGACCTTCCTGAATCCTGACGAGGCGCCTGAGCAGCTGCAGAGCTGGTATCCTTGGCCCTATGTGGAAGGCCTGACCGTGGCCGAGGCGGCCAACGAGCTCGCCTTCATCGCAACCGGCATGTACGGCAAGCCGCTGAAGAAGCAGAACGGCGCACCGATCCGGCTGGTCACCCCCTGGAAGTACGGGTTCAAGTCGATCAAGTCGATCCGGCGGATCACGCTCACCGACCAGCGGCCGGTCAGCTATTGGGAGGAACTCGGCCCATCCGAGTACGGCTTTTGGGCCAACGTCAATCCGGACGTGCCCCATCCGCGCTGGAGCCAAGCATATGAAAGGCCCCTGGGGGATTTCAGCTCGGTACCGACCCGCCTATTCAACGGCTATGCCGAACAGGTTGCCGGACTGTATGCGGAGCTGGAGGGGGAAGAACTGTACAAGTAGGAATTTCGCGCATTAAGCGAATTTTTCAAACATAAATATCGCGGGTGAAAGAGGATCATATTGCTGCGCTGCAACAAGAATTTGCGGCGATTCCGTGGAATATCAAGTTGCACTGCAGCAATGGAATTCCGCACCGCGAAGACTGCACAAGAAGCGGCCCGAACTGCCACGTATTGCTTGACGACCGGGTTCAGGCCATCGATAAAGTCGGACGTTATCCCGAATAAAAAAAGTGGCCGGGTCTTGCGACCCGGCCGAGTAGATCAGGGAGGCTAAATGCCTGGGAACGAACCGAAGTTCGGTTGGACCCGGCATGGCCGGATCCATCCAGCAGAGAGCTGAGCTCCATCTCCTGGGCAGCCGCGCATCCCAGGCGGTGCGTTGCTGCGTTGCGGAAGATAATCGCGATCGTGCCGCTTGCCTAGATCGGTTCGTGATGGGTGATGTGCACGCGACGCATGCCGTCCGTCACCTGTGATCAAAATATCAGCAGAGGCATCACCAGATCGGTTGCTCGGCGACTTTCTCCAGAAGGAAGTCGCGGAATACGGTCACCCGCTTGGAGGCGCGTAGCTCCTCCGGATAGACGAAGTAACAGGTGAACGCCGGACCCTCGAGGTCGGGCAGCACTCGGACCAGGTTCTTGCTCGGTGCGCCCAGATAGTCCGGCAGGGAGGCCAAGCCGAGACCCGCCTCGGCAGCGCGCAGCATGCCGTAGACATGGTTGACGGAAAGGGCCGGCCGCCGGGGCGGTGCCTGGACCTCGTCGTCCCTGCCGGCCAGCAGGATCCAGTTGAGCGACGGCACCGGCGCTTCCTCGCCGTAAACGATCAGCCGGTGCCGGTCGAGATCGTCCGCCTTCTCGGGCAGACCATGCCGGGCGAGATAGCCGGGTGCCGCGTAGATATGGGTGTGCGAGGTCATCAGCTTGCGCTGGACCAAGTCGCCCTGGGTGGGCCTGGTCAGGCGTAGCGCCACGTCGGCCTGGCGCATGCCCAGGTCCAGATCCTCGTCGGTCACCATCAGCGAGATGGTGATGTCCGGATAGGCGTCCAGGAAGGCCGGCAGGTGGTGGGTGAGCCAGACCGTGCCGATGCCGACCGTGGTGGTGAGGCGCAGATGGCCGGCCGGCTCGTCGCGCCGCTCCTGGAGGGCGGAGACCGTCATCGCCATCTTGCGCGCGATCTCGCGCGCGGTCCCCAGCAGGATTTCGCCCTGCTCGGTCAGGACCAGGCCGCGGGCGTGGCGGTGGAACACCGCCGCACCCAACTCCTCCTCGAGCGCGCTGATCTGCCGACTGATCGCCGATTGGGACAGGCCCAGCCGGTCCGCCGCCCTGGTGAAGCTTCCGGCTTCGGCTACCGAATGGAAGATCCGGATCCGGTCCCAGTCGGGCCCTTCGCTGCGGAAGAAATCCTTGTCCTGGCTGCTCTTGGGCGGCATGGCGTCAATGCATTCCCCGGGCGGTCAGCCAGCGCTCGGCATCCAGCGCCGCCATGCAGCCTGAGCCGGCTGCGGTCACGGCCTGGCGATAGATCTTGTCCTGCACGTCGCCTGCGGCGAACACGCCGTCCACCGAGGTGAAGGTGCGGCCGCGCTCGGTGAGCAGATAGCCTTCCTCGTCCATGGCCAGCTTGCCACGGAACAGGCTGGTGGCCGGGTCATGGCCGATCGCCACGAACAGCCCGTCTGCGGGCACGTGCCGCTGGGAGCCGTCCTTGGTGGAGGCGAGGACGACACCGGAGACCCCTTTGGGGTCGTCCGTGCCGACCAGGTCGGTCACGATCGAATCCCAGATCACCTCGACGTTCGGCCGGGTGAACAGCCGGTCCTGCAGGATCTTCTCGGCGCGCAGCTGGTCGCGCCGGTGCACCAGCGTGACATGGGCGGCAAGGCCGGCCAGGTAGAGGGCCTCCTCGACCGCCGTGTTGCCGCCGCCGACCACCACGACGCGCTTGCCGCGGAAGAAGAAGCCGTCGCAGGTGGCGCAGGCGGAGACGCCGTGGCCCATGAAGCGCTGCTCCGCCTCGATGCCGAGCCAGCGCGCCTGGGCACCGGTCGCGACGATCAGCGCGTCACAGGTGAAGACGGTGCCGCCGTCCAGCGTGAGCCGGAACGGCCGGACCGACAGGTCGACATCAGTGACCAGATCGAAGATCAGTTCCGTGCCGCAGTTCTCGGCCTGTGCCGACATCTGCTCCATCAGCCAGGGGCCCTGGATGGCTTCGGCGAAGCCCGGATAGTTCTCGACGTCGGTGGTGATCGAGAGCTGGCCACCTGGCTGCAAGCCCTGGATGAGCACGGGCTTGAGGTTTGCACGGGCTGCATAGATGGCCGCGGTGTACCCGGCAGGGCCGCCGCCCATTACCAGCACCTGTGCATGACGCTCGTTCATTTCGCCTCCGACATCGCGGCATTAACACAGGTCACCATTGGGAACCACAGTTCCGCACGCTCCATGACGACACGGGCCACCTCGGCGGCGGCATCCAGCGGTGGCGGCGGCTCGTGGTCGAACGGGTCGCCCAGCGCCACGATCCGTCCTTCCTTGAACAGCCTGGCCACCAGCATCTTGAGCTTGTGGCCGACCAGGCGGTCGCCGCCATAGACATGGACGGGCACGCCGGTGGCGCAGGCCTCACTCATCATCGAGACCGAATCGACGCTGACCACGATCGCATCGGCCAGCGCCAGCATGCCGAGATAGGGGTTGTCCCCGGGGTCGCCCGGCTTCCACATCAGGTGCGGCAGCTTCAGGGTCGCGGCCAACTCGGCCGTGGCGGCGCTGCCGGTGCGCCGGCTGGTCGTCACCATCAGCGAGCCGTCGCTGGCCTTGGCGAGCGTCGCGGCCCGTTGGCCCAGATCCCTTGCCCAGTCACGCCGGTAGCGTACATGCCGGGCCGGGCCGCCAGCCAGCACCGCAATCCGGGGAGCCGGCAGATGTGCGAACCGAGGGGCGAAGTGCGCCCGCGCCTCGGCCAGCCTCGCGGCGTTCACCCGGTGCGGAGCGCCCGTCACCCGGACGACCTCGGCCTCCTCGTTGGTGAGCTTACGGTCGTGATAGGGCAGCACCAGGAGATCGATGTCGGTCGCCACGGCCGGACGCATGACGTGGACGATCCGGGTGCGTCCACCGGCCTGCCGCTTGATCCAGCGTGCTACCGGCAGGCAGCGCCGCCCGCAGGTGATCAGAAGGTCGGGCCAGGGCGGCACCAGGCGTGCCCGCGCCGCCCGGTTGAGCCCGAGCACACTGGCACCCAGCACCCGCACGTCCAGACGCGACAGCCAGCCAAAGCCCATGGGCTTTTCCACCATGGGCCAGGGTAAGGCGTCGCCGATGCCGAGAACCTGCGTGGCGTGACCAGGTCGGTCGTCCAGCAGCCCCCAGACGACCGGCGAGACAGCCGCCACCGGGTTCGCTCCTTCTAGCTAACCGAACCGTACTTCGAGGATCTCGAAATAGCGGGTGCCGCGCGGCGTGGAGACTTCCACCGTCTCGCCGCTCTCCTTGCCGAGCAGGGCCTGCGCCAGCGGCGAGGCGATCGAGAGCAGCCCCTGCTGGATCTCGGCCTCGTCGGGACCCACGATCTGGTAGCTGGTCTCCTCGTCGGTTTCCTCGTCGACCAGCTTCACCGTGGCGCCGAACATCACCTTGCTGCCCGACTGGGTGGCGATGTCGATCACCTCCGCGCGGGACAGCTTGTCCTCCAGCTCCATGACGCGGCCTTCGATGAAGCCCTGCCGCTCGCGCGCCGCGTGATACTCGGCGTTCTCGGAGAGGTCCCCGTGCTCGCGCGCCTCCGCGATCGCGCGAATGACCGCCGGCCGCTCGACGGTCTTCAGGCGCTTGAGTTCCGCCTCCAACCTCGTGTGACCCATGGGAGTCATCGGGATCTTGTTCAGCATTCAGTCAACTCTCGAGAAGCAGGATTCACGCTCCACGCGCGCCTTGGAACACCACATCGTCGGCTCGGGATAGCTCAAAATAGGCTTGCAGGGGGGCCACCGCAAGATCGCCCGAAGTGAGTGCTCCCAGCGCCTGCACCACCGCCCTGGCCCCCGCGATGGTCGTGGTGTAGGGCACGCGGTTCATCAGCGCCTCACGACGCAAGGAGTAGCTGTCCTTGATCGCCTGGCGCCCGTCGGTGGTGTTGATCATCAGCACCACGCCCTTGTCCTTGATCCGGTCGACGATGTGCGGCCGGCCTTCATGGACCTTGTTGATCTCCTGGACCGGTACGTCCGCCGCGCGCAGCACCGTGGCCGTCCCACGGGTAGCGAGCAGACCGTAGCCCAGCCCCACCAGGCGCCGGCCGATCTCGACGGCGGCCGCCTTGTCCTGGTCGCGGACCGAGAGGAACACGGCACCGCTCTGCGGCAGCTCCTGGCCGGATGCGATCTGCCCCTTCAGGAAGGCCCGGCCGAAATCGTGGTCCAGGCCCATCACCTCGCCGGTGGACTTCATCTCCGGCCCGAGGATCAGGTCGACGCCCGGGAAGCGCGCGAACGGGAATACCGCCTCCTTGACCGCCACATGGTCCTGCCGGCGGATGTCCAGGTCGAAGCTCCCCAGCGGCTCACCCGCCATGATCCGGGCCGCCATCTTGGCGAGCTGCTTGCCGATCGCCTTGGCAACGAACGGCACGGTGCGCGAGGCGCGCGGATTGACCTCCAGGATGTAGACGACCTTGTCCTTGACCGCGAACTGCACGTTCATCAGGCCGCGCACGTTCAGTGCCTTGGCCAGTGCCTTGGCCTGCCGCTCGATCTCGGCCACTACGTCGTCGGTCAGCGAATAGGGTGGCAGCGAGCAGGCGCTGTCGCCCGAATGGACGCCCGCCTCCTCGATATGCTCCATCACGCCCGCGACCACGCTGGCCTCGCCGTCCGCGATCACGTCGACATCGACCTCGATCGCATCCGACAGATAGCGGTCGACCAGGACCGCACCCTGCTCGGACACCGCCGCGGCCTCCTTGGCGAACGCCTTGGCCTCGATCTCGTCATGGACGATCCGCATGGCGCGGCCGCCCAGCACGTAGGAGGGGCGCAGCATCACCGGATAGCCCAGCGCATTGGCGTGGCGCACGGCCTCCTCGGCACTGGCGGCCGTCGCGTTCTCCGGCTGCTTCAGGCCCAGCTGCTGCAGCAGGCCCTGGAAGCGCTCGCGGTCCTCGGCGAGATCGATCGAATCCACCGGCGTGCCCAGGATCGGGATGCCGGCCTTCTCCAGGTGATGGCTGAGCTTGAGCGGGGTCTGGCCACCCAGCTGGACGATGCAGCCGAGCAGCTTGCCGTTGCTGGCCTCCTTGGCGCAGATCTCCAGCACATCCTCGGCGGTGAGCGGCTCGAAATAGAGCCGGTCGGACGTGTCCGGGTCGGTCGAGACCGTCTCCGGGTTGCAGTTGACCATCACCGTCTCGAAGCCGGCGTCCTTCAGCCCGAACGCGGCGTGCACGCAGCAATAGTCGAACTCGATGCCCTGGCCGATCCGGTTGGGGCCGCCGCCCAGGATGATGACCTTGGTCCGGTCCGACGGCCGGCTCTCGTCCTCGGCCTCGTCCTCGCCGAACGCCGGCGCCTCGTAGGTCGAGTACATGTAAGGCGTCTGCGATTCGAACTCGGCGGCGCAGGTGTCGATCCGCTTGAACACCGGATGGACCTTCAGCGCGTGCCGGCGCGTGCGCACCTCCGCCTCGTCCAGGCCCGTGAGCTTGCCCAGCCGCTTGTCCGAGAAGCCCATGCCCTTCAGCGCATGCAGGCCCGCGCGATCCTCCGGCAGCCCCAGGGCCCGGACCTGTGCCTCGGCCTGGACGATCTCCTCGACCTGGCGCAGGAACCAGGGGTCGAAGCGGGTGATCCGCTGGATCTCCTCGACGCTCATGCCCTCGCGCAGCGCCTGGGCGGCCACACGGAACCGGTCCGGGGTCGGCTGGCCCAGCATCTCGACCAGCGCTTCCTTCGGCTCGACGCCCTCGGGCAGCTCGATCTCGTCGAAGCCGGACAGCCCGGTCTCCAGGCCGCGCAGGGCCTTCTGCACGCTTTCCTGGAAGGTCCGGCCGATCGCCATCACCTCGCCCACCGACTTCATCGCGGTGGAGAGCAAAGGCTCGGTCTCGGGGAACTTCTCGAAGGTGAAGCGCGGGATCTTGGTGACGACATAGTCGATCGACGGCTCGAAGCTGGCCGGCGTGACCTCGGTGATGTCGTTCTGGATCTCGTCCAGCGTATAGCCCACCGCCAGCAGGGCCGCGACCTTGGCGATCGGGAAGCCGGTGGCCTTGGACGCCAGGGCCGAGGAGCGCGACACGCGCGGGTTCATCTCGATCACGACCATGCGGCCGCTGGCGGGATCGATCGCGAACTGGACGTTGGAGCCGCCGGTGTCGACGCCCACCTCGCGCAGCACCGCGATCGAGGCGGAGCGCATCCGCTGATATTCCTTGTCGGTCAGCGTGAGCGCCGGGGCGACGGTGATGCTGTCGCCGGTATGCACGCCCATCGGATCGACGTTCTCGATGGAGCAGATGATGATGCAGTTGTCCGCCTTGTCGCGGACCACCTCCATCTCGTACTCCTTCCAGCCCAGCACCGATTCCTCGACCAGGACCTCGGTGATCGGCGAGGCGTCCAGGCCGGACGCCACGATCCGCTCGAACTCTTCCTTGTTGTAGGCAATGCCGCCGCCCGTGCCGCCCAGCGTGAAGGACGGGCGGATGATCGCCGGCAGGCCGGTCAGCTCCAGGGCCTGGCGCGCCTGCTCCATCGAGCGCACGACCACCGACTTCGGCATGTCGAGGCCGATCTTGAGCATCGCCTCGCGGAACAGGGCGCGGTCCTCGGCCTTGTCAATCGCCGGCAGCTTCGCCCCGATCAGCTCCACGCCGTACTTGTCGAGGACGCCGCTTTCCGCCAGCGCCTTGGCGGTGTTCAGCGCGGTCTGGCCGCCCATGGTCGGCAGGAGGGCATCCGGCCGCTCCTTGGCGATGATCTTCTCGACGAAGGCCGGCGTGATCGGCTCGATATAGGTCGCGTCCGCCGTCTCCGGGTCGGTCATGATCGTCGCCGGATTCGAGTTGACCAGGACGATCCGGTACCCCTCGCTGCGCAGGACCTTGCAGGCCTGCGTCCCGGAATAGTCGAACTCGCAAGCCTGACCGATCACGATCGGGCCGGCGCCGATCACCAGGATCGACTTGATGTCGGTACGTTTGGGCATGGGTCAGGCTCGGCGGGTCGGCATTCGGGGACGAGGCGGATAACGAGGCTGGTCAGGCGGCGCGGCGCGCGCGGATCGCCTCGACGAAGCGCTGGAACAGGTAGTGGCTGTCGGCAGGGCCGGGCGAGGCCTCTGGATGGTACTGCACCGAGAACACCGGCTTGCCCTCCAGCGCGATGCCCTGGATGGTGCCGTCGAACAGGGAACGGTGGGTGATCTTCACCCCCTGCGGCAGGTCCAGCTCGTCGATGGCGAAGCCGTGGTTCTGCGAGGTGATCTCGACCCGCCCGGTGGTGTAGTCCTTGACCGGGTGGTTGGCGCCGTGATGGCCGTGCGGCATCTTCACGGTGCGCGCCCCCAGCGCCAGGCCCAGCAGCTGGTGGCCAAGGCAGATCCCGAACACCGGCAGGTCGGCCGCCACCACTTCCTGGATCACCGGCACCGCATGCTGGCCGGTGGCGGCAGGGTCGCCCGGGCCGTTGCCGAACAGCACGCCGTCCGGGTTCAGCGCCAGGATCTCGGCGGCCGTGCTGGTGGCCGGCACCACCGTGATCCGGCAGCCCTGCTCAGCCAAGGAGCGCAGGATGTTGCTCTTGATCCCGTAATCGACGGCAACGATGTGCGGGCCGTCGCCCTTGCCCACCGTGTAGCCGCCCAGCTCCCAACCGGCTTCCTCCCAGCCATAGCGCTGGCTGGCGGAGACGGCGGTGGCGAGGTCCTGCCCCACTATGGAGGGCGCGGCAGCCGCCGCGGCCTTCAGGGCGGCCACGTCGATGGCGCCGTCGGGCGCCACCTGCAGGGCGGCGTTCTGGCTGCCCTGGTCCCGCAGGCGGCGGGTGAGCCGGCGCGTGTCGACGCCGGAGATCGCCCCCAGGCCATGGTCGGCCAGCCAGGTGTCCAGCGAGCGCTCGGCGCGCCAGTTGGAGGGCGGGGTGGGCAGGGCGCGGAACACGGCGCCAGCGGCATGAGGCGTCAGCGCCTCGATGTCCTGGCTGTTCACACCGACATTGCCGATATGCGGAAAGGTGAAGGTCACGATCTGTCCGGCATAGGACGGATCGGTCAGGATCTCCTGGTAGCCGGTGATCGCGGTGTTGAACACGATCTCGGCGGTGCGGATGCCGGCAGCGCCATGGCCTCGTCCGAGAAACACGGTGCCATCGGCGAGCGCCAGGGCGGCGGTAGGCTTGGAGCCCGAATTGGACATGGCGCGCCTTCCGGAATGCGGCTTGTGCCCGTCTGGAGGGCGGGCGTGCGGAACGGCGGCCGTAACATGCGTTACGACCCCGCCGCTTCTGCCACCGGCTCATGCGTCGGTCAAGGCGGCTGGATCCCGATCGCCGCAGGATGCGCCGGTGCCGGCAGACGGCAGACGGCAGACGGCAGCCGGAAACGGCCACCCCTTGAAACCCGTTCACCGGAGGGATAACTGCCGCGCGCCGATGTCCGTCCGCTGCGAACCGTTCGCGGCGTGCGGGCGTTTGGCCATTGGAGTGTGGTTCAGTGCTGCGTGAGAAGGTAGAGGCCGCCTTGCGGGAGGCGGTCGCCGGGAACGACGAGCCGGCCGTGCGCACGCTCCGCCTGGTCCGGTGCGCGCTGAACGAGCGGCGCAGCTGCGACAAGGAATTGGGGCGGTCGGAGCAGGTCCCCGACCAGGAGGTCGAGCGCATGCTCGCGGCCATGATCCGGCAGCGGCGCGAGCAGATCCCGCGCTACGAGGAACAGGGCCAGCTCGAGCTCGCGCGGCAGGAGGAGGAGGAGATCGAGGTCATCTCCCGCTTCCTGCCACCGGTCATGGACGAGGAGGCCACGCTCGCCGCGGTCGACGCCGCACTGGCACGCACCGGCGCGCAGAAGGTGAAGGATCTGGGCCGGGTCCTGATGGAGCTCAAGGCGGAGTTCGCTGGACGGATGGACTTCGGCCGGGCGAAGCTGCTGCTGCAGCAGCGGCTGCACTGAGCGGGTACATCTTCCGGAGGACGCAGGCTTTGAGCGGGGCGTCACGGCCGAACCTGGACGAGTTCAAGGCGCGCCTGCCGCTGGTCGAGATCGTGGGCCGCCATGTCCGCCTGGTGCGCAAGGGGCGCGAATGGCAGGGGCTCTGTCCGTTCCACAAGGAGAAGAGCCCGTCCTTCAGCGTCGTCGAGGACAAGGGCTTCTTCCACTGCTTCGGCTGCGGTGCGCATGGCAATGCCATCGACTTCGTCATGCGCGTCGAGAACCTGGAGTTTGCCGATGCCCTGCAGCGGCTGGAGGAACTGACGGGCATCCTGGCGCCGCGGCGCGAAGGAGGGCAGGAGCCACGCGTCGATCAGGACCTCTACACGGTCAACCAGGCCGCGGCCGAGTGGTTCGCGGCCCAGCTCGACGCTGCGGCGGGTCGGGAAGCGCGGGCCTATCTCGCCAGCCGTCAGCTGCCGGTCGGGCAGGTGCAGCGCTTCGGCCTGGGCTATGCGCCCGGCAGCGGTCATGCGCTCCAGGAAGCGCTCAGCGCCCGCGGCCTGTCGATGGCGAAGCTCGCCGAGGCGGGGCTGGTCCTGGTCGACGAGGAGACCGGCCGCAGGCCCTATGACCGGTTCCGCAACCGCCTGATGTTCCCGATCCGCGACGAGCGCGGCCGGGTGGTGGGGTTCGGCGGCCGGGCGTTCGGCGATGCCAAGCCGAAATACCTGAACACCGCGGAAACGCCGCTCTTCCACAAGGGCGAGCTGCTCTACGGCCTGGATCTCGCCCTGGCCCCGGCACGTCAGGCGCGCCGCGTCGTGGTGGTCGAGGGCTATATCGACGTGATCGCCATGCACGAGGCGGAACTGCCGTTCGCGGTGGCACCGCTGGGTACCGCACTGGGCGAGCGACAGCTCCAGCGCCTGTGGAAGCTCTCGCCAGAGCCCGTCTTGTGCTTCGACGGTGACGAGGCCGGCAGGCGTGCGGCCGATCGTGCCGCCGAACGGGCTTTGCCCCATCTGTCGCCGGACCGGTCGCTGCGCGTGGCCTTCCTGCCGCCCGGCAAGGATCCGGACGACCTGCTGCGCGGCGAGGGGCCGGGCGCCATCCACCGGATCCTGGACGGTGCGGTGCCCCTGGTCGACTTCCTCTGGTCGGTAGGCATCGAGGGACGGCCGATCGACACGCCCGAGCGGCGGGCCGCCCTGCGCCGCGACTGCATCGAGCGGCTGCGCCGGATCGCAGATCCCGAGCTGCAGCGCCAGTATGTGACCGAGTTCCGGCGCAGGCTCGACATCCTGATGCCGTTCCGCACGGTGCAGCGCCGCCAGCCCGCCACGGCCCAGATGGCCGGCAGCAGCCTGCGGCCGTTCGACGACCGGGAGCGGATGGAGCAGGCGCTGCTGGCACCGGTGCTGGCCGAGCCCAGGCATCTGCGCTCGCTCGAGGAGGAAATTGCCGACTTCGAGTGGAAGGTTCCCGACCACCAGCGGCTCGTGAGCCACATGCTCGAGTGGTATGCACTTTCCCTGGACGAGGACTCTGCTGCGGAGCTTGACGGCCGGGCACTGTCCCACCATCTGGCATTGTCAGGCTTGGGCGAACTTGCTGACCGCATCCTGCGTGATCGGTCCTCTGGTAATCACCAGCGCCAGGCGACGTCGGACGAACTGGTCCTCGAGCAGTGGGCCAGACTACGTGGGAAGAGAATGCTGCGGGCACGTGCGCGCGCAGCATTCGCGCGTTCGTTGGAACCCGATGGCGAAGTCGGCGACTGACGTCACGCGTCCTTTTCCCCGGTCCCTCGTGCCATTTCGGCAACATTAGCAGCTTTCTCCGCTCGGTTATGCAACCGGGCGATCATTGGCAATTCCGGCTTAGCGGCTTGGACCGGCCGCGACAGGAGGTTTCCCGCATGGCGAAGAGCCAGCCCATCAAGGTGGCGATGTCGTCGAGCAAGGCCAAGCCAGCGGCCAAGACCATCGTCAGGACGGGTGTGGAGCAGTTGCTCCAGGCCAATCCTGGCCTGCGCAAGCTCGTGCAGACCGCGCGAGAGAAGGGCTCGATCTCCTACGACCAGCTGAACAATGGCCTGCCCGCCAGCGCTACGCCGGAACAGATGGACGAGATGATCGCCTATCTGGAATCGCGCGGTGTGTCGGTGGTGCGCGAGGAGGCCGAGGACGGCGACGCGCGCAACCAGGCCGACACCGAGGACAATCTCGAGCTCAACGACCAGCAGGCGGCCGACAAGGAAGAGGAGTCCGACAAGGACGACGCCGAGGAGAGCGAGCAGGAGGAACTCGGCCGGACCGACGACCCGGTCCGCATGTATCTGCGCGAGATGGGCTCGATCGAGCTCCTGTCGCGTGAGGGCGAGATCGAGATCGCCAAGCGCATCGAGGCCGGCCGCAACATGGTCCTGGAGGCCCTGTGCGAGAGCCCGCTCACCATGCGTGCGGTGATCGGCTGGCGTGACGCGATCCGCGAGGGCCGCGTGCCGCTGCGCGACATCATCGACCTGGAGGCCACCTACGAGGGCGGCCCGTCCCCAGAGGAAGCCGCTGCCGCCGAGGGGGCGGACGGGGAGCAGCCAGCGGCCAATGGCCGGGCGGCACCGTCCGGCGAGGACGAGGAGGAGGAAGCTCAGGCGCCTGAGGCTGCCGCCAGCGAGAGCGAGGAGGACGAGGACGACGCGATGTCGCTCTCGATGCTCGAGGCCAAGCTGCGCGACACGGTGCTGGAAACCTTCGACGCCATCGCCGAGCGCTACATGCAGCTGCGCCAGCTCCAGGAGGAGCGGCTGGCATTGATCCAGGCCAATCGCCCGGTCACCCGCCAGCTCCAGACGGAGTACGAGCTGTCGCGCCGCGAGATGGTCGAGGCCATGGCGGTCATCCAGCTCCACCCGCTCAAGGTGGAAGCGCTGGTCGCCCAGCTCAACGACATGAACAAGCTGCTCCAGTCCTTGGAAGGCAAGCTTCTGCGCCTGGCGCTGTCCTCCAAGGTCAGCCGCGAGAAGTTCATCGTCGCCTACCAGAACCACGAGCTGGACCCGGACTGGCTCGACAACCTCGCGACGCTCAAGGACAAGTACTGGCAGGACTTCGTCACCCGTCACCGTGATGACGTGATCGCCCTGCGCGGCGATATCGCGGCGATCGCGGACGAGACCGGCCTGCAGATCGGCGAGTTCCGCCGCATCGTCAGCCTGGTGCAGAAGGGCGAGCGTGATGCCAGCCGTGCGAAGAAGGAGATGGTCGAGGCCAACCTGCGCCTCGTGATCTCCATCGCCAAGAAGTACACGAACCGCGGCCTGCAGTTCCTGGACCTGATCCAGGAGGGCAATATCGGCCTGATGAAGGCGGTCGACAAGTTCGAGTACCGGCGCGGCTACAAGTTCTCGACCTATGCGACCTGGTGGATCCGCCAGGCGATCACCCGCTCGATCGCCGACCAGGCCCGGACCATCCGCATCCCGGTCCACATGATCGAGACGATCAACAAGCTGGTCCGGGCGTCCCGCCAGATGCTGCACGAGTTCGGCCGGGAGCCCACGCCGGAAGAGCTCGCGATCAAGCTGAACATGCCGCTCGACAAGGTCCGCAAGGTTCTCAAGATCGCCAAGGAGCCGATCTCCCTCGAAACGCCGATCGGCGACGAGGAGGATTCGCATCTCGGCGACTTCATCGAGGACAAGAACGCGGTCCAGCCGCTGGAGGCCGCGACGCTCTCGAACCTACGCGAATCGACCACCCGGGTCCTGGCCACGCTCACCCCGCGCGAGGAGCGCGTGCTGCGCATGCGCTTTGGCATCGGCATGAACACCGACCACACGCTGGAAGAGGTCGGCCAGCAGTTCAGCGTGACCCGCGAGCGTATTCGTCAGATCGAGGCCAAGGCGCTGCGCAAGCTCAAGCACCCGTCCCGGTCACGCAAGCTGCGCTCGTTCCTGGATACCTGAGCCAGCGTATCAGCGGGCGAGTTCGACCCTCACGCCGACCAGGTCTGCGATCTTGATCCAGGCCCGGTCGGTCGTGAGCGCCGGCAGTCCCAATCTCCGGGCGAGCGACAGGCAGCATCGATCCCCCAGGGAAAGGCCGGACGAACTGGTTCTGGGCGCCAGCTCCCCCGCCATGGCAGCTCGATCCTGGTCGAGCGACACGACCTGAAGTTCGAACTCGCCGATCAGTGCGCGAAGCTCCTTGTTCGGATCGTCCAGTTTTGCGACATAGGTGATGATCTCGGCATAGTTCGCCGCACATATCATGGCGCTGGCCAAGCGCTCGAACACCCAGGGCTGCAGCGGCTCCCCCCGCAGCGCGGCGATGACCACCGACGCATCGACCACCATCTCGTTCGCCATTCCGACAACTGGCCCTCAGTCGTTCCACTGTCGCTTGCGCCAGGCGAGGAAGTCCTCGCTGCTGATCTCGTCGAGTTGGTCGCCCGCGATTTCACGGAAGCGTTCCTGGATGCGCCGTATCTTCTCAGTGAACGGGATCACCCGAAGCTCGCCGTCATGCACTTCCATCAGGACGTCGCCACCGCTCTCCACCCCGAGTGCACGTCGCAGCTCCACCGGGATGCTGACCCTCCCATTGGGGGCTATGCGGACCCGGACAGCCATGTGGCATGAACCTTGAAGTTGTCACTTGCACGAACAGTGGCATGAAGGGCGCTAATTGCCAAGAACCGGTGGTGATTGTATCACCGCCGCCCGGTGGGGCCTGTAGCTCAGGGGTTAGAGCGGGCCGCTCATAACGGCTTGGTCGCGGGTTCAAATCCTGCCGGGCCCACCAGCTGCCGCTGGCCTGTTGCAACCGAGGCCACCCTGATCCTGTTGATCTGGTTATCGGGGCCGAGCCGGGCGTACCGTGTTGCTCCTGACCGACCCGAACCAGGGAAGGCGGGAAGATGCTCGACGGCAGCCAACGCAACCTCACCCCGGCCGTTCAGGCGCCGGTGTTTCCGGGCACGCCGAACGAGTTCATCACCGTCTTGGCGCATTTCCACCGCGCCGAGATCGCCCGCATGGCCGGCTGGCGCGATCGGATCGACCGGACCAGCAACTGGGCCATCACCGTGGTGGCGGCACTGCTGTCCGTTTCCCTGTCTACGCCCACTGCGCATCACGGCGTGCTCCTGTTCGCCATGCTGCTGGTGCTGCTGCTCCTGGTGATCGAGGCGCGCCGCTACCGGTTCTTCGACGTGTACCGCAACCGGGTGCGCCGCATGGAGCGCAACTACTTCGCCCAGGTATTCGCACCCGTCCCCGACACCAGCGATGACTGGGTACGCGCGCTTGGCGAGGACCTGCGCCGGCCCCTGTTCCTGATCGACCTGCCCCGGGCGATGGCGCGCCGGCTGCGCCGCAACTACTGCTGGATGTTCCTGATCCTGCTGCTCGCCTGGCTGGTGAAGACCACCACTACCAATCCGCCCGAGAACAGCGTGCAGATGCGCCTGGTGCAGTCGTTCGGCGAATGGTTGAGCAATGCTGCGATCGGACCGATCCCGGGCTGGATCGTGATGTTGGTCGTGGCTGCGTTCTATAGTTGGGTCGTGGTGGCTTCTCTGCGGCGACCGGAAAGCCAGGGCGAGATGGCATTCGGCGACGTACATGTCTGACGCCGCCTGTGGCAAGCCCGTCAATTCCACCGTGCCACAGTCTACTGGATCGATTTCGCGCCGTGGATGCACCCGCAGAACGCTACCGAAGTCTCGTATATGAGGTTAGCGTTGCGCACCGCGGCGGAAGGCAGTGTGCCGGCGGGAGCCTGGGCTTCCGGGGGCGCGTGAGCGAGATCAGGGACAACGGGATCGAGCAGGATCGGGCCCATAAGGCCGGCAGTTCCGCCGCTGATCGATCCCGCTGGACATGGAGATGTCGGTAGGCAGGCTGTCGCCGGCGGATCCGGTCGATCAGGGAACAAGACCATGGCTTCAGTAGCCGGTCGTCCCCGGGCGGACAGCAAGGTCCGGCCGATGACGGCAGAAGAACGCAAAGTGATCTTTGCCTCCTCGGCGGGCACGGTCTTTGAGTGGTACGACTTCTATCTCTATGGATCGTTGGCAGTCATTATCGGCGCCAAGTTCTTTACCCAGTTCGACGAGACCACCCGCAACATCTTCGCGCTGCTGGCCTTTGCCGCGGGCTTCCTGGTCCGGCCGTTCGGCGCGCTGGTATTCGGCCGGCTGGGCGACTTGGTCGGACGCAAATACACCTTCCTGATCACCATCCTGATCATGGGCGCGTCGACTTTCCTGGTCGGCATCCTGCCCACGGCCGATAGCATCGGCCTGCTGGCACCCACGATCCTGATCGTCCTGCGCCTCCTGCAGGGTCTGGCACTGGGTGGTGAGTATGGTGGTGCCGCCACCTATGTGGCGGAGCACGCGCCGCAGGGCCGGCGCGGCTTCTACACGTCCTGGATCCAGACCACCGCGACGCTCGGCCTGTTCCTGTCGCTGCTGGTCATTCTCGCGGTCCGCTCGGCGCTCGGCGAGGAAGCGTTCGCCGACTGGGGCTGGCGCATCCCGTTCCTGATCTCGGTCGTCCTGCTGGGCATCTCGGTCTGGATCCGGTTGCAGCTCCAGGAGAGCCCGGCGTTCAAGCGGATGAAGGAGGAGGGGACGCAGTCCAAGGCACCGCTCTCCGAGGCGTTCGGCCAGTGGCGCTACGCCAAGTTCGCGATCATCGCCCTGCTGGGCCTCACCGCCGGCCAGGCCGTGGTCTGGTACACCGGCCAGTTCTATGCGCTGTTCTTCCTGCAGAGCATCCTCAAGGTCGACGGCTACTCCGCCAACCTGCTGATCGCCTGGTCGCTCCTGATCGGCACGGCCGGCTTCGTGTTCTTCGGCTGGCTGTCGGACAAGATCGGGCGTAAGCCGATCATCCTGGTGGGCTGCCTGCTGGCGGCGCTGACCTACTTCCCGCTGTTCAAGATGCTGACGGAGACGGCCAACCCGACCCTGGCCGCGGCCCAGGCCTCGACCCCGGTCACCGTCGTCGCCGACCCGGCCCGCTGCTCCTTCCAGTTCAACCCGGTCGGCACCGCCAAGTTCACCACCTCCTGCGATATCGCCAAGGCACTGCTCGCCAAGAACGCGGTGAACTACACGGTCGAGGCTGCACCGCCCGGGACGATCGCCTCGGTCAGGATCGGCGACCAGACCATCGAGGCCTTCGACGCGGAGCGGGCCGGGGCCGATGCGGCGGCGCTGGGCGAGCGGTTCACCGCCGAGGTCACCGCGGCCCTGGTCGCGCATGGCTATCCGGAACCCGGTGATCCGAACATCGTGAAGCTCGACCACCCGTTCGACATCTTCGACGGGCGGACCTTCATGGTGGTGCTGATCCTGACGGTCCTGGTCATCTACGTGACCATGGTCTACGGCCCGATCGCCGCTGCCCTGGTCGAGCTGTTCCCGACCCGCATCCGCTACACCGCCATGTCGCTGCCCTACCATATCGGCAATGGCTGGTTCGGCGGCCTCCTGCCGGCGACGGCGTTCGCGATGATCGCCTGGCGCGGCGATATCTATTTCGGGCTCTGGTACCCGATCATCATCGCGGCGGCCACCGTGGTCATCGGCGTGCTGTTCGTGCCGGAAACCAAGGACCGCGACATCTTCGCGGACGACACCCGCAGCTGATCGCAACGCAGCTTCAGGTTCGAGGGAGGCGTCCGGGCTGTGGCCCGGGCGCCTCCTGCCTTTTCGGGCACCGGCCATGCATGCGCCGGGCAGAACTCCTGAAATTGGTGGAAGACATACGCTGCGCGTGGTCGTAGACGATGCGCGAGTCTTGCCGCCTGCCCGGCTCACGCCAGAGATGCGAGGGGTAGAGGCAAAGTAAAGTGGTTCTAAACTAGAGAGCGGTTCATGGTCCGTGATGCGGTGGCTGCACGGCTGGATCTTCCGGGTCTCCGGTATCCGGTGATGGTCCTGGCCCTGGTCTCCGTGCTTGCCGGGGCGGCACATGCTCAGGAGCCGCCACTGGCCCCGGTGGCCGATACCGCGGGGGTGGCGGGCGCCGGCCCGGCCGAGGGTGGGGGCCAGGACCAAGCCTTGGCCCCGGGCGAGCCCGTCCCGTCCGGCGGGACGGCAGACGCATGGCCGATCGTGCCGGGCCTGGGCGACGGCATGGGCATTCTGGAGGAGGAGCAGCTCGGCGCCGCATCGGCCAGCCTGCCCCACGACCTTTCGCCCTGGGGCATGTTCATGGCCGCCGACCTGGTGGTCAAGGCAGTCATGGTCGGGCTCGCCTTCGCCTCGGTGGTCACCTGGACGATCTGCCTCGCCAAGTTCCTGGAGCTGGCGATGGCCAGGCGCCGGGCCAGGCACGCGGCTGCACGGCTGGCCCGGGCACCCGACCTGGGCGAGGCCCTGGCAGGCGTGGCCAAGGGTGACCTGGTGGCCGGCAGCCTGCTGTCCGCCGCCAAGACCGAGCTCCAGATGTCGGAGGACTTGGAGGCCGCCAGCGACGGCAAGGCCGGCATCAAGGAGCGCGTGGCGTCGCGGCTCGATCGGATCGAGGCGGCGGTCGGCCGGCGGATGATCCGCGGCACCGGCGTGCTCGCGACCATCGGCTCGACCGCCCCGTTCGTCGGCCTGTTCGGCACGGTCTGGGGGATCATGAACAGCTTCATCGGCATCTCGGAATCGCAGACCACCAATCTCGCCGTGGTGGCGCCCGGCATCGCCGAGGCGCTGCTCGCCACGGCGATCGGCCTGGTGGCCGCGATCCCCGCCGTGGTCGTCTACAACCATTTCGCCCGGCAGATTTCCGGCTACCGCGCTCTGGTCGGCGACATGTCGGCCGAGGTGATGCGCCTCGTGTCGCGCGATCTGGATCGCCGCGGCGCGCGCGGCCGCGGCTATGCCCGTGCAGCGGAGTGAGTGACAATGGCAGCGAAGCTCGACGACGGCGACGATCTGGGCGACAACCATGACATCAACGTCACGCCGTTCATCGACGTGGTGCTGGTCCTCCTGATCATCTTCATGGTGGCCGCACCGCTCGCGACCGCGGACATCGCGGTGGACCTGCCGCCCGCCAATGCCAAGGCCTCGCCCCGGCCGAAAGCGCCGGTCTTCGTGTCGCTGCAAAAGGACCTCTCGGTCGCGATCAACAGCGACGAGGTCGAACGGGCAGCAATCGGCACCGGCCTGGACCGCGTCACCTCGGGCGACAAGGAGCAGCGGATCTTCATCCGCGCCGACGAGGGCGTGCCCTACGGCGAAGTGATGGCCGTGATGAACCTGATGCGGGCCGCGGGCTACCTGAAGGTCGGGCTGGTCGGCCTCGAGGCGGTGCCTGCCCAGTGAGCGCGGCGGCACTTCCCTACGAGATCTCCGAGGGTGGGGGGGCGGGCGACCTGCGGCGCTGGGTGGCCGCCTTCCTGGTGGTGGCGGCGCTGCATGGCGGGGTGGCGCTGGTGGCGCTGAACTGGCGCCGGCCGGTGGAGATCCCGGGTGAGCCGCCCGCGGCGGTGATGATCGACCTAGCGCCGCTGCCGACCTCGCCCAATGTCGAGGAGATCCTGAACGAGCTGCCGCTGCCGGAGCCGGCGCAGGTGGAACTGCCCGACCCGGTCAGCGAACTGGAGATCGACCTGGCAGAGCCCGCCCCGGTGGAACTGCCGGAACCGGTCACCGAGCTGGAGCTCGAGTTGCCCGAGCCGCCGCCCGTGGAACTGCCGCCAGAAGTGTCGGAGCTGGCGCTGGACCTGCCGGAGCCCGCGGAGGTGGCGCTGCCCGAGCCGCCGCCGATGCCGGCACCACCGCCGCCGCGCAGCAAGCCCAAGCCGCCGACCCGCCGCCCGCCGCCGCCCGACAAGCCGGACCAGCAGGTCGAGCGGGTTGCCAAGGAGCCGCCCCGGCAGGCGGCACCGCAGCCCAACAAGTCCGCGACCGCGGCAGCACCGGACTCCTCTCACAACAGCCAGCAGGCCGTGTCGCTCGCCAACGCGCCGCCCAGCTGGCAGGGTGCGGTGCTGGGCAAGTTCCAACGGGCGCTGCGCTATCCCCGATCAGCCCAGATGCGCCGCAAGCAAGGCACCGCCATCATCGTGTTCCGGGTCAACCGGAACGGCGACGTGCTGGGGGTCCGCCTGATCGACAGTTCCGGCACTGAGGTGCTGGACGAGGAGGCCGTGGCGGTGGTGGAGCGCGTCAGCCCGTTGCCGCCGCCTCCGCCGGAGATGATGACCGGCGCCCATCGCGACGTCGCGGCACCGATCATCTTCGCCCTGCGCTGAAGGCTCACGGTTCGCGAAAGCCCAGGACGCGCGCGGTCAGCGCCGCCGGGTCCGGGCGGTTCCGGAACAGCAGCGAGCCGCGCCGGCTGGAATGGCCGGGCACGTAGTCGAAGGTGATCTCGCCGGCTTCCTGCTCCTCGCCGGTGGCGGCGGTCACCGCGATCCTGGCTTCGGCCGCCGTCTCGCCGCCCAGGTTGGTGATGATCAGGTCGACCCGGAATCCTGCGGTGGCGGCCTCGACCCCGTCCACCCGGATCACCAGGTCGGCCGGTGCATCCGCGCCCGTCAGCCCGTCCCAGGCCAGATAGCCGACGATGAAGATCGCGACCGCGGCACCCAGGCCGGCGGCGACCCATTCGAGCAACGGCGTGGGTGGGCGGGGCCTGGCGTGATCCCCCTGGTTCCGATCCGGCTGCTTGCTGCTCATGCTCCGCTCACACGATCAGGCGCGCCGTGGCGGCGCCGAGGGCGGACGGGAAGCCCAGGATCACCGTCATGGTGAGCACCTCGCCCAGCCCGGTGAGGTCGGTTCGGCCGAAGGTCCACAGGATGTAGAAGCTGACCGCGAGGGACAGGCCGTAGCCCGTCAGGCTGAAGCGGAAGAACACGGCGAAGAAGCCCGTATCCTCCGGCCATGCCTCCTGACCGGCAAAGCCCAGGGCATAGACCAGCAGATGCAGGAGGAGGACCGAGACGAGGGCCAGCAGGATCGTGTGCCAGGGTGTCACCAGATGCGCGATGAGCTGGATCTCGTCGGTCGGCGCCACGTTGAAGGCGATGTAGACGGCACCCGCCAGCATCACGAACAGCTCGGCCCCGTAGCTGGCCGGCGGCTGGTCCTCCTGCCCCTCCTCGGGCGGCGCGGCGAATTGGGCACGGGCCAGGATCGCGCCGATTCCGGCCGGGATCGACTGGACCGCCAGCTTGCCGACCCATTCGCCCACGGACATGGCTGGATCGAGCACGCCGAACAGGACGAGCAGGCCGAGGCTCACCAGCACGCCCACCAGATAGGCGGAAAACGCATCGAGGAGGTCGTCGCGCCAGCCCGTGTCCGCGCCGAAGCCCACCCGCGTGGACAGGCCGATGAGCAGCAGGAGGCCCAGGCCGACGAACAGGGCCAGACGCAGGCGGTCCATGCCGAAGCCCAGCCACCACATCTCCATCGTCATCAGGAGCGGGAAGGCGAACAGGATGGCACCGCCTGCGGCGCGTGCCAGCTCCAGCGCGTAGTCGCGGTTGGCCGGGTTCATGTCGTTCAGCCCGGAAAAAAGAAAAACCCGCGCGTTGCCGCGCGGGTTCTCCAAGATCGCCAGACGGGGTTTCCGTCCGTCGAGACGATCAGCGCTGGCGCACTTCCACGCGCCGGTTGCGCGGCTCGGGCACCTGGTCGCCGGTCGGCACGGCCAGCTTGGTCTCGCCGAAGCCCTGGATCGTCAGGCGCGAGGCATCGACGCCCTGACCTTCCAGGTAGGTCGCGACCGCCTCGGCACGGCGCACCGACAGGCCCATGTTGTACTCTTCGGTGCCGACCGTGTCGGTGTGGCCCCAGACGAGCAGGCGCTTGTTGGTGTCCGCCACCAGCTCAGCGGCGATCGCATCGAGCTGCGGCTTGAACTCCTCCTTCACGACCGCCTTGTCGAAGTCGAAGAGCACATCCGAGGAAATCGAGATGACCTCGACCTCTTCCACCGGCGTCAGCGCGGCGATGGCATCCTCGAAGCCCTTGCGGCAGGTCGCGATGTCCTCGACCTGGAAGTTCTCTTCCTGCTGCTCCATCCAGCAGTCGAAGCTGGCCTGCGCCTTGGCGGCGGTGGCCGGATCGGCCTGGGCCTCCTCGGTGGCAAGCGTGCTCACCAGGGTGGCCCGCGCCTCGGTCAGCGTACCGACCATGTCCGCCGGCTCGTTGCGCGCGCTGATCGGGGTCGGCTCGGGAGCCGTGCCGGACGCGGCCATCTTGGCGCGCTCGGTGTAGAACAGCGAATCACGCCAGTCGTACTGGTCGTACTCCGACTGCGAGAGCGCCGAATACTCCTGGAAGAGTGCCTGGGTGAATGCATCACCGCTTGCGCTGGTCTGCTTCAACTCGTTCAGGCCAGAGGTCGAGGTGAAGGCCGAGCACCCGGTCAGGAGCGCAAGCATTCCAACCCCGGCGATCTGGCGGATCCTGGATTTCATGATACCTCCGCGCGTTCGTCCGTAGCAAAAATTTCCTAACGCCTCGGACGCCGCAGGCGCCGTGAGCGGGGCACAGCATAAGGGCTCTGGCGTTAAATAGATCGGTAACACCCTGTTCGTCCCCGCTTTTCTGGACCGGTTGCGACAACGAAGCAACGTCCTGACGGACGGAGAGCACAATTTTGCTGCTGTGTGCGTGTCAAACAGCCAGGGCATCCGTCAGTTCCCGCCATTCGCGGGGGGAAAGGCCGCTGTCTTCGACTGTCACTTTCTCGCCACCAAGCATCCTGCGCAGTATCGCCAGGGCCGGGCCCGAGAGTTCCAGGGCATTGAGGCGGTAGTCGGTGAACGCCTCGAAGGTGATCGGAACCCAGCGCCGGATGATCTCCACGATCACCTCCGCATAGGCCCGGATCTCCGCCTGGGCATGGGGATCAAGTCGCAGCGCCACGAAATGCAGGAGGTTGTGCAGGTCGGTCTTCCAGTACCACTGCGTATAGGTGGAGAGCGGCAGGACCACCCGGGCCAGCTCGCGCGCCACCCCGCTGCGCTCGGGATCGAGCGGCTGCCCCTCCGCATCCGCGTTGAGCAACTCATGGTAGCAGCGGAACGCCGCCTCGCCGCTGTCCCGGATCGCCTGGCGTACCGCCTCCGCGGCGTCCGGATCGAGTGCGCCGCCGCGGCCCTGACGGTTGTTCACGGCTTGTGCCGCCACGCCTTCCGGCTCGGGCAGGTACAGTTCGTCGTCCAGGACCGAGTAGCGCGCGGAATACTCGTTCACGGCCGCGGTGCGGTGACGGATCCACTGCCGGGCGATGAAGATCGGCAGCTTCACGTGCAGCTTGATCTCGCACATCTCGAACGGCGAGGTGTGGCGATGGCGCATGAGATAACGGATCAGGCCGCGGTCGTCGGAGACCTTGCGGGTGCCTTTGCCGTAGGAGACCCGGGCCGCCTGCACGATGGCCGCATCGTCGCCCATATAGTCGACCACCCGCACGAAGCCTTGGTCGAGCACCGGCAGCGCCTGGAACAGGATCTCCTCGAGCGCCGGGGCCACCGGCCGCCGGGTAGCGCCCGGCTCGGCCTGGCGCAGTTCCTCGATCTCCGCCGACTGGCGCTCGTTCAACCGCATCATGCCCTCCGGCAGGAATGGACGCGCAGCGTCGCTGAAGCGGGCCGCGCAACAGGCACGATCCCGGTGCCGCGCGTTTAGACCTCCCGCCCGACACAGGGGAAGCACCGCCTTCCTTCGATCACAGCGGAAGCACCCCATGCGCACATCGCTGCGCCGCACCCTTCCATCCGGACCAGTTCGCTCCTATATTCGAGGCGTCGGCGCGAGCCGACTATGGCGATAAACGTCACACGGCATAGGCGTTACGGACCCGGGGGCAGAGCCCGGCGCCTCCACCAAACATCGCCGTGGTCGGCCCGGGACTACGGGCAGGCCGCGGCGCTCGCGGGGGCGAATTAGGATCGACGTGCGTAGTAAGGGTGTGGCTTTTGCCCGGCATGGTACCGCCGTTATCGGGCTAAAACACAAGTGCCAACGACAATAGCCGTCTGGCCCTCGCTGCCTAATCATTAGGTAAGCGCGGTTCGGGGGGGCGCCGGGCAACAGAAGCCCCCCCACTTCAAACGACTTCTTCCGGGTTTCTCCGGTCCTGGTGCGGCTTCAAGGTCGAGATGAGCAAGGACAGCATCCAATACGGCCAGCTGGTCGAACAGGCCTTGCGCGGCGTCGTGCGCGACGTCCTGTCCCGCGTCGCCCGTGAAGGCCTGCCGCAGCCGCATCATTTCTATATCACCTTCCGCACCGACCATCCGGGCGTGGGCCTCGCTGCCTCCCTGCGCGAGCGCTACCCGACCGAGATGACCATCGTCCTCCAGCACCAGTACTGGGACCTGCAGGTCGACGACGAGACGATGGCGGTCACGCTCAGCTTCAACAACCAGCCGCAGCGTATCGTCATCCCGTTCGCCGCGCTCAAGGTGTTCGCCGACCCAGGCGTCGAGTTCGGCCTGCAGTTCACGATCGAGCCGCCCGCCGAGGAGAACCTCGCCGAGACCGTGCCGCTCCTGGCCGGCCGCGACCGAGAGGCACCGGTCCGCGATCACGCCGGTGACGATGTGGCCGAGCCTGCCGACGAGGCGGCATCCGGCGGCGGCGCCCAGATCGTCTCCCTGGACCGCTTCCGCAAGCGCTGATCCTTCTCGACGCGGTAGCCCCCTTTCTCGGGCCAGCCCGGCAAGCTCTCCGAACCGGGACGGGCGACACCCGCACAGCGTGCCTCAGCCTATCCGACCGTTGACGGATGGCCCGAAAGCCGCGACCTGAGCTGCAAAACATGGGGCGCAGGAGCGTTTGTGATGAGTGTTGCCAAAGAGGTCCGGGTCGAGAGCGACACGTTCGGGCCGATCGAGGTTCCGGCGGACCGGCACTGGGGTGCCCAGACCCAGCGTTCCCTGCAGAACTTCCGGATCGGTGACGAGCGGATGCCGGCACCGCTGGTCCGCGCACTGGGCATCGTCAAGCTGGCCGCAGCGCGGGTGAACGTTCGGCTGGGCCAGCTCGATGGCAAGCTCGGCGACGCAATCGCCAAGGCCGCCGAGGAGGTGGTGGAGCTGAGGCTGGTCGACGAGTTCCCGCTGGTGGTCTGGCAGACCGGGTCGGGCACCCAGTCGAACATGAACGCCAACGAGGTGATCGCCAGCCGCGCCAACGAGCTGCTGAACGGCAGCAAGGGCGGCAAGTCGCCGGTCCACCCGAACGATCATGTCAATCGCGGCCAGTCCTCCAACGACACTTTCCCCACCGCCATGCACATCGCCGCGGGCGAGCAGGCGTGCAACGCGCTGATCCCGGCGCTGGAGCACCTGCACGCGGCGCTGGCCAAGAAGGCCGACGAGTTCAAGGACATCATCAAGATCGGCCGCACCCATCTGCAGGATGCGACGCCGATGACGCTCGGCCAGGAGTTCGGCGGCTATGCCTGCCAGATCGCCTACGGCATAGAGCGGGTGAAGGCGGCCCTGCCGCGGGTCTGGTACCTGGCACAGGGCGGCACCGCGGTCGGCACCGGCCTCAATGCCAAGAAGGGTTTTGCCGAGGGCTTTGCCGCCGAGGTGGCGACTATCACCGGCCTGCCGTTCGTGACAGCACCCAACAAGTTCGAGGCGCTGGCCTCGCACGACGCCATGGTCGAGCTGTCGGGGGCGCTCAACACGCTGGCCGTCTCGCTGATGAAGATCGCCAACGATGTCCGGCTGCTGGGCTCCGGCCCGCGCTGCGGCCTCGGCGAGATCTCCCTGCCGGAGAACGAGCCCGGCAGCTCGATCATGCCGGGCAAGGTCAACCCGACCCAGTCAGAGGCGCTGACCATGGTCTGCGCCCAGGTGATGGGCAACCACGTGGCGGCCTCGGTGGGCGGCTCGAACGGCCATTTCGAGCTGAACGTGTTCAAGCCGGTGATCATCTACAACGTGCTGCAGTCGATCCGGCTGATCGCGGACGGCTGCCGCTCGTTCACCGACAACTGCGTGGTCGGGATCGAGGCCAATCGTGAGCGGCTGGCCCAGATCATGAACGAGAGCCTGATGCTGGTGACGGCCCTCAACCCGAAGATCGGCTACGACAACGCCGCCAAGGTCGCCAAGAAGGCGCACAAGGAGGGCACGACCCTCAAGGAGTCGGCGCTGGCGCTGGGCCTCCTGACCGAGGAGGAGTTCGACCGGCTGGTTCGCCCTGAGCTGATGCTGGGTCCGTCGGACTGAGCGGCAGCACCCGCACCTGCCCGGGCGGCCCCAGCAGGTGCCAGCCCGGCAGCCCGCCATCCGGCGGCAGCGTCGCATCGAGGAACCAGACCGGCAGGTCGAGCCGCGCCGCCAGGTAGCGGCGCGACTGGTCCGGCAGGTCGACGGCCAGATGGGGCGGGCTGCTTTCCAGCAGGCCGCGCTTGGCGGTCAGTGCGCCGTGGATGCCGGCAAACGCGAAGGGCGGAGCGTCGCTGCCGACTGCCGGCGGCAGCGTGCCCGGCCCGATTGCCAGGCGCAGCTCGCCCGCCAGGTCGCTCACGATCGCCTGTACGGATCTGCCCTGGCCGGCGAGGCTGGCTTCGGCGGCGAGCCTCGCCTGGGGCGCCCGGTCGATCCCGAGTAGGCCGCCCAGCGCCGCGCTGTCGGCATCGTCGAGCGCCAGGTCCAGCTCCAGGAGCGGTACGATTCCGCGGCCGTCCACGGCGAGATCGCCCCGCAGCCTGCCACCCTGCGGCAGGGACAGGTCCAGCCGTTCCAGGTCGAGGCGTCCCTCCGCCAGGCGCACCCGGCCAAGGCCTTGGCCGTCCGGGTCGGGCAGCTGGCGCAAGGTGAGGTCGAGCTCGGCCGCGAACAGCCAGTGCCACTGGAGGTCCACGGCCGGCCAGGCGCCCGGCCAGCGCAGCGGCGAGCCCGGCGCGAACGACAGGGCGGTGGACATGAAGTCATAGAGCTCGGAGAGGGAAGCCGGGGCCACGGCCAACGCCAGCTGCCCGGCAAGGCGCGGCACCTCGCCGGTCGTGCGCAGGCCGAGCTGGCCGTTGGCACGCAGCGGCCCGGCCGCAAGCTCGATCTGGCCTTGCCAGCGCCCGTCCTCGCTGCGGCCGAGCCGTGCATCGGCCACCAACTTGCCGCCCAGCGCACGCGGCTCGATCGGCAGGAGTGTCAACTCGGCCAGGAGGGCGGCGAGATCGGGCGCCTGAGCCCGGACGTCCAGGGCGGTCGCCGCTGCCTGGCTGCCCTGTCCGAGCGTGCCGCTGGCGGTGATGCTCTGCCCGTCGCCGGCCAGGTCCAGTGCCACTTCCAGCCGGTCGAACGGTCCGCGCAGCGACAGGGCTCCCTCCAGCCCCGGCAGGCGCGCCAGCCAGGGCAGGTCCCGGTCCAGCACCGAGGCGATCCGCTGCGGCCGCGGCGCAGTCAGTCCCAGCACCATGTCCAGCGTGCGGCGGGCCGGATCGAGCGAGCCGGCGAGCGTCGCATGCAGCTCGGCACGATCCCCGGCCGACGCCTCGGTGATCGTCAGGCGGCCGTTTCGGCTGCGGGCCTCGAGCGCGACATCGGTGATCCAGGCATCGCCTTGCGACAGCCGGCCGATCCGCAGGTCGAACTCCCCGTCCGGCAGGTGCCGGAGCAGGTCCAAGGGTTCGGAGGACCCGGCAAGCCACTGCGCCAGGTCGAGCCGGTCGATCTCGCCTGCAAGGGTCACGG
This sequence comes from Geminicoccus sp., assembly GCF_035556675.1. Lineage (GTDB taxonomy): Bacteria > Pseudomonadota > Alphaproteobacteria > Geminicoccales > Geminicoccaceae > Geminicoccus. Next base: position 1,762 of record NZ_DATMFZ010000112.1, on the reverse strand, counting down.
CGCCGGCGGCAAGCCCGATCTTGCCGGCGAGCCGGCTCTGGTCGGCCTGCAGTGTCGCCTGCTCGAGCGTCCAGCTGCCGGGCCGCCAGCGCAACTCGCCCTCGACCAGCAGCCCGGCCGGCCGGTCCGGCGGCAGCCAGTCCGGCAGGACCCCTAATTGCCCCAGCACCGGCACGGCGGTCGGCAGGTCGAGGCTCATCGTGCCGGCCAGCTCCTGGCCCGGCGACAGCCGCGCCCGTTCCAGCCGGAATGCGCCATCGGCGCCGACCGAGGCCGCCAGCCGGTCGATCTCGACTTGGCCGTCCGGCAGGAGGCGGCCCGTCAGGTCTACGGCCGGCAGCGCCACGCCGCGCAGGTCGAGCCCATGGCCGGTGAGCTTCACCTCGATCCGGTTGCCGTCCACCAGGCCCGTACCGGCCGCCAGCTGGTCCAGGTCCGCTGCGGCCAGGGACGCGCCGCGCAGATCCAGGCGCAGTCCGCCGGCCCCCTCGGCATGATGGAGCTCGAACGTGCCGGACAGGGTGGTGCTGCCCGAAGAGGCGGCGAGATCGGTGAGCTTCAGGCCGGCCACCCCATAGTCCACGCGGCTCTCGCCCCGCCACGGCGCATCGGGCCCGAGTGTTGCCCACCGCCCGAGCCAGGCCGGCAGCCTGCCTGCCGCCGCGACCTCCAGTCGGCCGAACAGCCGCTCTGCGGCCAGGAGGCCCTGCCACGCGATCCGGCTTTCGCCTGAGCGCAGCTCAAGCTCGGCGGGCACGGCGCCGCTGCTGTCCGCGCGCCGGAAGGTCCCGTCCAGAGCGAGCGGGCCGTCGGCCGTCTCGGCATCCAGCGCGAGCCGCACCATGCCATCCGCGTCCTCCCTGCGGTCGAGCGTCAGGGCGGCCAGCTCCAGCGGCGGCGTGTCCGGTGCCAGCTGGACGGCCAGCCGGCCATCGGCCACCTCGATCGTGCCGGTCTCGCCGCCGTCCGCCAGGCGCAGCAGGTCCTGGACTGCCACGGGTGCGGCCAGCTCCGGGCGAACGGCGGTCAGCGCCTGCACCGACGGCTGCCCGGTCAGGAGCCGTAGCGGTGACAGGGTCAGGTCGATGCGGTCGGCCCGTGCCACGGTGGCGCCCTCTGCCAGGAGGCTCGGCGCGGTGATCACCGCCCGAGGTGCCGGGAGGAAGCTCAGCCCGATCCGGCCTTCCAGCCGGACCGGCCGGTCGAGCACGGCTGCCAGCGACGCCTCGGCCTGCTGGCGGATCCGCTCCGGGTCGGAGAGGAGATAGAACCCGCCTGCCAGCGCGCCGAACAGAGCCGCCGCCGCGGCCAGGATCAGGAGGATGGCACGCAGGCGCATCGATCGTTCAGGTTTGGCCGGACTAGGAACGGGCCGACCCTAGGCAGGCGGACGGCACAACGCAAACCGCACATGGGCGAACCGGACTGGGCCCGGCCCTGGCGGTCAGGCGCGGGGATGGGCGGCGCCATAGAGCTGGTACAGCCGTTCCTGGTCGACCTGCGTGTATTTCTGGGTGGTGGACAGGCTGGCATGGCCTAGCAGTTCCTGGATGGAGCGCAGGTCCGCGCCGTTCTCCAGGAGATGGGTGGCGAAGCTGTGGCGCAGGGCATGCGGGGTCGTGGTGTCGGGCAGGTTCAGGACGCTGCGGGCATGGCGGATGCGCCGCCGGACGGCATCGGCGGCCATGGGCCCGCCGCGCACACCCAGGAACAGGGGCGAGCCGGGCTCCTGGGGGAAGGGGCAGGCGGCGAGATAGTCGGC